>NZ_JAHLPS010000008.1 GCF_018918055.1 Caproiciproducens sp. MSJ-32
CCGCCGACTTCCTTCAGATTCCACCTCGCGGTGGACACCCTTGTCTTAGGCTAACGGTTGGCACTATCAACCCCCGTATCGGACTTTCACCGACAAGATTACGCCCATGCCGGGCGCACATAAAAAAAGAAGATTGTTTCCAATCTCCTTTTTATTAGCCTTATATGTAAAATTCTAGATTTAATTCTATAATAATTACAGTATTTTAACTGAAATAATTAGATATGTTCTAAAAAAATATATTACAAAGGCCTTTCCTTAATTTTAAATTATTATTTAACACTATCTCTTTCAATTAATTCATAATCAAGTACAAATTGTGATTGTTCTAATCCTTTTTTATTTAATAATTTTATTAACATTCTCATAGCAACAGATCCCATATCATAACTTGGTTGCTTAATTGTTGTTATTTTAGGATAGAAAAGTTCTGCTATCTCATTGTTATTAAAGCCAACAACACTTACATCTTCAGGAACTCTTTTGCCTCTTTCTCTTAAGGCATTTATTACCCCAACAGCTAATTCATCTGAAGCACATACTACAGCATCATAAGGCTTTTTACTCATTTCAAAATGATCAACAGCATCATAACCTGATTTTACTTTTAATCCCTTTGTAAATATAAGATCTTCATCAAGTTCTAACCCATTATCCTTTAAAGCCTTTTCATAACCACTAAATCTATCTACCCATGCATTTAAGCTTTCTTTCTTAGCTCCAACAAAGGCAATTTTTCTTTTACCTTTATTTATAAGATAGTTTGTAATTTCTTCTGCTGCCTTTATATTATCTATTGTTACACTTGGCAATTTTTCTTCCTTATCCTTTGTTTCTACTAAAACAGTCTTTATATTTAATTCATTAATTAAATCTAGTATCTCTGGTTGTAGAGATGAACTCATATAAATAACTCCATCAACCATTTTTTCTCTAAGTACTCTTAAATATTCTTTTTCTTTCTCATCATCAAAGTCTGAATTACATAATATCACATTATAATCATAAATATTGGATACGTCTTCAGCTCCTCTAACGATTTCAGGATAGAAACCACTGGAAATATCAGGCACAAGTATTCCTATAGTCTTTGTTCTTTGTGTTTTAAGACTTCTTGCTACTATATTAGGTCTATATCCAAGCTTATTTATAGCATCTAATACTTTCTTTTTAGTATCCTCATTTACAACATCTATGTCATTTAAAACTCTAGAAACAGTAGCAATGGAAACACCAGCTTCTTTAGCAACATCTTTTATAGAAGTAGCCATTCTTTCATCACTCCATTTTATTCAATTTCTTTATTACATTTTAAGTATAATTATACTATTTGTAAATAGTTAATACAATATTCTTACTTTTATACAAAAAATTTTATTTATATTTTTCATGGAAAAGGGGCTGTCTAAGACTGCCCCTTTAATAATTAATTGATAACTTCAACAGTCATATTTAAGTTTTCACCATTTACATTAACTTCTTTGTAATCAGCTTCAGCATTTATAATTATCTCTTCTGTTAAAGTTTCTTTTTCTATAAATTCTCTATTTCTATTTATGATATCTATTAACATATCATTATTAGCAACATAAAGTTTTATTTTATCTGCAACTTCAAATCCACTTTCTTTTCTCATATTTTGGATTTTTGAAATTATTTCTCTTAAATGTCCTTCTTCTCTTAATTCAGGAGTAATATTTGTATCAAGAACAACTCCTATAGTACCTTCTCCAGCAAAAGCATAACCTTCTTTACCTTGCATTGTTACCAATAAATTGTCCTTATCTAAAACTATTTCTACATCATTAACTACGATAGTTTCAATTCCTCCATTGTTAATCTTTTGGGCTAATTCCATTTGATTTCTTGAAGATATTTCTTTTCTAATTCCAGGAATTAACTTACCATAAGTCTTTCCTAACACAGGTAAATTAGGTTTTACTTCAAAGTTAACATGCTCTGATAAGTCAGCTCCAAATTCAACTTCTTTAATATTAAGCTCATCTTTTATAATATCCCCATAATATTTAGGAAGAGAATTTGTTGAAATCTGCATTCTAGAAAGTGGCTGTCTATTCTTGATGTTAGCACCATTTCTTGCACTTCTACCAAGTTGGACTATTGTATAAGCTAAATCCATTTCTTTTTCAAGATTTTTATCTATTGCAGTCTCATTTGCCTTTGGCCATGAACATAAATGTACACTTTCAATGGCATCTTTATCTAAATTAACAACTAAATTTTGATAAATTTCTTCAGAGATAAATGGCACAAAAGGAGATGTAACCTTTACTAAAGTAGTTAAAACTCTGTATAAAGTAACATAAGCGCCTATCTTATCATCTGTTAATTCTGATGACCAGAATCTTGCTCTATTTCTTCTTACATACCAGTTAGATAATTCATCCGTAAACTTTTCAATAGCAAGAGCAGCTGGTGTTATTTGATATTCATCTAGGTTCTTTTCAACAGTTTTAATTAATGTATTAAGTTTTGATAGAATCCACTTATCCATAACATTTTCTGATTTGAAATCTTTGTATTCTAATGGATTAAACTTATCTAAATCTGCATATAGAACATAGAATGAATAAACATTCCATAAAGTGCTTAGGAACTTTCTTTGAGCTTCGGCAACATCATCTATTGAGAATCTAGTTGGAAGCCATGGTGCACTTGCAGTGTAGAAATGCCATCTAGTAGCATCTGCTCCTTGAGAAGCTAGCACTTCAAATGGATCTACAACATTTCCCTTTGATTTTGACATCTTTAATCCCTTTTTATCTAATACGTGGCCTAAAACTATACAGTTTTCAAAGGAATTAGTATCAAATAAAGCTGTTGATATAGCTAATAATGTATAGAACCATCCTCTTGTTTGGTCAACTGCTTCTGATATGAATTGGGCTGGGAATCTCTTTTCAAATTCTTCTTTATTTTCAAATGGATAGTGTAATTGTGCAAAAGGCATTGATCCTGAATCAAACCAACAATCTATAACTTCATGAGTTCTAGTCATTTTCTTTCCACACTTAGGACAATCTAAATGAACCTTATCTATATATGGTTTGTGAAGTTCTATATCATCAGGAACATTATTTCCTTTTTCTTTAAGTTCCGCTATACTTCCTATACATTCTCTATGTCCACATTCACATTCCCAGATTGGAAGTGGTGTTCCCCAGTATCTGTCTCTTGAAATACCCCAATCAATAACATTTTCAAGGAACTTACCAAATCTACCTGTTCTTATATTATCTGGATACCAATTTATTTTATTATTATTTCTTAATAAATTATCTCTAAGCTTAGTCATTGCAACAAACCAGCTTTCTTTTGGATAATAAAGAAGTGGTGTGTCACATCTCCAGCAATGAGGATATGAGTGAGTATGCTTTTCAGATTTAAATAATTTATTTTCCTTATCTAAATATTTAACTATATCTTCATCACACTTTTTAACGAATCTTCCAGCCCATGGAGTTACTTCATCTACGAAATTACCACTAGCATCAACCAAGTTTATGAAAGTTATTCCATTTTTCTTAGCAACAAAGCTATCGTCTTCTCCATATGCAGGAGCTATATGAACTATTCCTGTACCATCTGTTAATGTTACATAGTCTCCATGAATAACTTCAAAAGCCTTTCCTTCAACCTTTCCAAATGGAAGTAATCTTTCATATTTAAGACCTAATAACTCAGAACCCTTAAATTCTTTAATTATTTCATACTCTTCTCCTAATACCTTTGGAGCTAATTCTTTAGCTAAGATATATACTTCATCAGAGTCCTTAACTTTAGCTTCTATATAATCATAAGCCTGATTAACACATAAAGCTAGGTTAGAAGGTAATGTCCAAGGAGTTGTTGTCCATGCTAATATATATTTATTATCTTCTCCTTCAACCTTAAATTTAGCTATAGCTGTTAAGTCCTTAACATCCTTGTATCCTTGAGAAACTTCGTGAGAAGAAAGAGCTGTTCCACATCTTGGGCAATATGGCATAACCTTATGTCCCTTATATAAAAGACCTTTTTCCCACATTGTTTTTAAAGCCCACCATTCAGATTCAATATAAGAGTTATGATATGTAACATAAGGATTATCCATATCTACCCAGTAACCAATTTGCTTAGTCATTTTTTCCCACATGCTCACATAAGTAAATACAGATTCTTTACATTCATTAATAAATTTTTCTACTCCATAATTTTCAATTTGTTCTTTTCCTGATATACCTAATTTCTTTTCTATTTCAAGTTCTACAGGAAGACCATGGGTATCCCAACCAGCTTTTCTAGTAACCTTATATCCCTTCATTACTTTATATCTAGGGATAGTATCTTTAATAACTCTTGTTATAATGTGACCAACATGAGGCTTTCCATTTGCAGTTGGAGGACCATCATAGAAAGTAAAATATTCTCCATCTTGATTTGCATTAAGATTCTTTTTTATGATATCTTTTTCTTCCCAAAGCTTTGCAACATCATTTTCCATACCAACAAAGCCTTTTGGTAACTCAACCTTTTTATACATATTTAAGCTCCCTTCTATTAAGATAATAATATTACTATACTTATTTTCATTTGGTTATATTTTTCATTATTAACCATAGAAACTTAATTATTCAGCCTTAAAAACTATAAACTCAACATTTAAGTCATATTGTTAATATATTTGAAATAAAAAAATCTTCGGCCTAAAGGACGAAGAATCGCGTATACCACCCAAGGGATATCAGTTTTTATAAAATAAAAACTTTAGTTTCGAGTACAAATAATACTCTATTCTTTAACGCAGAACAACGTGATAAGCTTAATCGAAAACTCTTTCAGCCTCCAACTCCTAGGTGATTTTCTTTAGCCTTAACTGTGATTTCGCACCAACCAATCACTCTCTTAAAGTATACAGCTAAATACTTTTCCTATTCACAGTCTTTAATTTTATTAAAATCTAAATTTGTATATTATTATAAAACAAAATAATATTAAAGTCCACATTTTAGAAGATTTTTATAAATTTATCTAGTATTATTTTTTATAATTGATAATTATTTAAATTAATTAAATTTTTAAGATTGATATTAACTAATAATTTTTATTAATTACTATTGACTTTTGTTATTAATAATTATATAATTTAATCATAAAAATTTAATTATTAAATTTGTTTTTTATCCCCTTTATTTTCCTTAATAGTTTTAAATCTTAGGAGGAAAACTAAATGGAAAATGAATTAAAAGAACAAGTCCTTGACAAAATAACAAAAGTTTGTATTTGCAAGGCGATACCAAGATCCAAAATTAAAGATGCCATTAAAGCCGGAGCGCACACTGTTAGTGAAGTTTCCAAAGCAACTGGAGCTTGCACAGGTGGATGCAAAGGATACAGATGTATTCCGAAAATAGAAGCTTTAATAGATGAACATCTAAAAAACAGCTAATATAGTTCCCCCAAACTATATTAGCCATATAGATTATATCTCCCCTAAGACCACCTGATTTATTCAGGTGGCTTTTTATTTTTTAAAAAATCCTAAAACTTATTCCACAATTTTTTATATCATTTTCAGGTATTTTAATATCCTTTTTTTCTTTTTTAATATTATCTTTTGCACAAATAACCTCAGTATTAACTTCATCAATAATTGCTTCTATGTATTTTCTTATTCTTCTAGGTGTCGGTAATATAATAGCTTTAAATATCATATCTTTTCTCCTTTCTATATAAGTCTTACTATATTATATTTGTATTACATTTCCTTTATGTAATTTTATTTATAAGTTAATTTAGCCAAAAACTAAAAGGTAACTAGCCGCATTACTAGTTACCTTTTAGTGAAATAACTTCTTATTTATAGGAGTTTGTTTATATGTGTATTATTAAAATTGTGGACTTTTAATAATAAATTAATCCCTTAATTGATATTGATTATCATTGTATTTTAATATTATATGTTTTTATTTTATTTGTCAATAAAATTATTTAATATTTTATTTTTTATTAAATTACTTTTTAATTGAATTTGTAGACTTATTATAATATGGAACTATTTTTATTATGTCCTTTTTTACACAATAATATAAGTCTTTTTCTAAATTAAGGCTTTTTAATATATTATAATGCTTAGCTTCCTTTATAAAATCTATAATATTATTATTGTTTTCGTATATTAATTTTGCCATTTTTGAAATATCTGATAAATTACAGCTGCATTCTTTTGATAATAAACTTATCATATAACCAGAGCATATGTAATCATCCATAGAAAATTCGCCATTAGTACCTGCATTTATAAATACAATATCTTCTTTTTCTTTCTTTAATTCAGCTACAACAGCTTTTGCATTAAGCATCGAAGCAATAAATATTTTTTTCGCATTTTTACTTAAATTTATCGCTCTTGTCCCATTAGTAGTTGTTAAGATAATTGTTTTTTCATTTACTCTTTCTTTTGTATATTCTAATGGAGAATTAGTAAAATCAAAGCCTTCAATTTTAATTGCATTTCTTTCTCCTCCAAGTAAGGCTTCAATCCCAATAGCTTTAAGTTCTTCTTTCTTTTTATAGGCCTCTTCTACCGTTAATATTGGTATAATTTCTTTAGCTCCATTATTTATAGCTGTTGTTATAACCGATGTAGCTCTCAGCATATCTATTATAATAACTATCTTATCCTTTAAATATTCTTCATTAATATAATTTGCTGATATAATAACATCTATATTCATACAAGCCCCCCTTTCATAAATTCACAATCCGCAACTATTTTCTAATTGATAGCATTAATTATGAAAACTGCCTTGTTGTTTCATCAAAAACTGTGTACTATAAACTACTTGAAGTTTTTTCCTTGCCATATATCATTATCTACTAAAGCCTTATCTATTGCATTTAGTACTTCCCATTTTTTTAAACTCCACATAGGTCCTATTAACAACTCTCTTGGAGCATCACCTGTCAGTCTATGAACCACCATATCTTCTGGAATTCTTGCTATTGCCTTGCAAACTAAATCAATATATTCTTCCTGTCCCAGAAGCCTAAATTCCCCTCTTCTATATTGCTCTGCCATTTTTGTTTTTTCCATCAAGTGAAGAAGGTGAAATTTTATTCCTTTTGCCCCTGAATGAGCTATGTAATCTACAGTTTTCATCATATCTTCCTCAGTTTCTCCAGGAAGACCAAATATAGAGTGAACTACAACTTCTATATTTCTAGCCAGCAATCTTTTTAAAGTCTTATCAAAAACTTCAAAGTCATAACCTCTATTAAAGTTTCTTGCAACTTCATCATTAACTGTTTGAAGACCAAGTTCAACTATAAGATAAGTTTTTTCATTTATTTCAGATAATAAATCTAACACATCATCATCAATACAATCTGGTCTTGTTGCTATAGACATAGCTACAACATTCTCTTGATTTAAAGCCTCATAATACTTTTTTCTAAGAACATCAACTGGCGCATATGTATTAGTATAAGCTTGGAAATAAGCAATTAACTTTTGGCTATGCCACTTCTTTTCCATCATATTTCTTCTATCTTCAAATTGGCTTGTTATATCTAACCTTCTACTTCCTGCAAAGTCTCCTGATCCTCTTGCACTACAAAAAGTACACCCTCCTACACTCACTTTTCCATCTCTATTAGGGCATGTAAAGCCCCCATCTAAGGCTATTTTATATACTTTTTCATTAAATTTATTTCTAAGATAATAGTTAAAACTATGATATCTCTTACCATTCCATTCTTTCATATTTTCCTCCATAAAGTAAAAGTACAAGTTATAGTTTGTACATTTTATTTTACTACATATTTAAAATATATTAAAACTTTTGAACAAAGTAAAATTTTCCATTTTCTAGAATAAAAACTCTGTTAAGAATATATATTTGTTAATATACAGGCTTTAGGGGGATGTTAAATGAAAGAAGATTTATCAAGGATTTTTCAAATAGCTTTTGTTTTTATAGGAACAATAGTTGGTGCTGGTTTAGCTTCTGGCCAAGAAATATTAAACTTTTTTACATCTTATGGTTTAGCTAGTTTTATAGGCATTATTTTTTGTGGCTTCTTTTATATACTTATAGGTACAATTGCTTCAAAAATAAGTATTAAGTATAATTTGAATTCTTATGCAGAGCTAATGAATATTGTTAGCCCAAACATATTAGGTAAATTAACTAGTGTTATCACAACTCTTTTTATGTTATCTAGTGCATCAATCATATTAGCAGGAAGTGGGGCTTTACTTAATCAATTTTTTGGCATTCCAAAGTTTATTGGTTCCTTAATAATGATGGCTGTTGCTATTTTCTTTTTATTAAGGGATACAAATGGCTTAATAGAAGTTAATTCCTTTATTGTTCCTATACTTATATTTACTATAACAATAATTACTGTTTTATATTTTTTATTTTGTAAAGATGTTCTTTCCCTTGACTTTATAAATATGTTTGAGCCAAAGAAAACAGGGATAGTTCTATCAACTCTTCTATACTCTGCTTTTAATTCAACTTCTTCCTGTGGAGTAATAGTTCCTTTAAGCAATAAAATTAAAAAGCCTAGAACTATGATTCTAGGTGTAATATTAGGAGCTGTTGGCTTAACTATATTAAGTTTTATAATTAACCTTTTATTAATGATTAATCAACCTTATATATATGAATATGAAATACCTCTATTATTAGTAGCTCAAAGATTTGGAACAGTAATACAAGCTCTACTTCTTACAGTAATATTATTAGAAATGTTCTCCACTGAAATATCTGATGTTTATTCAATAAGCAAAACTTTAAATAGAGTATTTAAAATAAATTTTAAGCAGGCAATTTTTTTGGTAATACTTATTGCCTTTCCTATATCAACTTTAGGATTTTCAAAACTAATAAAAACACTATACCCTATCTTTGGTTCATTATGTCTTATTTTTATTAGTCAAACTATAATTTTTTATATAAAAAATAGAAAAACAATAAATGATTAAACAATAAACAGCATGTAGTTAGTAGTGCAGAGTATAACTCCACACTACTAACTACTAACTACTAACTACTAACTACTAACTAATTAAATTTCATCTTTATATCTAAATTTAGGCACATTTGGATCGTATAAATTATCGAAAGACCTTGGAGGAATAAATATTCTATCTATAGTTTTTTTATCTCCTCTAAGTTCTGCTATTCTTGTTACTCCAACATATATATTAGAAATCTCATACCAGGTAGCATAATCTACAACCCCTGTTCTAGGTAAATTAAAAACTTCTTGAAAAACTCTAACTGCCTCAGCAGTTCTATCTCCAAATACTCCATCTACTTCTACTTTTGGTATTAAAGGATAATTATCAGCAATTCTATTTAACTGTTCTTGTATAGTTCTTACTGGTGGACCTGATGATCCAATAGTTAATTCGAATCCCGGATAGGATTCTGGAATTCCTTCTACCTCTTCAGCCCTAACTAATTCAATATTATTTCCATAGAAAGTTGTTAAAATTTCATATGGAGTCTTACCTTCATCTCCTAAGTATTTACTTCCCCATTGGGTCATCCAACCTGGACATTGTACCTTTTGTCCATCACAATATTGAGCCAATAAAGGCTGCTTACTGTTAAATCTCTTTATATATGTGGCAAAAATATCATTAACAACTCTACTTATACTATCATAGTAGTTCCTACCATAAATAAAAGCATGATCATAAGCAGTTGAATTTGTTATTTGGAAGTTCTTTCCCTTACCTCTATACCATTCAGTATAAATTCTATTTAAGGTAAAAGATATTATTGCATAGACATTTGCCCTTATTGTATTTTCAGGCCAAGTTGAATATATTTCACAGGAAGCTACATTCTTTATATAATCCTTATAACGAACTCTATAATTTGGTGCATTTGCATTATTTGGTCCTCCTGCGTGTACTATTATAAATTCAGGAATAACAGGTTCTGGTAATACAACCCCTGATATAGGTGGTGGAAGTGGTTTTTCTTCTTCTTCTGGAATTTTAGGAGGATAATTACCATCTAATACATTTGGCCCAATATTAATAATTTCTGCTCTTTCAAAAAATCTATTTCTGTTAATATCTATTAGTGGAGAGACTTCTATCATATTGGCAGGTTGTATTGCAGTTTGATCAGGAAATATCTGACATCCATTTATTATTATACTTTCAAAACCCTCTCTATCTATCCTTATATCATACATGCTATAAGGAGTTTGTCCTGTTGGTACTTCAGAATATTCAAGTGGTGGAGCATCAAGTTCCACTTCTTCTGTTTCTCCCATAGAATTTGTTGAAATTACTATATCTTGTCTTTGAGTTCCATCCCCAAAGGATGGTCTTATTCTAATTGTAGCGTTATCTATAGGTATATAACTATCTCCCACAAAGGTCTGAACTTTTAATCTACCCTTTTTACCCTTTTCAGCCATTACTTACTCCTTTTTTTTATTTTTCTTTAATTATTATATTCTTATATATATATTAGGTTCTAATTTTAGTTAATTATCATCTATAGTTTTCTAATACCTAAAGTATTTATAATATTTTCTATTGCTGCATTTAAGCATACCTCTCCATATCCCCAGCTTGGATCAGGATATCTTATGTCTGTTCTTGGTCTAGCTGCAGAAAAAACTAAATAATATTTTAATCTCTCACCATATAAAAACAGATCATTTCCTTTAATTATTCCCCACTCCATCATCAATGCTGCTACTCCAGATACATTAGGAGCTGCCATTGATGTTCCACTCTTAATATCAAAAGACCTATTCGGTGCAAGGGAAGCTATATTTTCTCCTGGCGCAACAAGATCAGGCCTTATCATTTGGAACATAGCTGGTCGTCCTCTCCCGCTAAAAGATGATATATTGTTAGTTATATAATTATAACTGCCTACAGCTATTATATTTTCTACTGTTGCAGGTATTCCTAAAGTATTTAATATAGTTGGTTGTAAGAATCTAGTTCTAGTATTCAATCCTTCTGATATAGGAAGCCAAATATCAAAAACTCCAGTATACTGGTTTAATAAATTAATTCTAAGCCCCCACTGCCCTACTGATAAATATTGAGCATTGGTTGTTATTGCAATTGATATTTCCCCCAATAAGTCAAAAGGCTTAGGACCTGTATAATAAATTTGATATCTATCCCTTCCTATATTTCCTTCACTATAGCCTTCCCTTACTATTATATCCCCACTATTAAGACCTGTAGGAGTAATTATTCTGATACTTAAATTTGCTAAAACAGGCTTATATAAGTTAAATACTATTGCTCTTTCATAATCAGCTACATTTAAGAATATTGTTTGTTGAGGTAAAAGCTCTCCCCCAACATGATGGGCTGCGTCTCCTTCATTACCTGCTGCAATTACAATAGTAACTCTCTCTAATGTTGCTACTGTTGATATATACTGTTCCAAAAGACTTTTCCCATTATGGGCTCCATCATTAGTACTTAGACTTATGTTTACAACAAGAGGCTTGTTAAGTTCTTTAGATTTATCGATAAGAAATTTTAATCCCTTCATAATATTAGTACTTAAGGCATATTGTCCTCTTGTAGACTTAACCATGGCTATTGAACTCCTAGGAGCTACACCATAATATTGTTCACTTATTCTTCCACCAGCACAAGCTATACCTGCTACATGGGTTCCGTGACCAGTTTGGTCAAAGGAAGGTACAACTGAAAATGGATCCTGACTTTGAAGTGCTAAATTTATCTGCTCTCTATTATATACAACTCCACCTAAACTCAAATCATATATATAATCAATCCTAGTTGTTCCATCTTCATTAATAAAACCAGGATGAGTGTAATCTATTCCAGTATCAATAAACCCTATTAAAACTCCTTCTCCATCTAAATCAAATCTATCCCTTGCCTGAGTAACACAGGAAGCCCTATTACTTTGTGCATCAGTTGTAAACAAACTTTTAGGCAGCTCAATATATCTAATTGTTGGTTCATTAGACAAAGCAATTAGATTACTTATCGGTATATTTACTATGCCAAATCCATATCCTAAATCTTCATAGCTTCCTCCTAGTCCAGATACAATTGCCTGCATTTCTGCTTCAGTACTAGATGTTAAAATAATAGCTTCTATTCTATTTCCATCAATCAAACTTGGAGAATAACTAATTCCTAATTTACCTATTATACTCGTTGGAAGATTGTGAAGAAGACCTAATCCCGAACTTAAATTATTTCCCCCAATACTTTCCACTCTATCCTCCACCTTCATCATTATTCATTAA
This sequence comes from Caproiciproducens sp. MSJ-32, assembly GCF_018918055.1. Classification (GTDB taxonomy): domain Bacteria; phylum Bacillota; class Clostridia; order Clostridiales; family Clostridiaceae; genus Clostridium. Next base: position 12,292 of record NZ_JAHLPS010000008.1, read on the forward strand.
TAACAATATATGTAATTCAAAAAAAAAAGTGATAAACAAATTAAAATATAGAATAAAAATAAGGGCTAAGTTTCTCCATATTTTTATATATGAAAAAACTTAGCCTTCAATTATAATATTTTATATTGTGTTTTAACTTATTTATAATTTTATTTCCAGCCTCATAAGTCTAGCAATAATATCTATTTCTTTTTGTTCTACAGTTTCTGTTAATAAACTTCCACCATTGCTTACAAGTAATAATTTTGAATTTCCTAAGGATTTAATTTGTCTTATAGCTCTTTTCCCTTTATATTCTACTAAGAATATTCCATTATTTGATATTTCCTTTGTTAAATAAGCAAAAGCTAAATCCCCTTTTAACATTCTAAATCCAGACATCTCATCATCCTGAATTTCTAGGTAGAAAACCTTGTCCTGTGCAAATCCTTCTATTTTGTTAGAATGTATAGGCATTTCTTTATAACCTTTATTAGTTGAAAGGGCGTAATCATAAATTGGCACATTTCTTAATACTGATGAAAAGGCATTAGTCCATACTTGATCTACTTCATTATTTTTATTTACAGTTCTTTTTGAAATTACTTCTTTAAAATTCTTCTTCTCTTCCTGTAATGCCTCATCAGTAGCAAGCATACTTACATCATTAAAATCAGTATTTAAAATCTTTGATGCTTTTTCTATAAAGCTCTCTTGTGCAACTCTTCTTCCAAGTTCAACTTCATTAATAAACTTTTCTGCAACTCCTAATTTTTTAGCTAATTGCTTTTGACTTAATCCACTTTTTAATCTTGCCTCTTTTATTTTTTCTCCTACTCTACTCACCTTAAGCTCTTCCCTTCTGTTGCTTTAAAAACCATTCTCTTTCTTCTATTAAATGCTCAAGTAAATAACCTAATTTCCAGTCTATAGAATGTTCTGTAACTGTTGCTAAAATTCCACCTTTAATATTTTCTCTGATTTTTCTTATTAATTCTCTTAGTTCCTCATCAAAAAAATTATTAAAGAGTATAAGAGATTCATTATATTCCTTGGAATTTACAGTTTCAAATCTCAATCCCTTTAAAATATCCCTAATAGTCATTTCCATCATTTCTTTTTTTACCTCTATTAGTTTATATCCTTCTTCTACTAAAAAATTTAATTTTTCTAAAGGCATATTATAAACTAATATACATTTTTCATTATCTAACATATAACCCTCCTAAAATTATTCTTCTATTATTTCAGGTTCATCATAATTCTCCCCAAAAGTCTCAACTGTAACTTTAATCATTCTTTGATCATCATATGGCCTATCATTATAATCTCTCTTAGCAGCTACTATTTTATCCGCAACTTCTATTCCTTCAATAACTTTACCAAAAGCAGCATATTGTCCATCTAAATGTGGAGCATCTTCAACCATGATAAAGAATTGGCTTCCAGCTGAATCAGGAAACATTGTTCTTGCCATTGAAAGAACTCCTCTTGTATGTTTTAAATCATTTTTAAAACCATTTCTTGTAAACTCACCTTTTATACTATAACCAGGTCCTCCTATTCCAGTTCCCTCAGGACATCCCCCTTGAATCATAAAACCAGGAATTACTCTATGAAATATTAATCCATCATAAAATCCCTTATTTATCAAAGATATAAAGTTTCTTACTGTATTAGGGGCAATTTCTGGATATAATTCAGCTTTTATTACTCCTCCATCTTCCATATTTATTGTTACTATTGGATTTTTCATAAAAATCTCCTTTCTTACTTTTATTTTTTAATTATAACCAACATTCACCTAATAACAAAATCTCCCTGAATGCATGTGTCATTTGATATTATGTTCATATTTAAATGTAAATACAACTATAAAAATATTTTCTTTTCCAATAAAATTTAATATATTACATATTTAACAATCTATAACTTAAATCAATTATTTCCTTTTTATTAGTAGAATTTATAATTTCTATATTAGCTTCTTTATCTTCATTATTTAATAAATCCATAATTCTTAATCTTCTCTGTATCTCTTTAGCAGTTCCATAACCACCATCAATAATATCTATTTTATCACCAATAATCTTAGAAATAGTCTTTTTTACAAAAGGATAGTGGGTACATCCTAAGACAACCGAGGCTATTTCTTTATTACTAAACTCATTTAATTTATTATGTAAATAATCTTCTACTTCCTTACCTTCAAAATTTCCTTCTTCTATAAATTCTACTAATCCTGGACAAGGTACAGGAATTATATCTGCTTTATCTTTGTATCTTTCCATAAGATTCTTAAACTTCTTTTCTTTTAAAGTCATAGAAGTAGCCATAATTAAGATGCTTCCTTTTTTATTTAATTCAACAGCCGGCTTTAAGGCTGGTTCTATTCCTACTATAGGTATATTAGGATACTCATTTCTTAAAGCTTCTACTGCTGCACTAGTTGCAGTATTGCAAGCTATAACAATTCCCTTAACTCCCTTTTTTAATAAAAAATCAACAGCCTCAAAAGTTAGTCTTCTTACTTCCTCAACAGTTTTTGTTCCATAAGGTGCATTTTTAGAATCTCCAAAATATATATAATCTTCATTAGGCATTAGCTTTAGTGCTTCTTTCATTACACTCAATCCGCCTACTCCTGAATCAAAAAAACCAATAGGCCTCTTTCTATTGTCCAACTACCTCACTCCATTTTACTTAATTCTATAATTTATTTTATACTTTTATCCTTTATAAATCTATAATAATTTAGTCCTTTATTTTTCTATAAAATTAATTATAACTTTTTTTATTAAGCTACATACTATATAAGTATTAATTTTGCTTTAGAATAAAAATATTTAACAGCCTTTTTTATTTAAAAATAAATATATTGTATTAAATTTATTAATAATCTAATTACTTTTCTATACTTGTTGACATGGGAATAGCCGTATAATAAAATTTCTCTATAATTACAGTCGCGAATGTTCAATTATACAAACAACCCAATATTCGTATATATAGGAGGATTATATGAAAGATTTAATTTTCTCAATACCAAAATCCAAACATACAAAGGAAGACCTTAAATTAATTTTTGAAGAACATCCCGAAATAAAATTTGTTTCTATAGTAGGTATAGATTTATCAGGAAATGATACAGACGAAAAAATTCCAGCTAGCTTATTTTTAAAGGATATTGATTCTTTTTTGAATGGAGTTGCAATACAAACTGATGGTTCCTCCGTTGTACTACCAGGAATAGCAACCTTAAATGATGCCAAAGTTGATATGGTTACAGATTTAGAAGCAACTTGGTTTGTTGACTATAATTTTGAGCATATAGATCCTAAAATAAATAAACCAATTGGTACCCTAAGAATACCTTCCTTCCTAATTCACAATAATGTTCCTGTTGATTCAAGAAATATATTAAAATCAGCAATAAAGACTTTTAAAGAAAGCTTATTAGATATCTTTAAAAAGAATCCAAAAACATTAGAACCATATGGGGTTAAATTTAAAGATATTAAAGAAATATATATGACTTCTGCAACTGAATTAGAATTTTGGGTTAGAACCCCTAATGAAGAAGCTCATATAGAAGAATTATCAACATCTCAAGTATTACAAGAACAATATTGGACAAGGACTAGAGGTGCAGTTAGAACTGCTCTAGAAGAAACTTTAATTTTAATGGAAAAATATGGCTTTGAGCCGGAAATGGGACACAAGGAAGTTGGAGGAGTTAAGTCTAAATTAGATATTAACGGACAATTTAATCACATAATGGAACAACTTGAAATAGACTGGAAATATTCAGATGCTATGCAAGCTGCCGATAACGAAATCTTCGTTAAAATTCTAATTCAAGAAACCTTTAGACGTTACGGATTAGACGTTACTTTTAAACCAAAGCCAATTGATGATGTAGCCGGTTCAGGAATGCACACTCATTTAGGAGTAAGTTTAAAATTAAATAGTGGAAAAATAGTAAACTTATTCGAAGGAAAGAAAGATGATTTCTTAAGCAGTATAGGTTATGGGGCACTAATGGGAATACTAAAAAATTATGAAATTATGAATCCTTTTATTTCTACAACTAATGGAGCGTTAAAAAGATTAAAGCCAGGCTTCGAGGCTCCAGTTTGTATAGTTACATCCCTTGGTATATCTCCAGAAATACCATCAAGAAATAGAACAATATTAATAGGTTTAATAAGAGATTTAGCAAATCCTTTAGCAACAAGATTTGAGCTTAGATCACCAAATCCTCATTCAAATATCTATTTAGTTTTAGCTGTTTCTTATCTATCTATGTTAGACGGAATTATTTACGCACTTGAAAACAATAAGGAACCTAAAGAACTTTTAGCAGAATTATCTAAAAAACCTGGTGAAGAAGCTGATTATTTAGAAAAAGATAGAGCATATAGAAGCGAAGAAGATGTATTTGAATATTATACTGAAGAAGAAAGAGAAAAGTATTTCGGAAAAGCACCTGCTACTATTTATGAAAATTTAATTAATCTTGATAAAAATGCTGAAAAAACAAAAGTACTAAGAAGAAATGACGTATTTAGCGAAAAATTAATTAACAGTTTTAAATTAGCTATAATTGAAAGATGGGCTACTGACGTTTGCCATAGAGTAATTAATAATCATGCAAATGAAATAAGATCCTTTAAAAAATTACACGGTGCTGATGCTTTAGATTTAGATGTTTCAAATTGGATGGAAATAGACAGCTTAAGAAAATATATAATGAAGGACACTTATACTAGCAAGAGTTTGTTCTCAAGAATAAGAACAGCCCTATCTTCAAAAGATTATGCCTTAGCTTCTGATTTATTCATTGAGCTTGAAGATAAAATGAGTAAATTAAGAAATCTTTATTTTAATTATACAAAAAATCAATTAGATATATAAAGAGCTAAATAGTTTATGCTGTATTAGCAGCATAAACTATTTAGTTTTATTAATTTATTACAAAACAACTAATAATATTTAATAAATTCCAAATTTAATTAATATTCCATATAGTTATAACAATAATATAAATTTTAGTAAAAATTATATTATTTTTTACTAAAAATTGATATAATGTAGATAAAAGCATAACAGAGGTGAAAATATGAAACTTGTTCCTTTAAAAGATGTAAAACCTAATTCATACCTTGCAAAAACTATATACGATTCTGAAGGAAGAGTTTTATTAAATTGTGGGGCTCAACTTAATAAAAATATAATTCAAAAATTAATGAAGTACCAAATAGCTCACATATATATAACCGAAAATAATTATGCTCCTAAAATTAAGCTTACTATTAAAAAAGAGCTTCATAATAAATGCTTAAGCACATTAAAGAATACCTTTAATGACTTTCAAAAAAATAGCTCACCTACTTTGGAAAACGATTCACTAAAATCTATTATTTTATTGGCTGAGGAATTATTAGAAACTGTACTATCGAATGATGATATAGTATATTTTCTATCAAATATAAAAAATGCAATACCTGACATATATGAACACAGTCTAAATATAACAGTTATATCTTTAGTTGTTGGAATAGGCTTAAGACTTTCAAAAAATGATTTACTAAATTTATGCATAGGTGCCTTACTGCATGATATTGGCAAAAGCTTTATAGATAAAGATTTAATAAATAAAGATAGTCCATTAACTCAACAGGAATATGAAATTTTAAAGGAGCACTGTGAAAAAGGATATAATTATTTAAAAGACATGGACATTCTTTCAAGTGATAGCAAGGCTATTATACTTCAACATCATGAAAGAATTGATGGTTCAGGTTATCCTAAGGGCTTAGTAGGGAATCAAATAAACTATTTGGCTAGAATTGTAGCTATTTCAGATGCCTATGATGCTCTTACTTCTGAAAAAAACTATATGTCATCATTATCAGCTAGTGATGCTCTAGAGTATATAATGAGTAATGCAGGTACCCTATTTGACTTTGGAATTGTAAAAATATTTTCAAAAGTTATTGTACCGTTCCCAAATGGAACCATTGTTAAACTAAGTACTGGAGATATTGGAATGGTTACAGAAACTTTAAGAAACTTTCCTTTAAGACCTAAAGTTAAAATTATAAAGAGTAATAAAAGCGAAAGAGAAGGTACTGTTATAAACTTAATAGATAATTTATCTATTGTTATATCTGAAACTTATAAAAATAATATCGGTTTATAATAAGATTCTATACCAATGATAAATATCCTTAAATAAAAGAAGCTTTTACATAAAACTATTTATGAAAAGCTCCTTTTTTATTATATATAATTAAGAGCATATAAATGCAGGAATTTGAACCGTATCAAAATCTTGGATATGTACATCTTTTTCTAAAATACTATATCTTTTTCTATTAATATTCTTTGAATTATTATCTATAAAATCTTCTGCTTCTTTTATACTATTTGCTTTGAATATGAAGGTCCATCCATTTTTATCATACTTTCCTGTACAAATTAAGTATTTTTTATCTTCACTTTTTTTATTATATCTATCCACTATTAAACTCTTAAACTCACCAATTGTTTTATAGTTCAATTTAACAAAAACCTCATTTTCCATAAAATAACCTCCACACAAACACAAGTTCTATATTTATATATTATAAGAACGTATGTTTCATGTCAATGTTTTTTTATATTTTTAACAATTTTCATAACCCCTATTTTTTCTTTACAACAATTACCATCTGCTATCTTTTGTGTTATAATATTCTTATTATTTTATTTAAGGAGGAAGTCAATGCTTATCTTAGAAAATGTAACAAAAAGCTTTAAAAAAAATATAGTTGTAAACAGCATAAGCTTTTCAGTAAATCCTGGAGAAATAGTAGGATTACTAGGCGAAAATGGTGCTGGAAAAACTACTACCTTAAGAATGATTTCTACTATGCTTAAAATAAATTCTGGTAATATTACAGTTAATAATATTAACGTAAAAGAAAACCCTTCTGAAGTTAGAAAAAACATTGGCATTCTTTTTGGCGGTGATGTAGGACTTTATGATAGACTAACTGGCAGGGAAAACATAAGATACTTTGCAAATCTTCATGGAATGAGCAAAGAAGAAGCTGATAAAAGAGTTGATGAGTTAGCAGAAAGCTTTGGAATGAAAGATTATATAGACAAACCTGTAGGAAAATATTCAAGAGGTATGAAGCAAAAAATCTCAATAGCAAGAGCTATAGTTCATAATCCATCTGTTATGCTATTTGACGAGCCAACAACTGGATTAGATGTAAGTGCTGCAAAAATTGTTCAAGACTTTATTCTTCAATGCAAAAACGAAGGAAAAACGATTTTATTCTCTAGCCATTCTATAAAAGAAGTAGAAAAGTTATGTGATAGAGTTGTAATAATAAATAAGGGAAACTTATTAGAAAATTGTACTCTTCAAGAATTAAAAGAAAAACATAATGATGATAATGTTGAAGAAATCTTCTTAAGGATTATAGGAGGTGAATCAAATGAATAATTTTATAACTATTCTAAAAAAAGAGTTATTAGATATATTTAGGGATAAGAAAACTTTAATATTAACAATATTTTTACCTATAATAATATATCCTGCTATGTTTAGCTTTATGTCATCATCTATAAATAATCTCCAAGATGAAGCTGAAAAGGAGATAAATATTTATATAGAAGGAGATACAAAATCTAGTGTTGCTGATGCTATATTATCTATTCCTGCTGTTAATTTAGTAGAAACAGATACTCCTCAAGATTTGTTAAAAAAAGGAGATATACAACTTATAATTCAAATTCCTGATAAATTTGATGAAAATATTATGGCAGGTAAAAACGATAAAATTACTATTTTAATAGATGAAGAATCAAATAAGTCCATGATTGCAGAATCCATGATTAATGAAATTCTTGAAAGTTATAAAAACAACTTGGTTGCTCAAAGATTAGCGGCTTCAGGCTTAGATACATCAATTTTATCTCCTTTCACTTTAGAAGTTAAGTCTGGAATTAATGAAGGGGAAGAAGCAAATAATTTCTCATCTATGATGATGTCTATGCTACCAACCTTGATAATTATATTAATGATTTCTTCAACTATTGGAATGGCTGCTGATTTAGGTGCTGGTGAAAAGGAAAGATTTACTTTTGAACCACTATTATCTACATCCGCCAATCGTTCCTCAATAATTACTGGTAAAATAGTAGCTCTATGCGTTGTTGCCTTTATATCTCTGGTAGCTAATGTATTTGTAATGGCCTTTTCAATGGGTAAATTTATGAACTTTGGAGGAGAAGTAGATATAAATATTAATCTTTATTCTATTTTAGGTATTCTATTAATTGGAGTATTAGTTTTAATATTCTTAGCAACACTACAAATTTCAATAAGTATTTATGCAAGGTCAACAAAAGAAGCAAATTCATATTTAGCAGCAATAACTATGCCTTCTATGCTTCTAGCATTTATTCCATATATGGCTGATGCTAAATCAATAAATCCAGCATTTTTTAATATTCCTATCACAAATTCTATCTGCCTAATGAAGGAATTTATTGTTGGAATATATGACTTCAAACACATATTAATGGTAGTCTGCTGGCATTTATTATATATTCTTATTTCTATTACATTTGTTAGATTCATGTTCTCTAGAGAAGAAGTTATATTTAGAACTTAATTAAGCAACAAATGCTTAAAAACAAAAAAAGTCATACACAAACAAATTTGTTGTATGACTTTTATCCTTTTAAACTCCTAACTCCACACTCCTAACTCCTAACTGTATTTAGTTTTCCTTATTCATAAATAAAATTATCTTTCTTGATAAAGACCTTGGCATAAATTTATTTAAAAATACCATTAACTTATTTTTAAAACCAGGTATTATTATTAACTTTCCTTTGTTAAAATCCCTATAAGCTATTCTTGCTACATCCTTAGGCAGCATTAAGTTTTTCTTTGCTATTTCCTTCTTCTTTATTCCAGCCCTATCTTGGAATTCTGTTTTTACTGCTCCTGGACATAAACAGCTTACTTTAATTCCCCTATCCCTTACTTCTTCATAAAGAGCCTCTGTAAAATTAAGAACATAAGCTTTAGATGCATAATAAACAGCCATCTTTGGACCTGCACAAAAGGCTGCTGTTGAAGCAACATTTAATATTGCTCCTTCTCCATTTTCTATCATTGAAGGCAAAATCAATTTAGTAAGTTTCGTTAAGGCCTTAATATTAATATCTATTAGCTTCATTTCTTCTTCTAGGTCTATTTCAGCAATATATCCAAAAGTACCTACTCCTGCATTATTTATTAAAACATCAACGGTTAGATTTTTTCTATTTATATAATTTATTATTTCCTCGCAAGAATTATCAAGAGCTAAATCTAAAGCTAATATATGAATATTAACATTATATAATAAATTAAGCTCATATTTTCTCTCCTCTAATTTAGCCTTATTTCTTGCTATTAATATTAAATTATACCCCTCCTCAGCATATAGTTTTGCTAATTCATATCCTATTCCTGTAGTAGCACCTGTTATTAATACACAGCTCCTACTATCATGCTTCCCCATAAAAAATCCTCCATTTATATTTAAATAATTAACTTTAATTTTCAATATATCATATTGTTATAAAAATATAAATATTATTCAATATGAATGATATCCTTAAAAATAAAAAAGCTGTATCAAATTGATTTTAAATCACTTGATACAGCCCTTACTAAGTGTTAATATAAATTTTTAGCTTAATGCTTGAATGAAGGAGTTTAATAAGAATAATAAAGTAACTATATACATTATAGGATGAACATCCTTTGCTTCCTTTTTAAATATTTTAACTATACAATAACCTATAAATCCTGCTGCAATACCATTTGTTATGCTGAAAGTGAAAGGCATAAATGTTACTACAAGGAAAGCTGGAACGGCAACTTCAAATTCGCCCCATTCAATATTTTTAATAGAATCCATCATTAAAACTCCAACTACGATTAATGCTGGTGCTGTTGCTGCTCCTGGTACCATACCTATAATTGGTGATAAGAATAAAGATAATAAGAATAATACCGCTACTGTTACAGATGTTAAACCTGTTCTTCCACCTTGACCTATACCTGCTGCACTCTCTACATAAGTAGTTGTATTGCTTGTACCTAATAATGCACCTGTTGAAGTTGCAATAGCATCTGCAAATAATGCTTTATCAAGTCTAGATTTAGAACCTGCCCCTTCGTTAAATAGCTTTTCATCTTCTGCATCGAATATTCCTGCTTTTCTTCCTGTTCCTAGGAATGTTCCTATTGTATCAAAAGTATCAGATAGTGAAAAAGAGAAAATTGTTGTAAGAACTAGGAATATCTTTGATGGATCACTAAATAATCCTGCAATATCTAATTTGAAAAATGTAGGCGATAAACTTGGAACCCCAAAATTTATTGAAGAAAAATCAGGTACTTGAGTAACACCATTAAAAATACCTATTATTGTTGTTAAAATTATTCCAATTAAAATTGATCCCTTAACATTTAATAACATTAGTATTATTGTTATTATTAAACCTATTAATGCTAATACTGCTACTGGATCTTTAAAAACTGTAAGAGATGGTACTGCATCAAAATATACTGCACCTTCTGCAATAGCATTAGCTGATTCAACAGTAAAATTAATAAAATGAGCTGACTTAAGCCCTAAATAAGCTATAAATAAACCTATACCACCAGATATAGCATATTGAAGTGATACTGGGATAGCTTGAATTATCATTTTTCTTAGTTTAGTAGTAGTTATTATAATATTAATAATTCCGCAAATAAAAACCATAGCTAAAGCTTGTTGCCAAGTAAAGCCAAGTCCTAATACTACTGTAAAAGTAAATAAGGCATTTAGTCCCATTCCTGGTGCTTGTGCAAAAGGAACATTAGCCACTAACCCCATAACCAAAGTACCTATAGCTGACGCAAGAATTGTTGCTACAAATACCGAACCCTTGTCCATCCCTGTTAATGATAACATTGATGGATTTACAAATAATATGTATGCCATAGTTAAGAAAGTAGTTAACCCTGCTGACAATTCAGTTTTTACGTCAGTCCCGTTTTCTTTAAGTTTAAAAAACTTTTCCATAATTGCCTCCTCGTATTAACGAATATTACATTAGCATAATAACATTTTATTCGTATTTATGCAATAGTTATTTTATTTTTTATTATTTTTTCTTAATTTTTTTAACAAAAATCCATATTTTTCTTGTTAACGTATTCAGATTTAAGCAAAAATCCGAACATTCCATTAAAAATATATAAGTCACAATTCGTTTTTTGATAATATTACTTTTATAAAAAAAGACTGTTGTAAAAAAGAAGATTAAAAATATTCTTCTTCTTAAAACAATCCTTTTTATTTTATATAATGCATCTTTATATGCTCTATCCCAGCTTCCTTATATATATCTGATACAGCTTTAAAACCTAATGATTCATATAAATTTCTTACATAAAGCTGTGCAGATAATTTAATTTCACTTTCTTCTAATTTATAAAATATAAAATCCATAGCTTTTTTCATCATTTCTTTAGCAAGACCATAGCCTCTATATTCCTTCAAAATGAGAACTCTGCCAATAGAAGGAACTTCATAAGAAACTCCTGCCTTTAATATTCTACAATATCCTATAAATTTATCTTTATAACACACTAAAAGGTGGTAGGCTTCTTTGTCCTTATCATCAAAATCATTCTCACAGGTTATTTCCTGTTCACATACAAAAACTTCATATCTAATCTTTGCTATTTCATAAAATTCATCTACAGACAATTCATTAAAACTTTTAATTTTAAAAGTTATCAGTTCTTTATCTAATGCCACTCTTTATCACCTTAATTATCTAATTTGGCCATTACCGTAGATTATATATTTCACTGTTGTAAGCTCCTTAAGTCCCATAGGGCCCCTTGCATGAAGTTTTTGAGTACTTATTCCAATTTCTGCTCCAAAACCAAATTCACCGCCATCAGTAAATCTAGTTGAGGCATTAACATATACTGCAGCTGCATTTACTTTATTTAAAAACTTCTGAGAATTTTTATAACTTTCAGTAATTATTGCTTCTGAATGTCCTGAACCATATTTATTTATATGACTTATTGCTTCATCCACATCTTTAACGATTTTAACTCCTATTATATAATCTAAATATTCCCTTTCCCAATCTTCTTCAGTAGCCGCTTTTACATCTTTAAGAATATTTATTACTTTTTCATCTCCTCTGATTTCAACAGACCTTTCTCTAAGTTCCTTTGCTATTATTGGTAAAAAATCAGCAGCTATCTTTTCATTGATTACTATTTTTTCTGCTGCATTACAAACACCTGGTCTAGATGTTTTAGCATTAATTATTATATTTTTAGCCATTTCAAAGTCAGCATTTTCATCAACATAAATATGACAGTTACCTACCCCTGTTTCTATAACAGGAACTGTAGCATTCTTTACAACAGTTTGAATTAAACCAGCCCCTCCTCTTGGAATTAAAACATCTATATATCCATTTAACTTCATCATTTCCGTTGTAGCTTCTCTTGATGTATCTTCTATAAGCTGAATAGAAGCCTCTGGTAATCCAGCTTCCTTAACTGCCTCTACAAGAACTTTAACTATTGCCTTGTTAGAATTTATAGCGTCACTTCCACCTTTTAAAATAACTGCATTTCCCGTTTTTAAGCATAAAGCAGCTGCATCAGAAGTTACATTTGGTCTGGCTTCATATATTATTCCTATAACTCCCATTGGAACTCTTTGCTTACCAATTTGAAGACCATTTGGTCTCTTCCACATTTCTATTACTTCTCCAACAGGATCATCAAGAGCAGCTATTTCTCTAACTCCTTTAGCCATTCCTTCTATTCTTTCTTCATTTAAATATAACCTATCAATAAGGGAAGCAGGAGTACCCTTTTCCTTTGCTTTTTCAATATCTATTTCGTTTGCCTTGATTATTTCTTCCTTATTCTTAAGTAAAGCTAATGCCATAAGCTCTAAAGCCTTATTTTTTTCCGATGTTGATGCAACCCCAAGATCATAAGAAGCTTCCTTAGCTCTTTTTCCTAATTCTCTTACTGTTTTCATAGCCCTCAACTCCTATTTTTATATTACTTTTTATTTGAAACAAATAATGTTCCTATCTCTTCTCCATTTAAAATATTTAATAGTATTTCTGGATTTTCTCCATTTGCTAAAACCATATCAACTCCAGCCGCTGTTGCAGTTCTAGCTGCAGTAAGTTTAGTTATCATACCACCAGTTCCTAGACTGCTTCCAGCTCCACCACAACAAGCTTCTAATTCCTCAGTTATTTCTGATATTTCTCTTATTAATTTAGAATTTTCATTTTTCCTTGGATCAGAATCATAAAACCCATCAATATCTGATAATATTATTAAAATATCTGCCTTAACTAATTTTGATACTATAGCAGATAAATTATCATTATCACCAAACCTAACAATATTTTCAATTTCATCAATAGATACTGTATCATTTTCATTTACTATTGGAATTATTTGATTTTCTATTAAGGTTTCAAAGGTATTACAAACATTATTTCTAACATGCTCATCTTCAACAACATCTCTTGTTAATAAAACCTGACCTACTACATGACTATATTCTCCAAAAAACTTACTATATATATGCATAAGTTCACATTGCCCAACTGCTGCTACAGCCTGCTTTTCTCTTATCGTTGTTGGCTTTTCTTTTAAATTAAGTTTTGAAACTCCAACTCCAATTGCCCCAGAAGTTACAAGAACAACTTCCTTCCCAGAATTCATAATATCCGAAAGTATTCTGGCCAGCTTTTCTATTCTAGATAAATTTATTTTACCATTGCCATAAGTTAATGTGGATGTTCCAACCTTTACTACTATTCTTTTGTAATCTTTTATTTTATCTCTATTACTCATTTTTCTTCTCCCCAGGTTATATATTAATTTCACTTTAATTTTAATAATTATTATAATACATTGTTTTCTAGAGAAATAGTCTTAATTAAAAAATACTAAAAAATTTCTTTTAAAGTTTATTAAAATATTCATCTATTAGTTTTTCTCCCATTTTTCTATACATATTACTCATGCTTATAAAAGAAACTAACAATAAGAAATTTCTCTCAAATTCATTAATTTGAATTTCACCATTAGATTTTATATTTTCAATATCCTTTCCTATGTTTTCTATAGAGCATTCTACTTCATTAACAGCTCTTTCATTTCTACTTAAGAATAATTTATATAATTCCCTTAATGGATAACCCTCATTCTTTTCTAAAGACCCTACTATAGTATTTAACACACTTTTAATATCACTTATTGATAATGCACCCTTTAAATTATAAATAAGACTCATTAATATTAAATGTTCTTTTGTATATTTTTTATTTCTAACAGGCATTAATAACTTTCCTTTAGAATAATTATTTATCATAGTTTTAGTTAAGGCCTTATCATCTTCCTTTCTCTTACTGTCCTTAAACTTATTATCAAATAATTGAATCACCTGATCCATATATAAATCGCAACAAGTAGTTTTTGAAACTATGTGGAGGAAGTTATGGATACAAAGGAATTAATGGAGCTATTTAATAGTTTAAATTTAAATAAGCAAATATCTTTAGAGGAGTTACCAGAGCTTGATTTATATATGGATCAGGTGATTCAATTATTTGATAATAAGTTTAAGGACAGTAAGAGAAAGGAAGATGATAAGGCCTTAACTAAAACTATGATAAATAATTATTCTAAAGGAAAGTT
>NZ_JAHLPS010000016.1 GCF_018918055.1 Caproiciproducens sp. MSJ-32
CCGCCGACTTCCTTCAGATTCCACCTCGCGGTGGACACCCTTGTCTTAGGCTAACGGTTGGCACTATCAACCCCCGTATCGGACTTTCACCGACAAGATTACGCCCATGCCGGGCGCACATATAAAAAAGCCAATGATTCACATTCATTGGCTTTACTAATTGCGCAAAAATTAACTTCTATCTTACTTCGAAATATTTATCATTTCTAAGAAATATCTAAAATAAGAAACCTCTCTATTAATTATTCTAGCTTGTATCATCATTCCATTCTTAATATTTACAACATTTCCATTATCATTTTTCATTGATGTTGCATCTAATTTACATCTTCCTGTATAGTAGCTAATTCCCTGCTCTGGGTTAATCTTCGCATCAATACTTATATTATCTAACTTTGTTTTTATAACTCCATATTCACTTTGTGGTAATGATGCAAATTCTAAAATAACATCTTCGCCTTCTGATATTTCACCTATATTTTGATTTTCTATATATATTTCTGCTATAAAATCAGATGTTTCATCAGGTACTATTGAGGCTATTTGTGTACCACTCTGAATATAATCCCCAACCTTTATTTCATTAATAATATTTATTACACCATCATATTCAGCTTTTATACTTGTATCATCTAATCTTGAATTTACTAGCTCTAAATTCATTTTTAATTCTTGAATAGAATCTTCTAAAGCAGATATATTTGCATCTAATTGTGTTAAATACTGTTCTTTGTAAGTATTATTGTTAGTTATAACCGTTCCTTGGCTTAGGCTTGATTTATTTTGGTCTATATTGCTTTTGATAGTTGCTTTTTGAGAATTTTTATACTTATCTATTTCAGCTTCTGCTGATTTTATATTGTTTTTTAATGTTTCAATTTGTTTGTCTATTGCTGTATTAGTTTCAGTATTTTCACTTGCATTACCAGAATTATTTATTTCTTCTTCCTTAGTTTTAACATCCTCTATTTTACTATCTTCTAGTTCTTTTATTTGTTTATTATAACTTTCTATTTGATTCCTATATTGATTTAATGTCATTTCATAATCTAAATATTGATAATACATATAATGATCAGAACTAAAATAATTTTTTTCCTCATCTATTGATTTTAATAATAAATTTAAATCCTCGTTTTTATTTTTTAAATTGCTTAATTGTGCTTCTGTAGCTGAACCTTGCTTATCATATTCTGCCATTGTTGTCTTATATAATTCATATTTCTCATAGTAACTTGATTCTATTTCATCATTTTGAGATAAATAATTTGCTCCATCATTAATTGAATTTTTTAATTTTCTTGATGCCTCAAGCTCTTTTTCTTTTTTATCAAGGCTTTCCTGGAGTACACTTTGTTGAATTTCATATTCTTCGCCATTTAATATTAATAAAATATCACCTTTTTTTACTTTCATTCCTTCTTTTAAATTTACAGAAGTTACATTACCATTTGTTGTACTTGAAACTTTGTAAATTTCTTCTGAAGGCCTTACTACTCCATTGGCTTTAGCTGTTATCTCCTTTTTAGCTAATAAGGACCATGTAATAACAACAGTTAATAAAGCTATTATTATGTACATCATATATCTTGAAAATCCATGAGGCGTGCTTTGCATTATTTCTCTTGAATCTGTAATATCCTTTAGTTCTTCAATTTTATATCTCATTAGTTTACACCTCCTAGAAATGGATTTACTAATAACGGATTTTCTTTTGTAGCTGCAACTTCATTTAATCCATCAAAGCTTTGCCCCTTCCATAATCTATAATAATATCCTTGATTATTTAATAATTCATCATGGCTTCCAGATTCAATTACCCTTCCTTTATCCATAACATATATTCTGTCGCATCTCATTATGGTACTTAACCTATGAGCAATAATTATAGTAGTTGTATTTTTAGTACATTCTTCGATAGTTCCTTCTATTGCCTTTTCTGTTATAGAATCAAGATTAGATGTAGCTTCATCCATAATTAATATCTCTGGCTTTTTAAGTAATGCTCTTGCAATAGATAGTCTTTGTCTTTGACCACCTGATAAATTCGCTCCTTTTTCTTCAAGTAGTGTTTCATATCTTAATGGCAAACTGTTAATATAATCATGAATTTGGGCTTTCTTACATACATCTATAATTTCTTCGTAAGTGGCTTCTTCATTTGCAAATTCAAGATTTTCTTTTATTGTACCTGAAAAAAAGAATGAATCTTGTGATATATAAGATACCTTATCCCTAAGAGCCTCTTTATTTATGTCTTTTATATTATAATTATTAATTATAATTTCTCCCTTTTCTACATCATAAAAATTCATTAGTAATTTAGCTATAGTAGTCTTACCTGAACCGCTTTCCCCAACTAATGCAACTTTTTCTCCAGGCTTTATATCCATATTTATATCTTTTAATACTAGCTGTCTTGTTCCATATCTAAAGTCAACATTCTTTAATTGTATTTCTCCTAAAAGCGTTGATGGATTTATTTTTTTATCCTCATTTACTGATTTTTCTTTATCTAAATCTAATATTTCTCCAAGTCTATCTGCTGCAACCATTGCACTTTGTAATTGTGGTTGTAAATTTATCATTCTTTCAATAGGTTCAATAAAATAAGCTAATAATGCATTAAAACTTATTAATACACCTATTGAAATTTCACCCTTAATTGCTAGATATGCTCCTAACCATAAGATACAAATGCTAAATACAGCTTTAACTCCATTTTTTAAAGATCCTTGTAGATTATTTACATAACTATATCTAAATATAGATTTTATAAACTTTATAAACTTCTTTTCTGTTTCTAAATTAACTTTTCTTTCTCCATTAAAAGACTTTACAGTTTCTATTCCTTCTATAGATTCAACCAGATATGAAGTAAGCTTTGAATTCTCCTCCATTACATCTCTATTTACATTTTCTAATGATTTCTTAAATATAAATACTAATGCCAAATATAAGGATATAGGAACAAAACAAATTAAAAACATTTTAGGACTTTGCATATAAAGAATAACTCCACCAACAATAGCCATTATTGTATCTATCATTAAAGTTAGTGTAGCTGATGATATAGCATCTCTAATCTTTGCTCCATCACTAAATCTTGATATAATTTCTCCTACTTTTCTTGTTCCAAAAAAGTTCATAGGCAAATCTATAACATGATTGTAATATCCTAATAGTAATGGAATATCAATGTTTTGAGACATATGGGTAAGTAATAAACTTCTAAAAAATTCTGTAATAACTCTAAATAATGCTAGTCCTATCATAGCTACTGATATTACTAATAAGCTTTTATCTAAATTATTGGGAAGTATATCATCTATTAAAAACTTAAAATAAAACGATCCTATTATTCCTAAAATATTTATTAATATTGATGATATAAATATATTTACTAAAAGATTCTTTTGAACTTTTATAAGTCCCCAAAATCTTTGAAATAAACCTTTTGTTTCATCCCCCTTTTCAAAAGTTGGTGCTGGTACCATAAGTATTAATATGCCTGTCCATATTTTATAAAATTCTTCTGGTTTATATTTAACTAACCCTTTGGCAGGATCAGCAATTAATATTTCGTCTTTAGTTACTTTATGAATAACTACATAGTGCATTAGTTTTCCATCTATAATAACATGAGCAATAGACGGTTTCGGAAAGTCAGAAAAAATATCTTCAGGTTTTGAAACTCTAACTCCCTTAGCTGTAAAACCAAGACTTTCAGCGGCTTTTATAACACCATAAGCTGACGTCCCATTTTTATCTGTTCCAGACACCTCTCTTATCTTTGATATTGGTACTTTAAGACCGTACTGCCTACAAATAGTAGCTAAACAAGCCGCTCCACAATCCTTTATATCGTGTTGCTTTATACAATGATATTTTTTAAATATACTCATCTATTAAAATCTCACTCTCCTGCAAATTAATTTCTTATATGCGAATTATATGCGAATTATATGCAATAATGTAACAATATATATTTATTGTATGATATTTACTTTTTTTGTAAACATGTTATTATATTTTTTGTAAAGTTTGAATAAATATGTAAAATGTTTGCAAAAAGAATAATGGAAGAGAACATATGATAGAAACTAATCAAGAATTATATTTAAAGAACCTATTATCTTTTAGAACAACCTTAACACAATCTGAACTACAAAAAGAAATATATAATATAGAAAACTTTATAAAAGAAAATGGACTAAATATAATGGGACCAAAAATTTCAACAACATTTTCTATTACACAAGCTATGATTCCTACCATGGATATTGAAATATTAATTCCAGTAAATAAAGATTTTGTTGAAACCAATAAGTACAAGCTAAAAAAGCAATTTAAACTAACTAATTGTTTAAAAGTAAGTCATAATGGTAATCCTGCAACTTTTCAAAATACAGTAATGAATTTACAAAATTACATTAGTGCTAATAAGTTAACTCCTATAAGCACTCTATATACAGTAAATATAAAAGAAGTCAAAACACAAGAAGAAATTGATAGTTTCCATGCTGAGGCTTATATATCTATAAGTCCTAATATTCTTTAACCAACTTGTTAATATACTCCTCATATAAGGCGCCGAAATTTGGAGTTTATTATAAATATATTAAAAATTTAGGGAGGTATTATTATGGAATTAGTATTAAATAATAACTTTATATCTTTAGACTTAAACGAACTTGAAAATATTGATGGTGGAAACTTTGCTTCAAAAGTTGGATCTGGTCTTATCTTAGTTGGTACTATAGGTCTTACAATCGCATGCCCACCAGTAGGTGCAGCGGCTAAAATAGCTCGTTATGCAACTATAGGTGCGTCTGCAATAGGTTTATTTGAATAATTTAAAAATATTATTTTATTATGGAGGTTTACAATGGAAAATTTTTTAGAACTAAATACTTATGATTTAGAACAAATTGAAGGTGGTAATGGTTGGAAAAAAGTATTAACAGGTGTTAGTGCTGTTGCTAGTGGTATTGCTGCTGCTTCTACTTTACCTGTAATAGGAACCGCTGCTGCAATCGGTATTTCAGCTAGTATAATAGGTGGTCAAATTCTAGCAGCTACAGGTCTTGCTGAAGCACTTAGCTAATCAAAAAACTGTCTTGTTTGAATAAAACATATAAAATGGAACCTATATAGTAGACCCTAGAAAAAGTCTATTCATATAGGTTCCATTTCAAATTTTATACATTCCTATTTTCTTTATAATAAATGCATGTATAATTTTTATTATTATCAATAATCACCCTAATTTTCCTGTGGATTTGTGATGTTTTTAGCACTTTAATTTAAAAGTTAATATGTATACTAATAACATGCCTCCATATCCTATAAGCTCTATTAACCCCCAATTGTAATATACTGATATACTAATAGCAAATGAACTTGCCGCTGTTATAATACCTATTATTCTATTGTTTTTGATATATTCTTTTCCTTCTTCAAGTGTTTTTTTATCATTAGATATTTTAAATTTCTTGTTATTTGATTTTATAAAAATAACTACTGATATAACACCTATACAAAAGAATAAAGCAATTTTTAAAATTTTAATCGTATTTTCCATAATTCCCTCCTTTTAAAAATAGAATCTATTACGTTATATTTTAACACTATTTACATTATATATTAAAAAATCATAAAATTGTTAATTAATTATAATCTAATTTTAAGTCAATATTATTATTTTCAGAATAAGTATACTATTTGGCGTTGCGATTTTAATTCGTTCAAAAGTAATACCTATAAACGATCATTTTAAATATACTTAATACCTTCTACAGAAAATTCAAGTTTCTGCTGCTTTAATTGATCCATATTGTTAAAAAAGTATCGTTGCACTAAACAATACTTTCCTTTTAGTATCTATCTTGTATTTTTAGGTTAAATAATCTATTTTACCAAATTTTTAATATATCGTATCATATTATTATATATTTTAATTATTTCTCTGTATATAGTTTTAATAAATATTTTCAAATCATCCTTTTTATGGTATAATTTGCAATATGGAAATTATACCATATTCTGTTTAATTATTGTATATTTGCATTTTATTTTAAAAGGAGGTGAGAAATATAGACTTAGTTCAATCTCAGGATTTTACTGAATTAAATTTAAATGAGCTTGAGAATATCTCTGGTGGAGATTATTGGAGAGAACTTGCTGCTGGTGGTGGATTATTAGGTGGAGTATTTGGTGGTCCTCTTGGTGCTGCTGGTGGTGGACTTGCTGGTGTTATGTTATATGATTTTTTAACTAAATAATAACGGAGGTTTTTAAGATGATGTATAAATTAATAAATGAAAGCATACGTTCTACACTCTTTATATATATTTTTTATTTATTAACTCATTTAGTTGTAGATAGCAATTCAAGCATTAATAGACTATATATTTTATTAATATTATTTGTTGTAAATTTAGTATTTAATATTATTAGGTTTAACCTAACAAAAAGTAATAGACATTTAAATAAATTTGAATATATAATGAGTCATGGCGTATTAGGATTTGGATTAAATTGGTTTATAATAATGTTTGATTTTATGAATACAAATATTATTATCTCTATTATTATTTCAGCTTTAGCAGGTGTTTTATTTTCAAGTATTAATTTAAAACTTATTAAAAATAAATTATAACAAATCTATATAACATAATTTCGCTAAAAGTTGTTTTTGCGAAAAAATAAAAAATAATGGTTTTATGCCATTTATAAGCATTGAAATTTTAAAAATTTCAATACTTTTTGTTAGCACAAGTAAATAAATAAAAAATTCCACTCAAACTGAATTCCACTCCACACTCCAAACTACTAACTAAATCTCACTCCACACTACTAACTACTAACTGAATTTTACTAAACTATTTATAAAACTCTTGTGTTGCATAGTAAGTATTTCCTATTTTATAGACCCCAACTCCTATGCTTGTAAAGTTTGTAGATAAGATATTTGCTCTATGGCCTGATGAATTCATCCAGTTGTCCATAAATTTTGTTGCTAATTGAGAGTTACCTGACATTCCTGAAATATATGCTATATTTTCCCCCCAGGCTCTATAAGATACTCCATCAGCCTGCATCTGAGCAGTGATTAATTGTCCTTCTGGATTAGTGTGATTAAAGTATCCTCTATCACCCATATCTTGTGACTTTATTCTTGCATAATGTTCCATTGTATTATTATTTTCAGATTTTTTTAGCTAGTTTCCAACTCCTATACCTGTAATTAAACATCCTGATAAAAATAATGCTAAAATTTTTGATTTAATCATATGTTTATTTCCTCCTCAGATATTATTCATCTGTTGGAGTTTATATTAACACAGATAGGGGATAAGCCCAATATGGGCTTCCTTCTAATTGATGAATAATATACTAGCCTTAGAAAATATAGTAACTATCTTATTTTATTGAATTAAAATTAAATTTTTGCCATGGCTTAATATAATCTAAGATAAATATTTCTTCTTCCTTAATACGAGCCACAACATTAGATTTTCCACTGTTTTTCATATCCCTTAAAGCTATTTGCACTTCCCCTGCATAATGTCCATATTCGCTGCTTTCTATTATAACATCACCTTTTCTTATTATTTCTGGTGCATTAAATAGTTTGAATTCATGACCGCTATATTTAACACGGCTTTGGGTTGATCTTATCATGTTATCTGAAACATCTCCCCTATTATAATGTTTTTCTTCAAGCAGTATTTTTCTTTCAACTTCAGGAGTTCCTTCTACAATTTCAATATCAAAGGTTACCATATCTTTTCTCATTGACCCTAATTTTCTTAGTTCCTCTTCAATAGGATAACAATTAGATATTATTATATCGTTAATATTTCCTAGGGCTATAAAATGTTTTGCCTGTACTTCTATTGGTAAATTACGATGTAATTCTAAGGTTGGAAGTCCATCTGTTACAGGCCATGGTCCAAAAGTATCCTTATTTTGGCTTGTAATAAAGGCTGCAGTTCTTAAGCCATACTTAGTAAAATTCTTTGTACATTCCATAAAATGATTAAAATTTAAGCCGCTGTATCTATGAGGATAAAAATTATGACAAGCTATTAAATTATCCTTATTTGGCATAAAATCCATTATAGTATCTATATAATGAGTATTATTACTCATATTAATTTCAATTTTAAGACCTTGATCATTATAGGTCATTAAGGCTTCTTCTGAACCTGTAAAACCTACATCTAATCTTAAGCCGTCTGCACCTACTTCTTTAAAGAAACTTAAGTCATTATAACTTATACCTAAATCACTAAATACTTTAGGACTTACATCTAAAATAATTTCAAAGCCCTTTGATTTTGCATAGTCATTTATTTTTTTGAAATCCCTCTTTATATTTTCTTTGGTATCCTTTACAGAAAGTAGACAAGAAAAAATTCTACTAAAGCCATATTTGCTTGCACTATCTATATAATTTAATATTCTTTCTTCACTGCTCTTTTCTGGATATATTGATATTCCTAGTTTTCCCATAATTACACCTCTTCTTTATTTTTTAATTATTTATTATTCTTTTCTTATATTACCACATAAATATAGGGGCTTAAAGACAGCCCCTATATTATTTCTTTAATTTTATATATTTAAATAATTTCTCCTTTTTCTTCTTTCAATAGTTTCTTATCGTATATCATAGCAAATGGATAATAAATAACTATTGAAACAATTATACAGATTATATTTAATACTGCTGCTCTCCAATCTCCACCAGTCGCTAAATATGCTCCTATAGGTCCTGGCAAGGTCCAAGGTGCCGTTACTGTAACTCTGCCAACTAAACCTAAACTTGTAGCTATCCAGGCAATAGTTCCTGTAACTAATGGTGATAAGATAAATGGAATTATTAAAGTTGGGTTTAAAACTATAGGTGCACCAAATATAATTGGTTCATTAATATTAAATATACCTGGTACTAAGGCTGCCCTTCCTAATTGCTTACCATAGCTGGACTTAGCAAATAAAGCTAATACTATTACTAAACCTATAGTACATCCTGATCCCCCTATCCATATAAACCATTGGAAGAAAGGTTCTGCTGCTATTGCAGGTAATTCAGTTGATGCAACTCCTGAAGCTGCTGCAGCTGTATTTTGATCTAATAATTGTAACCATAATGGTCTGGCAACTGATCCAACAATTGATACTCCATGAATACCAAAGGACCAGAAGAAAGTAATTAATATTATTAATAGCCAAACACTTGGCAAAGTATCAGCTGCTGATAATAATGGGCTAACAATTTTACCTATAAATGAATGCCAGTCAAACTTAGCAAAATAAGTTAAACTACCTACAATAAGCACTATAATTGCTGTTGGTGTTAAAGCTTCAAAGGATCTTGCTACTGATGGTGGAACTTGTTCAGGCATTCTTATTCTGAAATTCTTAACTGTTGTAAATCTTAAAACTTCAACAGCAAATATAGACATTACGATACCTACAAACATTCCACCGCCACCAAGGTTTGCCATTGGAAGTACAAAACCTACTCCGTCGATTGCTTGTGGAACTATTGTTAATAGGAAGGCCATTGCTGAAAGAGTTCCTCCAGTAACTCCATCCAGCTTATAGGATTTAGCTAAACTATATCCTATTCCCCAGCAGGCATAAAGAGTCATAATATACATTGTCACACGGTAAGGTAGCATTGAAACGCTGTTATTAGCTTTTAAAAATTGAGTAATAGCCCATTCATCTGGCAATGGTGGAATACCAATTAAGATGAATAATGATCCAACAATAATAAGCGGCAAAGTAGCTATAATTCCGTCTCTAACAGCACGTAAATGGCGTTGTTCTGCCATCTTAGCCATTGGAGTTGATAATTTTTGATCTAAAAATTCCGCAAACTTATTCATAGGAAATCCCCCCTTAATATAAAATATTTTAACTTGTAATTTTACAAGTTTAAGACTTATTAATTAAATCTGTAACTTGCTTTAGTAGCTTTGCTCCTCCTAATGGACTATAGGCTTGAGGCTGAATTAATGCACAAGGAACATTTTCTGCATCAGCATATTCCTTTAAGTAATCGAAACGATGTCTTACCTGAGGTGCAACCATTGCCACATCATAGCCCTTCTTTACTTCTTCTTCAAATTCTTGTGTACTTACTGCCTTTACTTCAATTGATACTCCTTTCTTTTCTGCCTCCTTCTTAAGGGCATTAACTGCTATAGCACTAGACATACCTTGAGAACAAACAAATAATACTTTCATAAATAATACCTCCTTATTTTTATACCATCTTTTTATACATTCTTATCATGTGCTCTATTAAAGTTCTTGCTTCTATAGCTGTCATTAAATGATCTTGGGCATGTACAAGTAATAGGGAAAGATCAGCTCTTTCTCCCCTTGCTTCAGCTTGAATTAAATTACTTTGTATTTTATGAGCTTCCCCTAAACATGTATCTGCTTCTTTTAATAATTGCTCAGCCCTTTCAAAATCCCCTTTTTCTGCTGCATCTAAAGCTTCATAAGCTAATCCCTTTGCTGTCCCCCCTTGACTAATTATTTCAAATATAATTACTTCCATGTTTTCTATCATAACTAAAACCTCCATGCTATTTTGCATTTAGTTAAATTCATCTTTAAGAAATATCTATTATAATTTATATTCTTCTTCGAATTGTTTTATTTCATTTTTTTATATTTTTTTTGAAATAATATTTTATTTAAAATTAAAAAAAATCTCTAGCATAAATTCTTTATACTAGAGATTTTTAATTAATTAGTTAAATTCCATAAAATTCCATATACTTCTTGTATTCATATAACTTCAATAAGTTCTCTTTTGTTTTTACTTCCTCTTCATAAAAGCTGACTAAATACTTTATTCCTTCATAGAATCCAAGATGAATGCTCTTTATAATATCCTTTATACCTGTTTCTATTTTTTCATTATCTGAATTTAATCTGCCTTCTTCAATATTTTTAACCCCTTCTATAAAAGTTGCTTTTTTCATTTCAACAAAGTTATACTTGTTTTTATATTCATTTATCTTTTCTTCTATATATTTATAATCTATATCCTTCTGAGAACATATTTCATTTTGTGATTCTTCATCATATATCTTATTCTTATATAAATAGTAAACTAGATTATCATAAGCAGTATTATTTCCTCTGGATATTGCCTCTAAGTAATACTTTATTGCATCATTCTTATTGTAATTCAATAAATTTTCTTCGGCTAACTCTCCAAGAATATTAAAGGTTTTTCCTTCATCTATTAGAAATAATTCCTTTAAATATTCTTCTGCCTTTTCATAGGAACTTTCTAAACCAATTCCCTTAGCATTATAATAAATTAATTTTTCATTGCCCTCTGCCTTATTTATTTTTCTTAATTCAAGAGCAAGGTTTAAGGCACTATTATAATCTTTATCTATTCCTATTCCCTTCTCATAAACATCTATTAAATTCAAATAAGCTTCTAAACTCTTTTCTTTTATTGCTTCCTTATACCATTTTATTGCATTAGCTATATTTTGTTTTACATATATTCCATGTAGATAGCAGCTGCCAAGCTTTAACATTGCCTTTTCAGACCCCTTTTCTGCAGCCTCTATAAATAATTTAAAAGCCTCTTCTTCATCCTTTTCAAGTCCAATTCCATAAATATAGGCAAGCCCCTTATAATAAATTGCATCAGCAAGGCCCTTATCTGCTGCATAATTTATATATTCTAATAATTCTTTTTCATCAATTTTCTTCTTATTTAATATATCAATATAGTATTCACTAGCTAGTACTTCTGCTGCATAATGGGAACCTCTTTTATAGGCTCTCCTAAGATAATATAAGGCCCTATCCCTATCTTTTTCTAGGTAAATAACTCCCATTAAATATAAGGAATGAGGATCCTTATCTACTATTGCCTTTTTCATATATTGTATGGCCTTTTCAGTATCCTTATTTACTCCTTCCCCATTATAGTACATAATTCCAAGCCTTTGAGTTGATTTTAAATCTCCATTATTATGCCCCTTTAAATAATATAATAAAGCCATTTCATAATTTTCTTCTTCCTCATAAAGCCTTCCAATTTTATAGTAGGCCTTAATATTTCCTTCTTCAGCACTTTGTAAATAATAAGATAAGGCCCTTTCACCATCCTTTTCCACTTCAAGCCCTTCTAAATACATATCTCCAAG
Source organism: Caproiciproducens sp. MSJ-32 (assembly GCF_018918055.1). Classification (GTDB taxonomy): domain Bacteria; phylum Bacillota; class Clostridia; order Clostridiales; family Clostridiaceae; genus Clostridium. The sequence continues at coordinate 12,207 of NZ_JAHLPS010000016.1, forward strand.
AGCTTCTAGACAATTAACATCATTTACTTCTGCCCCCTTTGACAAATAAAAAAAGGCTTTTTTATAGTCTTTATCAATATATATCCCATCTAAGTAAGATTGGCCTAAAATATAATAAGCATCTTCAAAGTCATTTTCCGCAGAAGTTTCTAGCCAATAGTAAGCTTTAAAAATGCTTTTTTCGCATCCAAATCCATTTTTATATAAGTAAGACAAAGCATATTGAGCTGGAGGAAATCCATTTTCTGCCGCTTCCTTATACCACTTAAAGGAAAAATCTAAATTCTTTTCTACTTCTATTCCAGTAAAATAAATATATCCTAAAGAATATTGAGCAAAGGCATTACCTTGAAGAGCAGATTTTTTATACCAATATAGGGCTTTATCAATATCCTTTTCTCCCCCATAACCCTTCTCATAAAACAGGCCTAAATAGCTTTGAGCATACTGATTACCCCTATTCGCAGATTTTTTAAAATATTCCCTTGCCTTATAATAATCTTGCTCTACTGTTTTCCCTATATAATAAAGTTCTCCATTTACTAAATCTTCATCATATAAAAGCTCCTCATCTTCATCTCTCTTATTAAGTTCCTCAAGCTCTTCAATTCCATACTGACTATTTATTTGATATAATTCTTCCTTATAAAAATCTAAGTATTTTCCAAATATCTTCTTTTCTTCTGCTGAAAGCTTATCATAAAATAAGTTGTATTTTTCTTCACCACAATTTATTGCCATCCATACCGAAAATTCATATATGACCTTTAGATCTTTTAACTTAATCCTTATGTTTTCTTCATTTATTTTTTCATTAATTAAAGAAGTATTTATAAGTTCAATATCTTCAATATATTTAACTAAATATTTCATAAGAGAATAAGGTAGTATTTCTTTTCTTGAAAGATACTCAATATTTTTAATTAGTGTATTTTCACTATTATAAAATAGATTATTTTTTAAATGGATTATAATTACAATCTCACTAATTATCTTTAATATTTTTTCAGTAATTAGTTCAATTTTATCCTCCTTGAGTAAATTAGTTGTTGCCTGATATAGATCCCTAAATTCTAACTGTAAAAAATCGAAGCAGTTTCTATTTTTCATTTTTCCCCCAAGATTTAACTTTAAATTCTTACTAATATTTTATTTAGAGAAAAATACTTCTAGAACCTATTTCAGTTAGGAGAGGGAGACAGTTAGTTAGTTAGTTAGGAGTTAGAAGTGTGGAGTGGGGAGTGTGGAGTGGGGAGTGGGATATTAGAAAATTAATTTTAATCATGTTAATAAAGATTGCAAAACAATCTTTTAGTTTACAGTTTATAAGGTGCAGTTAATAGTTAAGGAAGAAACTACTGCGTAGTTTCTAAAATTATATTTGTTTTTAATCATTGCATTTAGTTCATTTGCCTTTTCAGCTTGTACTTCTGAATCTTTAAGATAAGATTCCCCAACAGATATTAGTCTTAAAAATTCAGGCTTAATATCATTAGAAATAAATTCTAAAATTGATTTGCTATTTTCCTTTACTTCCTCAAAAGCATTTATAACTTCATTAGTAATTTCTTGTATCTTAAGTACTGCCTTAGAAGATTCCTCAGCAAGTTTCCTAACTTCATCTGCTACTACAGCAAAGCCTTTTCCTTGCTCCCCAGCTCTTGCTGCTTCTATCTAAAGCATTTGCTGATAAAGTTTGGATACTTACATCAACTTCTTCTGTTGAGGCTGTGATTTCTTGGGCACTTTCTCCTGTTTGAATAGTTGAAGCTACTATAATGTCTGTTGTTTAATTCTTAATTTTATTGAATAAAAACTATATTTCTTCTACAATTAATTCATTAATACTGCGTTTTGGAACATAGTGATTTCCTTCTTCATCTCTATAATACTTAATATTTCTATCTTCAGCTAAATCTTTAATTATTACATTTTCCTTTGGATATCCTAATGCAATAACTAAAACTATATCAAAATTATCAGCAATATTTAGGATTTCTGATAATTTGCTTCTATTAATAGATCCTATTATGCAGCATCCTAACCCAATTTCTGTAGCTCCAAGACATATAGTTTGGGCAGAAATTCCTTCATCTACACTTTGCTTTTGACTTATATTTTTATCCCTAAGCATAACAATATATCCTGTAGGACGTTCACTTTCAATAGGCCCATTCCAATCTTTTAAATATCCAGCCCACTTTAAAGTTTCATAAACTTTTTTATTCATTTCTTCCTCTGAAATCAAAATATATTTAAGAGGCTGAAGATTAGCAGCACTCGGTGTTAATCTTACTAATTCTATAAGATCTTTTAGTTGTTCCTTTGTAACTTTCATATCTCCATAAAAACGCCTATAACTTCTATTTTTCTTTACTAAATCCTTAAACATACGCCCTCCTCATAAACTCACAATTTTCTATTCCTTTAAAACTTTTCCTTTAATTATTAATTAGTAATCGTTAATTATTATTCTCTTTTTATTTTCCTTATTCCTTTTATCCTTTATTTTTTAAAATTAATCTAACTCAACTGTTCCAGTATTTAAATCATAATAACGACCTTTTTGCTTCATTAAATCTTCATGATTTCCTCGTTCTATTATTTCTCCTTGTTCTAACACCATTATTGCATTAGAATCACGAACTGTTGATAATCTATGAGCAATTACAAAGGTTGTTCTTCCTTCCATTAATTTATCCATACCTTCTGAAATCAGCTTTTCAGTTCTTGTATCTACAGATGAAGTAGCTTCATCAAGAATAAGTATAGTTGGGTCAGCTACTGCTGCTCTAGCTATAGATAATAATTGACGTTCACCTTGTGATAAATTATGACCATCTTCTGTAAGCATTGTATCATATCCTTGAGGTAAATTTTTGATAAAATAATGAGCATTAGCAAGCTTTGCAGCTTCCTTTACTTCCTCATCTGTAGCATCTAATCTTCCATATCTAATATTATCTGCTATTGTTCCCTCAAACAAATGAACATCTTGAAGAACTATACTCATTGTACTTCTTAAATCCTGCTTATTAATACGTCTAATATCTATTCCATCATATAATACTTTTCCATCACTAATTTCATAAAATCTATTTATAAGATTTGTTATAGTTGTTTTACCAGCACCAGTTGATCCTACAAAGGCTATTTTTTGTCCTGGCTTTGCATATAGACTTATATTCTTTAGCACTCTCTGTCCTGGAAGATAACCAAAGTCTACATTTTCAAAGGTAATATCACCCCTAAGAGCTACTTCTTCATATCCTCCATTTTTATTTGGAACCTTCCAATAAGCAGTACCATCTTCTCTTCTAACTAAAGTAACATCTCCCTCATCAATTTCAACTTTTTCATCTAATACTTTAAAAATTCTTTCTGCTCCAGCTAGAGCTGCAAATAAAGTATTAAGTTGATTAGAAACTTGAGTTATAGGTCTAGAAATTGTTCTTGTGTATTGCAAATAAGATGCAATATTACCTATACTTAATTTATTTACCATTACTAAAAAGGCTCCGCCCATTGATATAAGGGCATATAATACATAAGATAAGTTCCCCATAATAGGGAGAAGCATAACACCATAAGTAGCTGCACTGCTGCTCGCCTTACGAAGTTCTTCATTTTTCTTATCAAAAGTATTAATAGCTCTTTTCTCATAATTGAATACTTTAACTACTTTTTGCCCTGACATCATTTCTTCAATATATCCATTCATATCAGCTAAGGCAGCTTGTTGAGCACGGAAATATCTTGTTGATTTTTTCCCAACATAATTTGTAAAAGCAAGCATAACTGCTAACATAATTACAACTATTATAGTTAAAATTGGGCTTATGAATAACATCATAATAAATGTTCCAACAACTGTTATTGCTGATACAATAATTTGTGATATCCCTTGCTCAAAAGCTTGGTTAAGCATATCTACATCATTAGTAAAAGTAGACATCAAATCCCCATGGGAATTTCTATCAAAATAAGAAATCGGCAGTTTTTCCATATGAGAAAACATATCTTCACGAATTTTATGAATAGTTTTTTGAGCTAACTTTGCCATAAACAAGTTTCCCAAATATTCAGATGCAGAAATAACTATTACCAACATTCCCATTATAATAAGATATCTTATAAATATTCTCATGCCATCCCCTTTAACTAAAGTGTCTATTATAGGGCTTAACATAGCATTAGTTCCTATTTGTGCAATGGAGCTTAATATTATAAAAATTATTCCCCACCATAATAAAGCTTTATTGTATCTTAAATATTTAAATAATCTTTTTATTGTTTTTTTAGGATCATTTGGGCGTAATTGACGGTGTTTACTCATTCTCCAACCACCCCTTTCTTTTGTGACTCATAGATTTCTTTATAAATCGGAGATACCTTCATTAAAGTTTCATGATCTCCAAAGGATTCTATTTCCCCTTCATTCATTACAATAATTCTATCAGCATGCTGAATTGATGAAATTCTTTGAGCAATGATTATTGTAGTAATATGACCTAGTTCTTCTTTAAATGCACGTTGAATTTTAGCATCAGTAGTCATATCTACAGCACTGGTTGAATCATCTAAAATTAATATCTTAGGCGATTTTAATAAAGCTCTAGCAATACTTAACCTTTGCTTTTGACCGCCTGAGAAATTATCTCCACCTTGTTCTACTCTATGATCCAAGCCGTCTTCATACTTTGAAACAAATTCCCAAGCTTGGGCTTGTTTAAGAGCATTTATTATCTCTTCATCTGTTGCATTTTCATTTCCCCACTTCATATTTTCACGAATAGTTCCTGAAAACAAAGTATTCTTTTGCAATACAAAGGCTACCTGATCACGTAAGGCCTTAATATCATAATTTTTTACATTTAAGCCACCAACAATAACTTCTCCTTCTGTTACGTCATAAAGCCTTGGTATAAGCTGTACTAAGGTAGATTTAGAAGAACCTGTAGAACCAATAATTCCAAGAACTTCTCCTGATTTTACTTCAAAATTTATGTTCTTTAAAGTTTTCTCCTTGCTTCTTGGATAAATAAAGTTTACATTTTTAAAACTTATAGAACCGTCTTTCAATTCTTTTATAGGATTTAATATTTCTTTAATTTCTGATTCTGTTTCTAATACTTCTATAACTCTACCTCCAGAAGCTATACCACGCATTAATTGCATAAGGAAAAAAGCCATTAGCATAAGAGCCATTAAAACTTGTATTATGTAAGTAATAAAGGAAATTAACTCTCCACTTCCCATAGTCCCAGCTGTAACTTTTTGTCCACCAAACCAAAGTACTGCAATTATAGTTGAAAATACCATAAGATTAAAAGCAGGCATTAAAGTAACAACTAGAGAAACAGCTTTAATAGCAGTATTTCTTACATCATCATTTCTTTCTTTAAATCTTTTTTCTTCATGTTTTTGTCTATTAAAAGATTTCACAACTCTTATTCCTATTAAATTTTCTTGAATAATTGCATTTACCCTATCAATCTTAGTTTGAAGCATTCTAAATAATGGACGTGCTTTTATCATTACCACTGCTATAATAATTGCAGTAAGTGGTAATACAACCATAAATATTTTTGCTAAAGACGCATTTATATTAAAAGCCATAATTAGTGCAAATAGTAGTAAAAAAGGCGCCCTTATAGCCATACGTAAACTCATCATAGCAACTTGACCTAGAGTATTACAATCATTGGTAAGTCTTGTTATAAGGGATGAAACTGAAAATTCATCTAAATTAGCAAAAGAAAATCTTTGAATTTTTCTAAATATTTCAGCTCTAATTTCTGCTGCAAAACCATAACCTGCCCTAGCTCCATAATGGGAACTCATAACTCCAAAGGTCATACCCAATAAGGCAGAAATAATCATAATAATTCCTATCCTTATAATATAATTAATATCTTTATTCACTATTCCTATATCTACTATTAATGACATAAAATATGGAATAACTATGTCTGCTAAAACTTCTAAAATCATAAGTATTGGACTTAAAATAGCAAAAATCTTATACTTTTTCATAAACGGTAATAATTTTTTCAAAATATCCCTCCTATTCTTCTAACTTCTAATCATTTTAGTTTTTCATACTATTTAAATTATTATTTATTCATATTATCTAAATTCTTATTTATTTTATATAAGAAATTGCTTAATTTTAATAAGTCTTCTTGATTAAATCCATTAAACATTTCTTTATATATATTTGGCAAATGATCTCTATAATCATCTATAATAGACTTACCTAATTCAGTTAAAACTAATTTATTATATCTCATATCTTCCTCTAAAGGTATTTGATCAAGTATTTTTAAATTTAACAGCTTCTTTATTGAAGTACTAATCGCACCCTCTGTCACTCTAAGTTCCTTTGCTATATCCTTCTGACTTATATCAGGATTTTTTTCTATTATAAGGGCAATATGTAAAAGGCCTGTGCTCAAACCATATTTATCTATCTTTTTCTGCATTAACTGCATTACCCTTTGATGAATTTTTTTAAATTTCATAGCTAAATCAGTTTCAATCATAACTTCCTCCTAATACTTTAGCACTAAAGTAATAATACTTTAATGTTAAACTATTAAAATTTTAATGTCAAATCAAATTCAATTTTTTAATAATCAGCTATTTTCTTTTGACCAAAAAAAGAACCTTCAAAATATTGAAGATTCTTTAATTCTCTACTGAAAATTATTTTTTTCTACCTTATTTATAACAATATTAATACCCTGCTTAACCAGATCAATTGCTTCTGTTTCTGTTCTTCCCTTATGTTTTATTTCATTTTCTCCTTTTTTTGCAATAGCTTTAAAAGGGTATTCCTTTTCATTATTTTTTATAACTTCAATCTCATAACCTCTATACTCATTCATAATTTATACCCCCTTATATATTTAATTATATTTAAAATTATCACAATATTCAATTTATTTTTAATTATGTCATATAATTTTATAGTTTACAGTCATTTATAAATTTATTCATATTAATTTTAGCTAAATATAAAAAACTGACTTCCGTAAATACAGAAATCAGCTTTTTAAAAACTTAAACCTCATTTTTCCACTTACTTGGTGCAAATAAAGCTATAATTGTAAATAACTCTAATCTTCCTAATAACATTAGGATAGAAAGTAAAAAAATACTAAAATCACTAAATACACTAAAGTTAAACATAGGCCCTATAACCCCAAATCCTGGGCCTACATTGCCTAGAGCAGTAGCAACAGCACTAGCCGAACTAAGAAAATCAAAACCTTCAAGAGATATTATTATTGTTCCTACTACAAATATACCAATATACAAAACAAAAAAACTGGTTATTGCTGCAGTGGTATCACTTGAAATTGATCTTCCATCTATTTTAACAGGTATCATGGCTCTTGGATGAAAAGTTTTTACTATTTGTCTTTTTACAAGTTTTAACAAAGCTACTATACGAATATTCTTTATACCTCCAGCAGTAGAACCTGCACATCCACCAACAAACATTAATAAAAATAATATAGATTTACTAAAAGTCGGCCATTTATCAAAATCTACAATTGAAAAACCAGTTGTTGTAATAATAGCATTTGTTTGAAAGAAAGCGTCCTTAAGGGCAATACTAATCTTATCATAAGAAGTAAACAATAAATTTATGGAAATTAAAACTACTGAGATAAATATTAATCCAAGATAAAATTTCAATTCAGAATTTTTTATTACTTCTCTCCATTTCCCCTTATATAGGGCATAATATAAAGAAAAATTCACACCGGATAAAAGCATAAATATTGCAATAATCATGTGTATATAAGAACTATTATAAGCACCTATACTTAAATTCTTAATAGAAAACCCACCTGTACCAATAGTAGAAAAAGCATGATTTATAGAGTCATAAAGAGGCATACCACCTATTAAAAGTAATATCATTAATGTTGCGGTAATAATACTATAAGTTGTGTATAAAATTTTTGCTGTTTCCTTTATTTTGGGAACTATTCTATCCTTTATAGGTCCTGGACTTTCTGCCTTAAATATTTGGAATCCACTTGCTCCTATGCTTGGCAAAACTGCTACTCCAAACACTAATATTCCCATACCACCTAACCATATAGTAAAACTACGCCAAAATAAAATCCCTTTTGGTATTATTTCTATATCAGTAAGCACTGAAGAGCCTGTTGTAGTAAATCCAGATACAGTTTCAAAAAATGCACCTACTAAAGATGGGATACTTCCAGAAAAAACATAGGGAAGTGAACCAAAAAAGGATGCTAAAATCCATCCAAAAGTTACTATAGCTAATCCTTCTTTACCATTAATTTTATTATTCTTGCATTTTACCTTAGTCATTAGATAGCCTACAACACCAATAAGTATTATGCATTTAATAAAAGCTAATACATCGGATTGTCCATAATATACTGCTATAAGCAGGGATGGAAGCATTAATAAAGCCTCAAGACTTAATATCTTCCCTAAAACTTTAATTACGATGCCATAATTCACTAAATACTCCTCCCTTTTTAGGCTTTAAAAACATATCTATTGCCGCTGTATCTTCAGTTAAAGAAAATATAATCAGTCTATCTTTAGCATTGATAATTGTATTACCATTAGGAATAACTACCTTTCCTTTTTGTACAGCTGCACCTATTATTATTCCCTTTGGCAATCCTAACTCTGATACCTTTTTACCAACTATATCTAAGCTTTCATCAATAATAACCTCAGTGACTTCTGCTTGTTCACCTAAAAGTAAAGAAACTGAAACTACCTTACCGCCACGTATAAACTTGAGTATATTACTTACAGTAATATTAACAGGATTTAAGGCAGCATCTATTCCAAATTTATCTATTAAATGAGAGTAACTTGGTCTGCTTATTTTAGCGATAACCTTTTTAACATGAGCTTGTTTAGCCATTAAGCACATTAAAATATTCTGTTCATCAAAACCAGTTGCCCCTATAAAAGCATCCATTTCTGATAATTCTTCTTCATCTAATATATTTATATCTGTTCCATCACCATGGATTACTAATACATTATCTAAATTATTACTTAAATACTTGCATCTTTCTCTATCTTCTTCAATTATAACAACATTTATATTAGCTTCAATTAGTCTTTTGGCTAAATAATAGCCAAGCTTACCTCCACCAAAGATCATCGCTCTTTTAATTTGTTTTCTATTAGTATTAAGTCTATATTTATCTACTAAATTATTAATACTTCTAGTATCTCCTATAAAATGAATTATGTCATCTTCATTTAATTCTGTAGAGCCATTTGGAATAATTACATCTCCATCTCTTGTTATAGCAGCAATAAGAATTCCGTCCATATTGTCTAAATCCATAATCCTATTCCCTACAAATCCCGGTAAAAAATTAACATTTAAATCACGCATTTGAACTTTTCCTTTTGCAAAATCACCCGTGTAAAAACTATATTTTTTTAATAAATATCTTGATATTTCATTTGCAATAGCTAAATCAGGATTAACTATTAAATCTATTCCAAGTTCATTTTTAATAAAGTCCAGCTGTTCCGTGTACTCTGGATTTCTCATTCTTGCTATAGTTTTCTTACAGCCTAATTTTTTTGCTAAAGTACATATTATAGTATTGGTTTCATCACTATTAGTAGATGCTATCAGCAAATCATAATCTTCAATATTAAGTTCTTTTAAAATATCTATTTCTAGTCCATTTGCATTTACTGTAAGAACATCTAAATGGTCATTTATCCTTTCAATGACCTTAGAATTTGAGTCTATTAATGTTACATCAATTCCCTCACTTATCATAGTCTCAGCTAATTTATAACCTAGCTTTCCTATACCAACTATCATTACTTTCATATTAGATACTCCTTTATTTATACCAATCCCTAATATAATTATTTTTTTGTTCTTATTATGCCTCTTTAGAAGAGAAATAATTAATATTATTAAATAGGCAATTTAAGAAATTAAGTTTATATTACATTTTCATGGACAAACATACAAGTTTACAATTTGTTCAAATTTACAATAAATTTATCATTTTATAAATATATTTCAATTTATTATCACTTCTCTTTATTAATCAAATTTTCTCTCTGAATTTCCTAATTTTATAAAATAAAAAGGACATGCGTTTAAAATCCACATATCCTTAAAACTCGTCTAATTATTTATAATAAATTTCTCTATCACTTCCGCAACTACACCTTCATTATTATCAGCTCTTGTAGTATAATCACAAATTTTCTTTATATCCTCTACTGCATTATTAGCAGCTACTGATAATCCTGCTACTTTAAGCATAGACTATCATTATAATTATCTCCTATAGCGATTGTATCTTTTATATCTATATTTAAAATTCTTGCTAAATCTATGAGCCCTTGTCCTTTATTTACCCCTAATGCATTAAATTCCATATAACTTTCGCTCTTTTTATCATTTCAATATTTCTTTTACATATCTTATGATTATCATTAAGCAAAGTTTCGTCCATATCGCAAGCTATCAGTTTATATCCCATAACTCTTCCTCCTAAAATTAAGAATAAAATTATTTTATCAACTACTTCTTTATTTATTAAATTCTAACTATTATTAAAGCAATTAATTTACAAAAATTAAAAATCCATATAATTTTTATTTATCCTCAATACACAACATTTATAAAAAAACATACTATATTATAGTGTTATAAGATTTTTGAAAGGAATGACAAGCTTGTATAATTCTTATGATCCTTATCATTACTGGGTAAATATACCAAGAAATAATTGGGACTATGGTTTTACCCCTTATCCTTATCGTTCAGAATTTATGCCAAGTAATATGATTACAGATCATGGACCTGATCCTTACGTAATCAATCTTGATGAAGCTACTAAACAAAATAATAATTTCCGTACTGCCTTATGGACAGGTAACAACTTACAAGTAACCTTAATGAGTTTAAGCGTTGGGGAAGATATAGGCTTAGAGATTCACTCTGATGTTGATCAGTTCTTGCGTATTGAAGAAGGTGAAGGAATTGTTAGAATGGGAACTGATAGAGATAACTTAGATTTTGAAAGAAGAGTTACTGATGATTTTGCAATAATGATACCTGCGGGTACATGGCATAATGTTATTAACACAGGTAATGAGCCTCTTAAATTATATTCCATATATGCACCACCTCAACATCCTCATGGCACCATTCATCAAACTAAAGCTGATGAGCCTGCTTCCAATGGAAATTTAAGAAAATATTAAATAAGGCAGTAAAAAAACGCAGATAGAATTTAATAAAAATAATTCTATCTGCGTTTTTATTTATTATATCTTTTACTTTTTACTTAATTTACGAGATTTATTACTGCTATCTATAACTGATTGTATAACAGCTGAACGTAAACCACCATCTTCTAAGGCTTTTACTCCTTCAATTGTAGTTCCTCCTGGTGAACAAACCATATCCTTTAATACTCCAGGATGCATTCCTGTATCTAAAATCATTTTTGCACTTCCAAGTACTGTTTGTGCCGCTAAACGATAAGCTGTAGCACGAGATAAACCATCCAATACAGCCCCATCAGCCAAAGCCTCAATAAACATAGCTACATAAGCGGGTCCTCCACCACTAAGCCCAGTTACAGTATCAATCATCTTTTCTGGAAGCCATTCTACAATACCTATGGATTTAAATATTTTTTCTGCTTCTAACTTCTCTTCTTCAGTAAATGTAGTATCAGAACAAAGTACAGTAGCTCCTTCTCCAACCATAGCTGGAGTATTAGGCATTATTCTTAATACTCTAACATCTGTATTAGCCAATTCTTTTATAGTATCACTGTTAATGCCTGCAACTATTGATAAAATTGCCTTTCCTTTAAGTTCCTTTCCTGCTTCATCTAAAACACTTTTAATTACATTTGGTTTTATTCCAAGAAGAACTTTTGCAGATATCTTACAAAGGTCCTTAATGCTCTCACTTACCTCTATTCCTTTTTTTATAACTTTTTCTCTTATTTTTTCATTAATATCAAATACAACAATATCTGAAGGCTTTAAAACTTCACTTGCTAATATTCCATCTAAAATAGCCCCTGCCATATTGCCACATCCAATAAATCCTAATTTTTTTTCTCTCATATTGGATTCTATCCTTTCTTCTTTTTTACTACAATTACATCACAAACATCAATCCTATGTCAATATCAACTATCTTTTAGTATTGTATTTAATAGAAGCCTTTATAAAATCTTTAAATAATGGATGCGGTCTGTTAGGTCTTGACTTCAATTCAGGATGGAATTGCGCTCCAACAAACCAAGGATGATCTTTTATTTCAACAATTTCTACTAATCTACCATCAGGACTTAGTCCTGAAAGAACCATACCAGCTTCAGTTAACTTAGATCTAAATTCATTATTAAATTCATATCTATGTCTATGTCTTTCATAAATAAATTCTTCCTTGTAAGCTTCTGCTGAAAAAGTTCCCTTTTCAATTTTACAAGGATATGCTCCTAATCTCATAGTTCCACCCATTTTATCAATATCTTTTTGATCATTCATTAGATCTATAACTGGATATTCTGTATTAGGATTTATTTCTGAACTATTAGCATCTCTAAGTCCTAACACATTTCTTGAATACTCTATAACTGCACACTGCATACCAAGACAAATTCCTAAGAAAGGAACTTTATTTTCCCTTGCATATCTTATAGCCTCAATTTTTCCTTCTACTCCTCTATCACCAAAACCGCCTGGAACAAGTACTCCATCTACATCCTTTAATAATTCTTCTGCATTTTCCTTAGTTACTTCTTCTGCATCTAACCATTTAATATTTACTTTTACATCATTATGTAGACCTCCATGATTTAAGGCCTCTACAACTGATAAATAAGCATCATGAAACTCTACATACTTCCCTACCAATGCAATATTTACAGTTTCAGATAGATTTTTTAGCTTATTAACCATTTCAATCCACTTACTATTATCTATTTCATTATATTCTAAACCTAACTTCTTACAAACTAAAGTATCTAATCCTTCTTTATGAAGCATAAGAGGAACTTCATATAAATTTTCAGCATCTAAATTTTGTATTACTGCTTCTCCATTTACATTACAGAACAAGCCGATTTTATTTTTTAAATCATCTGAAATTTCTTTTTCAGAACGACAAACAATTATATCCGGCTGAATACCTATACTTCTTAATTCCTTTACAGAATGCTGAGTTGGCTTTGTTTTTAATTCTCCTGCCTTTCCAAGATAAGGAACTAATGTAACATGAATAAAACATACATTTTCCATTCCAACATCATATTTTATTTGTCTTATTGCTTCTAGAAATGGTAAAGATTCAATATCTCCAACTGTTCCACCTATTTCTGTTATAACAACATCAACATCCTTAACTTCAGATACTCTTTGAATCATATTCTTTATCTCATTTGTTATATGAGGAATGACTTGAACTGTTCCCCCCAAATATTCCCCTTTTCTTTCCTTTGATATTACTGACCAATAAATTTTACCTGTAGTTACATTACTATATTTATTTAAACTCTCATCTATAAATCTTTCATAGTGTCCTAAATCTAAATCTGTTTCTGCCCCATCATCAGTTACAAAAACTTCCCCATGCTGATAAGGACTCATAGTACCAGGATCTACATTTAAATATGGATCAAATTTTTGTATAGAAACCTTTAAACCTCTATTTTTTAATAATCTTCCTAAAGAAGCTGCTGTAATACCTTTTCCCAATGAAGAAACAACACCGCCTGTAACAAATACATACTTTGTACTCATAATTATCCTCCTGTAAAAAATAAATTTATCTATTGACAAATCCCCCATAACTCTTTATAATAAAAATTACCTCTCTATTGTAAAATGGGGTTTTTATTGTCATAAATATAGAATGCATTATAACATATCCATATTCTTTTGTGAATATGTTTTTTATCATTTTTAAAAATAATTAAAACCCCGTGAAGTTTTAAAATAATACTTCACGGGGTTAATTTATTAATAAGCTCCTGTTTCAAAGGACTCCACTGGCACATTATTAATTATCATTAATATATTATTACACTAGTGTTTAATTTTTAGAAAAAATTTTCAGTTGACATTTGGACTATAATCATTTTTTATAACAAAATTCTTAATTCAAACTAATATGGAATATTATTCCTCGTTTAATGGGCAGAC
>NZ_JAHLPS010000083.1 GCF_018918055.1 Caproiciproducens sp. MSJ-32
CGTCGGAGATAATTATACTATTTCATTTGCAATTCTGTTAAGTTTTATATTTGTAATCTTGTTAATTTTTATTTTAGCATTAATAATAAGTACTTGACTATGACCTTGCGTCATAGTTTACAATATAGAGTATTAAAAACAAAAAAAAGAAAGAGTTTTAAAATGAAAAAACAATTATTAACTGTTAAAGATGTTTCATATATAACAGGTATAACTCCAAGAACACTACATTATTACGATAAAATTAATAAACTTTAATATTAAAGCAGCAGAGATTAAAAGAAATTATTAATGCTGTAGATGATTACTTATCAGGTGAAGAGCCATTTAATTTAAGTATATTTAAAAATTCAGAAGTTCTAGAATTGAAGGAACAGTATTATCGTGAAGCTAAATTAGTATATGGAGAAACAGAAAAGTATAAGGAAGAAGATTTAAGTGATTTTATTTATAAAGCAATTTTAGAATATTGTAATAAATAGTTGGTTGTTTAGAAAGGAAATAATACAAATGAGCAAAATATTGATAGTTTATTACTCGCTATTTCAAAATACAAAGAACTTTGCATTAGAAATAGCAAGGCAAACTGGCGGCGATATAAGAGAGCTAATTTCTGAAAAGAATTATTCTTTTAATTATAATACAGCTGCTAAGGAAGTTAGAAGTGAAATTGCTAGGAGATTTTGCCCTAAGTTGCTATCTGGCAATGAGCCAATAGATAATTATGATACTATATTTATAGGTACACCTAACTGGTTTAAAACAATGGCACCACCAGTTAGGAGCTTCATTAGAAATCATAATTTTGAAGGAAAAACTATAATTCCTTTTTCCACTAGCGGTGGAGGAGGCCTTGGAGAAATTCAAGATGATATAGCTAAAGAGTGTTTAAAAGCTAAAATTCTTCCAGGCATTGATGTAAGTGGACAAATTGTTAGAGAAGATATAGAAAAGTGGCTTAAAGGAATTTTAAATTAATAAGATGAATGTAACAAGGGCAATAATATTTTTTTGTAAGTAATTTAGAAGAAGCAGTTAGAATGTTAGGGGGAGCTAGATAATATAATTTAGTTAAGAACTAAGTAAGGAGAAAATGTATATGAAAGCCTTGATTCTTTATTATTCAAATTATAAGCATAATACTGAAAAACTTGCAAAGGTTTTTGCTAGAAAAATTAACTGCGATTTAATAAATATTGAAAGTACTAAGGATATTAATTTAGAGAATTACGATTTAATTGGCTTTGGCTCTGGGGTATACAAGGAAAGCATGGCTCCAAAACTTTTTAAACTAGTGGATAGATTAAATTTAAAGGGCAAAAATGTTTTTGTATTTTCAACTAGCGGAGTTGGTATGAAGTTTTATAATAATAAGCTGCTTAAATTGCTAAAGGAAAAGGGAGCTATTATTAAAGGAAGTTTTGCCTGCAAAGGAAGTTTTATAGCAAAAGAGTTTTCTGATAATAAGATTTTTGATTTCTTAGGTAAGTTATCCCAAGGGCATCCAAATGAGAAGGACTTTAAAAAAGCAGAAGAGTTTATTACAAAGTTAGTGAAATTACTTTAAATATAGCAGATAAATTTGTATAAAAACAAATTTATCTGCTGTCTTTTATAGGATTTTTAAATCTGTTCCTTTATTAACCCTGTTCTATATGCATTTAAAAGTTTTTCTAAATCTTCTATTTGAAGTTTTAATTCCTTGCCAATGTCTGTATCTGCTACTCTCATTCTTTCAACCTCTGTTTCTAATATTACTCTAGTTGAAAGAATATCTTTTTCTTCTTCAATGGCCTTTTGAGTAGATTCAAAGGGCTCATGAGAAACTAACGATAATCCATAAGAATTATATATAAGGGTATAGCCTGCAATTCCAGTTTGACTTTGATAAGCTTTTGAAAATCCCCCATCTATAACTAAGAGTTTCCCATTTGCTTTTATAGGACTTTCTCCTTTTTTTATTTTAACTGGGACATGTCCATTAATTATATGTGAAGTTTTAGGGTCTAATCCAAATTCTTCAAAAATCATATTACATGCTTTTTCATCGTCTTCTAAATCAAAATAATGATTCTTCTTTTCAATATGAGTTTCTTTATCTTCTATAAAATATCTTTCAAAGGTAGTCATTTTATCTTTACCAAAGAGAGGCGAGCAAGAACCATTCCAAAGATACCAAATCATATCCATTCCATATAATTTAGCCTCTGGATTATCTTTATGAAAATATCCCTCTCTAACTATAATTTCTAACCTATCTAGTAAAGCCTTACCGCTATATTCTTTACCAGATGCACCTATTCTGACCTTTTTAAAAGTTCCATCGTCATTTAATGGAATACAGCCATGATATAATAAATTTGAGTTATACTTTAAATATAAACTCCCCTTTGCAAATAGAAAACTAACATGTCTTTGAAGTTTTTCGCTATTTAAAAAGGACGACTTAAGCTTTTCTATAAGTTCAATTTCTTCTGGTATAAGTTTATATGGATCTTTAGGGTCGATAGTAGGAAAATTAGTATCCTTTAATTTGTATTCTTTTCCATTTAGGTTTATTGTACCTTTTTCATAGTTAATTTTATCTAGCAGAAGCCTATCTTCCATAGAGAAATAAGGTCTTCTTTTAATTACTGCTCCTTCTAGCTTAAATTGAATTATAGCTATTGCCTTATGCATTTTTGATATAATGTTTATTTCCTTATCACTATAATTTTTATCATTTTCAATAATAGGTTTGAATTCTAAACATTCATCATTTCCATAAAAATCTATGGCAAAGGTAGCCAATGGTAGTAAACTAATTCCATAACCATCTTCTATGGTAGCTAAGTTGCCATATCTGGCAGAGCTTCTTATAACAGTTGCAATGCAGGCTTCACTTCCAGCAGCGGCACCCATCCAAACTATATCATGATTACCCCATTGAATATCAACAGAATGATAATTGATAAGGGTATCCATAATAATATCTGCACCAGGGCCCCTATCAAAAATATCTCCTACAATATGAAGTCTATCTATTACTAAATCTTGAATTACTTTGCATATTGCTGTTATAAATTCTTTAGATCTACCTATGTTTATTATAGTTTTTATTATTTCATTATAATATCTTTCCTTATTGCTATTATTGCTTTCTTCATGCAGTAGTTCTTCTATGATATATGCAAAGTCCTTAGGAAGAGCTTTTCTAACCTTAGAACGGGTATATTTTGAAGAAACACGTCTACAAACCTCTATAAGCCTATATAGGGTAACCTTATACCAATCTTCAATATTTTTTTCTTTTTTTATTATAAGTTCTAATTTTTGTTCTGGATAATAAATCAATGTTGCAAGACTTTTTATTTCTTCTTCCATTAAAGAATTGCCGAAGATATCTTGTATTTTTCTTTTTATAACTCCAGAAGCATTTTTTAATACATGTATAAAAGGTTCATATTCACCATGTATGTCTGATAAAAAATGTTCAGTGCCCTTAGGAAGGTTTAGAATAGCTTGCAAATTTATTATTTCTATACAGGCATCTGCTATAGTTGGATATTGTTTTGATAAAAGCTTTAAGTATCTTAATTCATTTTCAAGATTATCAGTATAATTTTCTTTAATGTAAGACATTTCTATTTCTCCCAGTAGTTTATTATTTGAAATAATTATAACAAATTCATCGCTAGTTGTAAGTAAATAAATTAAACATTATATGGAATATGTTGCTTACTAATTTTATAAACTATAATGTATCTTTAATTAGTTAGAGAAGAAACTAATTAATTTTTTATAAAATTAAGGGGGAGAATTTATGAAAAAACTGATTAACAAGCCTGAATATGTTGTTGAGGATATGATAGCTGGTATGGTGGCTGCTCATCCAGAATATTTAAGGAAGCTTGATGCAGGCAATATTTTAGTTCGCAAGAATGCACCAATTAAGGGTAAGGTTGCTCTAGTTAGTGGTGGAGGAAGTGGACATGAACCTTCCCATGCAGGTTATTTAGGTAAGGGGATGATAGATGGAGCTGTAGCAGGAGCAGTATTTACATCACCAACTCCAGATCAAGTTTATGAAGCTATAAAAGCAGTTGACAGCGGTGAGGGAGTTTTATTAGTAATTAAAAATTATACTGGTGATGTAATGAATTTTGACATGGCAAAAGAAATGGCTGAGATGGAAGAAATAAAGGTTGAAAGTGTAATAGTAAATGATGATGTTGCTGTTGAAAATAGTACTTATACAGCAGGAAGGCGTGGAATTGCAGGAACAGTATTTGTTCATAAAATAGCTGGTGCAAAGGCTGAAAAAGGAGCTTCTTTAGAAGAAGTTAAGGCTGTTGCTGAAAAGGTTATCGATAATGTCCGCAGTATGGGAATGGCACTAAGTTCTTGTATAGTTCCTGCAGCAGGAAAAGCAAACTTTAGCCTAGGAGAAGATGAAGTTGAGATAGGAATGGGAATCCATGGAGAACCAGGAACCCATAGAGAAACTATTAAAACTGCTGATGAAATAACAGAACATCTTGTAAATAGAATATTAGAAGATATGAAGCCAGAGGAAGGTTCTGAAGTTGCAGTTATGGTTAATGGCCTATCAGGAACACCTTTAATGGAACTATATATAGTTAATAAGAAAGTAAATGAACTTTTAACTAGTAAAGGTATTAAAGTTTATAAGACCTTTGTAGGTGAATTTATGACTTCTCTTGAAATGGCAGGCTGTTCAGTATCGATATTAAAATTAGATGATGAATTAAAGGAATTATTAGATGCACCTGCAGATACTCCTGCATTAAAGTTATTATGATACATTAGAAAAGAGGAATATTATGAGTATAAATGGGAAAAAAGTTATAGACATATTAAATAAAATTGCTGATGTAATTGATAATAATAAGGCATTTTTATCAGAATTAGATGCAGCTATAGGTGATGGAGACCATGGCATAAATATGAGTAAGGGTTTGTTTGCAGTAAGAGAAAAGTTAAGAGATAATGAAGGGAAAAATATAGGCGACATATTAAAAATTACTGGTATGGCTCTTGTTAGCAATGTTGGAGGAGCATCAGGTCCCCTATATGGAACAGCTTTTATGAAGGCAGCTATGGCTGTAAATGGAAAAGAAGAAATAGATATTAAGGATTTTAAAAATATCTTGGAAGAAGCCTTGAAAGGTATAAAAATGAGAGGGAAAGGACAAGCTGGAGAAAAAACTATGATAGATGCTTTAGAACCAGCCTTAAATGTCTTGTCAAATGCTATAGAAGAAGGATTAAGCAGTAAGGAATGTCTTTATAAGGCAAAGGAAGCCGCTAGAGAAGGAGTTGAATACACTAAAACTATTGCGGCTACAAAGGGAAGAGCAAGTTACTTAGGTGAGAGAAGTATTGGACATCAAGATCCTGGAGCAACATCTAGTTATTTGATATTAGATACCATATACAAGGAAATATAATTAATTTTGCAGAAGGAATAGTTTATGGTTAGCATTGTAATTGTATCACATAGTCAAAAGATAGCAGAAGGGGTTAAGGAACTTGCTAAGCAAATGGCGCCAGAGGTTTCCATTGAGGCAGCTGGCGGAACTTGTGATGGACGTTTGGGAACAGACATAGAAAAAATAATTTCTGCTATAGAAAAGGTTTATTCTGATGATGGAGTGCTTATATTATTTGATTTAGGAAGTGCATTTATGAATACTGAAATAGCTCTAGAAATGCTTCCTGAAGAAATGAGAGCTAAGGTAGAAATTATAGACCTTCCACTAGTTGAAGGAGCAATTTCTGCTTCTGTTGAATGTACAGTGGGAAGAAATCTAAAAGAGATAAAGGATAACTTAAAAAATATGGCAATGGGAAAAATAATGTAAATATTTAAGAGGGTTGTCTATGACAACCCTCTTATTGGCTAATTTTCTAATTCATTAACTAGTATACTATCCTTTTCGTAATAACTTCTATTTAAAGTTCCTTCTAAACTTGAAACGGCACCTGCAACAACTAAGTCGCCACTAACATTGGTTGCAGTATGAATTTGATCTAAGATTCTATAGATACCTGTAATAAGACCTACTACTTCAACAGGTAATCCCATACTTATAAGTATTGTTGTTCCAATAACTAAACCAACTTGAGGTACCGCAGCACAACCTATTGATAAGAGAGTTGCTTCTAGAATTAATGATAGTATTTGCATAAAACTTAGTTCAACTCCCGCAAATTGAGCTGCAAAAATAATTACAACTCCAAAGAATATTCCTGTACCATCCATATTGGCAGTTGCACCAAAAGGTAGAACAAAGCTTGCAATTTCATTTGGAATTCCTAGTTTTTCTTTAGCATTTTTCATAGATACTGGTAATGCTGCCATTGAAGTACAGGTACTAAAACCAACAAGCCAAGATTCAAATACTACCTTAAGATATTTAATTGGATTAACTTTAGTAATAAAAATTATCATTGGAATATAGATAAGTAATACTTGTAGAAAAGCAGCAGAGTATTCAGTTAAGATAAATTTAAAGATAGTTCCTAAAACTGAAGTACCATAAGTAGCCATAGAATCTGTCATAAGGCCAAATACACCAATAGGAATATACAAGACTATTATATCAATGATTTTATACATAATATTAGCCCCGGTTTTGAAAGCTTGTTCAACTTTCTTGCCTTGTTCGCCTAAAAGAATAATAGCAATTCCTAACATTATGGCAAAGAAGATGATTTGTAACATAGAACCTTTGGTAAAGGCTTCAAAGATATTGAGTGGAATTATATCTAGTAATGTGTCATAAATACCAGGAAGTTCTGCTACATTTATTTCGCTTGCTGCAGTTTCAAGAACTATGCCTTGTCCTGGTTTAATAATATATGCAAGGGTTATACCAATTGCTATTGCAATTGCACTGGTTACTGAAAATAGAAGAAAGGTTTTTATTCCGATACGTTTTAATTGCTTAAGATCTTTTAATTCTAAGACTGCGGCTGTAATAGAGAAAAATACAAGGGGAACAACAATCATACGAATTAGCCTAATAAATATATTACCAAGAAATGAACAGAAATCCGTTATGTAGGCAATCCAAGCAACATCTTTTCCGCCAGCTTTACTTAAAATAAGCCCAAAGACGGTACCTAAAATAAGACTCATAAAAACTAACTGATAATTTTTTAATTTTCTTTTCTTCATTTAAGACCTCCTTTAGATTTTATTTATTATGATAAAAGACGTAGTTTTACATTGAATTGTATTACTACGTCTTTTATTTTATATTACATAATATTAATTTTACACTAAAATTAAATTCTTGTCAAAAAATAATTGGAATAAATTGGGTTATGATTATTAAGTTACAATTTTTTTAACAATAGTCAAATTGGTGAATATTATAAAGTATCATTAATAAATTAGGATGGTAATTTTATGGGAGCCAAGAGAAGAAAAAGAAAGAAGAGGTTTATTGGAAAACAAAATAATCAATCTAATAATTTATATCCAGCTGTAAGGAATGAATTGACGGGACCTGTCTATGGATATATAAATGAAAGAGGCAACTTTGTTATAGAGCCTAAATTTGAAAATGCTTATGATTTTAATGAATTTGATATAGCTATAGTTAATTATAATAGTAAGGCAGGAATAATAGATAAAAAGGGAGAGTATCTTGTTCATCCTATATATGATAGTATTAGTCATTACAAAGAGGGACGAGCTGTATATATTTTAAATAATACAATGGGAATTATAGACCAAAAGGGAAATAGAATAACAAAGAAGCCTTATAATTTTGTTGGAAATTTTAATGAGGGAAGGGCTGTTGTTGGAATTCTTGATGAAGAGAGCGGTTCATATATTTATGGATATATTGATCTTGAAGGAAATGAAATTGTTGCTCCAGTTTATCTTCAAGCAGAAGATTATAAAGAGGGAGTAGCCTTAGTAAAAATTAAGGAAAATCTATTTGCTTTATTAGATAAGAATGGTGAAATAATAAATACTTATGATTATTTTTATGTAGGTCAATATGGGGAAGGTTTAATGGTATTTGCCCAGGATTCAGATAGCCCTTTTGGTTATATAAATACAGAAGGCGATGTTATAATAAGACAAAAATTTTCATCAGCAACTGCCTTTATAGATGGAGTCGCAGTAGTAAGTACGGGAGAATTATATAAAGCTAGATATGGGGTAATAAATAAATCAGGAAAATATGTGTATGAACCTATTTTTAGCAGGATAGAACAATTAGGAGAGGGAAGAGTAGCATTAGGACTTCCTTTAAATGAGGATATTCCTTATTGGACAAGTATTTATGCCATAGGTGATATCACAGGCAATAAATTAAGTAATTTTAAATATTTAGCGGTAGGAAATTTTAAAAATGATTTAGCTTCTGCAAGTGATGAAAAATATACATTTTTTATAGATTTGAAAGGAAATATAGTAACAAATCTTCCAATTGTTGAGGGGGGCGGCAATTTAGAATTTGTTCATAATCTTATAAGAGCCAATATAGATTATATTAGCTATTATATTAAAAGCAGTGGAAAGGTAGTTTATAAACCTAATGATACAATTAGACTTAATAATAAATATTCAATAACTAAGCTTAAGTTTAACCCTAATTATAATTATTTAGTATACTATCCTAAAGTAGAAGGGCTAGCAAATAAAAATGTAGAAAATAATATAAATGAAAAGTTAAGAATAATGTCTTGTTTTATTCCTATTATGAATGGTAGTTCAATAGTGGATGTACAAATCACAGAAGAAGATGTATTAGATTATCATTATAATGGAAATTTTGAAGTGGAATATTTTAATAAGAATCTTTTAGTTCTTGATATGACAGGATACTATTATCCTTTTGGAGCAGCTCATGGCATGCCATATAAGAAAACCCCTAATATCAATTTAGAAACTGGTGAGTTTTATAGTCTGACAGATTTATTTATGGAAGGAGTAAATTGGACTGAAGAATTAAATAAAATTATAGAAAAGATGATAAATACTGATCCTCAATATGACATACTTTTTGAGGATAGGTTTAAGGGAATAAATGAAAATCAAGACTTCTATGTTGATAAAGACAATCTCTATATTTATTTTCCACCATATGAAATAGCTCCATATGTAGCAGGCTTTGTTAACTTTAAAATACCATTTACAGAAATTGAAGGTATGATAAATAAAAATGGAAGCTTTTTTAAGGCCTTTAATTAAAAATGTAATAGGAAATTTCCTATTACATTTTTTATGTGATTATAGTCACAGATTAAAATATATAATTAAGTATAATAATTAGTAATTAATATTACTATTTTGAAAGGTTGTGAAGCATGGGAAATAAAATTGTTGATTTTAAAAAATCCGTTTATGAACTAAATAAAGAAAATCCAGAAGTAAGTGAAATTCTTGCCAGTGTAGGTTTTGAAATTTTATTAGAAAGACCTGGAATGTTAGCAACTGCAGGAAGGGTTATGACTATTCCAAAGGCTTCAATAAAGAAAAACATACAACTAGATAAAATAAAGGAAGCTTTTATAGAAAAAGGTTATGAAATAATTGAATAATTAAAATTTTATTAAATCTATTTACTTTAAAGATGAAATAGATTATTTTAAAAGTACTAGGTGTAAATAAATAATATAAATGAAAATATGATGTGGCCTTAGGCAGCATCATATTTTTATTTTATTTCTGAATATTATGCTATAGGCTGCAAAAGATAAAAATAAATATATGTTGAAAAATTGCTTTACAGCGTATTAAGTAGAAAGTATAATATTCCAGATATGTAAAGTATAAATACTGCTGATATATTATTTTATAAAGGAGCAATTGAAATGAGAAGATTAAAAATTCTTTATACTTGCGAATCTAAAGAATATTTTAATACAATTAGAACTTTAGTTTTGCCAGAGGATACAGATTTTACTGACGTAGCAGCTGCAGTAGTGACAGATCAGGATATTGAGATAATTGAAGAAATTTATAATACCAAGTTTGGTATTCCAATTTTTGTGGTTTTAAAAAATGTAGATAGGCTTAGCAGTGAAGTTTCAAAGATGGTTTATAGAGTAATTGATAGAAATGAATTTGATAAAAATCTTTACAGCAGAGTAATTGAAACTGCAGCAAGGCAATATGAAGATAATTTACTTCCACCATTTTTTAAGGCTTTATCTGATTATGTAGAACAAGGCAACCTGCAATTTGATTGTCCAGGACATCAAGGAGGACAATATTTCCGCAAGCATCCAGCAGGAAGATTTTTTTATGATTTTTATGGAGAGAATATTTTCCGTTCAGATATCTGCAATGCTGATGTTGCTTTAGGAGATCTGCTTATACATGAGGGGCCGGCTATGGATGCTTCAAAATACGCAGCAAGGGTTTATAATGCAGATAAAACTTATTTTGTAATGAATGGAACTAGTACAGCTAATAATGTAGCAATAAATGCATTAGTTTCTCCAGGAGACTTGGTTTTATTTGATAGAAATAATCATAAATCTGTTTATAATGCAGCTTTGGTTGGAGCAGGAGGTATTCCTGTTTATTTAGAAACAGCTAGAAATCCTTTTGGATTTATAGGTGGAATTTATGATCATTGCTTTGATGAGAATTATTTAAGAGCTAGAATAGAAAAAGTTGCTCCAAATAAAGTTAAAGAAAAGAGACCTTTTAGATTAGCGGTAATTCAACTGGGTACTTATGATGGCACAATCTATAATGCAAGACAAGTTGTTGATAGAATAGGTCATTTATGCGATTATATTCTTTTTGATTCAGCTTGGGTTGGATATGAGCAATTTATTCCAATGATGAGGGATTGCTCTCCATTACTTTTGGACTTAAATGAAAATGATCCTGGAATTTTAGTAAGCCAATCTATACATAAACAGCAGGCAGGATTTTCCCAGGCATCTCAAATACATAAGAAGGATAAGCATATTAAAGGTCAAAAAAGATATGTAGATCATAAGCGTTTTAATAATTCATATATGATGTTTGCTTCCACAAGTCCTTTTTATCCTTTATATTCAACCTTAGATGTAAATGCTAAAATTCAATCTGGAGAAGCAGGTAAGCGCTTATGGAGGGAATGTATTAAGATGGGTATAGATGCAAGAAAAGAAATATTAGAAAAATGCAGCTTATTTAGACCATTTATACCTCCAGTAGTTAAAGGAAAGAGATGGGAAGAATATGATACAGAAGAAATTGCAGATAATATAGAATTTTTCAGATTTGAGCCAGGTGAAAAGTGGCACTCCTTTGAGGGATATGGAAAAAATCAATATTTTGTTGATCCTAATAAATTTATGCTTACAACACCGGGAATAAATGTTGAAACTGGGGAATATGAAGATTTTGGAATTCCAGCTACAATACTAGCAAATTATTTAAGGGAAAAGTCTATTATACCAGAAAAAAATGATTTAAATTCTATTTTATTTTTGATGACCCCTGCAGAAACTGTAACCAAGATGCAAAATCTAGTATCACAATTAGTTAGATTTGAACATCTTATAGAGGAAGATGCACCATTAATTGAAGTTCTTCCTAGTCTATATGAAAAATATGAAAGCAGATACCAAGGCTATACTATTAGGCAGTTATGCCAGGAAATGCATGATTTTTATAAAGAAAATAATGCTAAAAAGTATCAGCAGGATTTATTTAGGGAATCTTCCTTCCCAGAAGCTGCTATAACCCCATATGAAGCAAATATAGAATTAAAAAGAAATAATGCTAAATTAGTTCCCCTAGATAAAATAGTAGGAGAAATAGCCCTTGAAGGTGCCCTTCCGTATCCACCAGGAGTATTTTGTGTAGCGCCAGGTGAAAGATGGAGTGAAGCTGCTCAAAAATACTTTACAATACTGCAAGATGGCATCAATAAGTTCCCAGGTTTTGCGCCTGAAATTCATGGAGTGTATTTAGAAGAGGAAGATGGTTTGGTAAGAGCTTATGGTTATGTATTGGATAAAAAATAAAAAAGTTCTACAAAAGATAAAAGTAGAGGAGTAATGTACTATGGATAAAAGGAAAAATAAAATGAATGTTTTTCAGCTAACAGTAATCACTGCAATAAATATGATGGGATCAGGAATTATAATGCTTCCTGCAAAACTTGCAATGGTTGGTACAATGTCCATTATTTCCTGGCTGGTTACAGTGCTAGGTTCAATGGCATTGGCCTATTCCTTTGCCCAATGCGGTATGTATAGTAATAAGACCGGCGGAATGGGAGGATATGCTGAATATTCTTTTGGAAAATCAGGAAGCTTTTTATCTAACTATACTTATGCAGTTGCCTTAGTAATTGCCAATATAGCTATCGCTATTACTGCAGTTGGTTATGGAAGTTCTTTTTTAGGCATTACTCTTAATCCGGTACAGGTAGGAATTTGGACTGTTTTTACCTTATGGCTGGCTACAGTACTTAATTTTAAAGGGGCAAGAGTCACAGGCAGGATAGGTTCCTTTACGGTATGGGGAGTAATTGCTCCAATTTTAGTTCTTTGTGTTGCTGGCTGGTTTTGGTTTAGCAAAGATTTATATATAGAATCATGGAATCCAAATAATTTAGCTTTTTTTGAAGGTGTAAGCCAGTCAATATCAATAACTTTATGGTGTTTTTTAGGATTAGAATCTGCTTCTGCTAATATGGATGCAGTTGAAAATCCAAAGAAAAATGTTCCTATTGCCTGCTTAGGAGGAACTGTTGCTGCAGCAATAATATATATTTTAGCAACCAATATTATTGCAGGTATTGTAGCAAATGCTGATTTATTAAATTCTAATGCTCCTTTTGGTTTAGTTTTTTCTACTATCTTTAGCCCTGCTATGGGAAGACTTGTTATGGGCCTTATGGTTATATCCTGTTTTGGATCACTTTTAGGATGGCAGTTTACTATAGCTGAAGTATTTAGAAGTTCAGCTTTAGAAGGATATTTTCCAAAAATATTTAGTAAAATTACAAAAGATAATGCGCCAGTTGTAGGTATGATTATTATTACAATAGTTCAGTCATTACTAGCCTTAATGACAATTAGCCCTACATTATCTAAGCAGTTTGATCTTCTTGTAAATCTATCAGTAGTTACAAATATTGTTCCATATTTATTATCAATGGCTGCTGTAGATGCAATATTAAGAGAGGGAAAAGTTCCAGATAAAAAGAGAAAAATAACTAATTTGATTGCCTTTATAGCATCAATCTTTAGTCTTTATGCATTATATTCTGCTGGTTATGAAGCAATTATGGGAGGAGCCCTATTTACTTTTGCTGGCTGGACTTTATATGGCTTTATTTCTAGTAAATTTGATTTATCAAGAAAACTTTATTAATAATAGATATTACTTAATATACATATTGTGGTATATAATAATATGTATATTAAGTATTTTTTATAAAAATTTCAGGGGTATATGTAGTTAAGCTTGCATTTTGGGGTGGAGAAAATGGAACAAGGAAAATCTTACACAAAGGTAATTGATTATATAAAAAATCAAATAAGGTTAGGAGAATTGAAAATAGGAGAAAGACTTCCTTCTGAAAGGGAATTATCAGCCTTATTAGGAATCAGCAGAAATTCTGTAAGGGAAGCTATAAGAATCTTAGATTTTATGGGTATAATATCCAGTCAGCACGGAGCTGGAAACTATTTAACAGGAAATTTTGAAAATAATTTAGTCGAGAGTTTATCAATGCTTTTTCTTTTAAATCAGATAAATTATAAGGAAATAAGTGAATTACGTAGAGCTTTAGAAACTCAAGCTATTTTATTAGCTATTGATCAAGCAACTGAGGAAGAACTTAAGGAAATAGAAAAAATAAGCTTGAAATTAGAGCATGGAAGTGAAGAAGATAATATTATACTAGACAAAAAGCTGCATTATAATATTGCAAGGGCATCAAAAAATAAACTTATTATTGATATCTTGCAAGCTCTTTCAGAAATTATGGATAGATTTATTGCCGATTTAAGAAAAGAAATATTTAGATCCGAAGACAGCAGGGAAGATCTTAAAAAATCCCATAATGATATTGTAAAAAGCTTATTGAATAGGGACAAGGAATTAGCTTATCAAGCAATTAACAAACATTTTGAGCTTATTAAGGAAAAATTGAAATAGTTTTCATTAAATCCTTTAAAAATAAGCTAAAAGCAGGTTAATATTTAATAAAATATAAAATTTAAAAGATAAAGATGTTAAAAATATAACTTTTATTTACATATTAAGTAAGGGGTGTTATTATTTACTCATAAGAGGTAGTACCAATTTCCTTAAAAATGTATGTAAACTAAAAGTTATATTTTTTTAAGGAAACTGGTACTACCAGTAGGATTAAGTAAGGCAAAATACACTAAAGAAGAGATAAGGAACCTATTTATTTAAAAGCGGCGCTGCTTATATTCAATTAATCATATGGCCATATTGAATAAAAATTAAGTTAAAAGAAATTATGAAAGGAAAATAATTATGGTTATCTCATTTATCTTAGCCTTATTACCAATTATCTGGCTTATTGCAGCCTTAACAGCCTTAAAAATGCCAGGATACAAAGCTTGTCCTATTGCTTTAGCTTTATCATTTCTCATTGTAATAGGATTATGGAAAATGCCAATTCTAGATAGTATTACAGCAATTCTTGAAGGAGCAGCAATGTCTCTTTGGCCAATCATTATAGTAATAATCGCAGCAGTATTCACCTACAATGTTTGTATTCACACAGGTTATATGGAAATTATTAAAAAAATGTTAGCTGGAGTAACAAGAGATAAAAGAGTATTAGTTTTAATAATCGCATGGGGCTTTGGCGGCTTTATGGAAGGTATGGCAGGCTTTGGAACTGCTATAGCAATACCAGCAAGTATGCTATGGGCTTTAGGTTTTGATCCAGTACTTTCTGCAATTGTATGTTTAATTGCAAATTCAACACCAACAGCTTTTGGATCTATAGGAATTCCTACTACTACCTTATCAAAGGTTACAGGACTTAATGTAGCAAGTTTATCAGTTGATACTGTTATACAGCTGGCTCCAATAATAATATTAACTCCTTATATTTTAGTATTATTAACAGCAAAATCTAAGAAAGCCTTTAAGGGAGTGGGACTTATAACTTTAATTTCTGGACTATCCTTTGTTATTCCGGAATATTTAGTAGCTAAGTATGTTGGACCAGAACTTCCCGTTGTAATTGGTTCTGTATCTTCAATGTTTTGCACCATATTAGCGGCTAAATTATTTGAGAGGAAAGATATTTCTCCAGAGTTTGCTATGGATGCAGTGGCAACTAATAATATATCTAAAAATAAAGCCTTAACAGCTTGGCTTCCATTTATATTGATATTTATTTTCTTATTAGGAACTTCAAATTTAGTAAAGCCTGTAAATAGCTTTTTAGCCCAGTTTAAAAGCTCAGTACAAATTTATACTGGAGAGGGAGGAACACCCTATAGTTTTGCTTGGCTTTCAACACCAGGCTTATGGATTATTCTTGCTGGATTTATTGGAGGAATAGCCCAGGGAGCTAAATTCACCAAGCTTTGTGCAATCTTTAAGGATACAGTGTTGCAAATGATGAAAACGATTGTAACAATAATGTCTATTATAGCTGCTTCTAAGCTTATGGGCTATAGTGGAATGATTGCTTCTATTGCTGATATGTTCGTTAAATTGACTGGATCCTTCTATCCACTATTCTCGCCATTCTTAGGTTCAATAGGATCCTTTGTAACAGGAAGTGGAACTTCAGCAAGTGTTTTATTTGGAGGACTTCAGGCGGAAACAGCTAATGTACTTAATTTAAATTCTTCATGGCTAGCAGCAGCTAATACAGCAGGAGCTACTGCTGGAAAAATGATTTCTCCACAAAGTATTGCTATTGCAGTTGGAGCAACTGCTCTTGAATCAAAAGAAAACCTTTTATTAAAAGGGGTTATTAAATATTGTGCTATCTTCATAATTCTAATGGGAATCATCAGTTATTTTGGTGCACAATTTCTTTAATATATAGAAATTTTATAAAGGATAGGTGATTAAGATATGAATATTTTAGTTTGTATTAAGCAAGTACCTGGAACTAATAAGGTAGAAGTTGATCCTGTTACAGGGGTATTAAAAAGAAATGGCGTAGAATCTAAAATGAATCCATATGATTTATACGCTATAGAAACAGCTTTAAGAATAAGAGAAGAAAAGGGGGGCAGCATTACTGTTATTTCCATGGGACCAAATCAAGCTGCCAGCGTAATAAAAGAAGCCTTTGCCATGGGAGTTGATAATGGAGCTTTAATTTCAGATAGAAAATTTGGGGGAGCAGACGTTTTAGCAACCAGCTATACAATTGCCCAGGGAATTAAAAAGTTGGGAGATTTTGATTTAATTTTATGTGGAAAACAGACTACAGATGGAGATACAGCTCAAGTTGGGCCAGAAATATCAGAATGGCTTAAAATACCTAGCGTATGTAATGTTAGTAAGATTGTAAAGGTAGAAGATGAAAGCATTACTGTAGAAATGGATATGAGTGATGATTTAGAACTAGTAAAGGTTACTTATCCATGTCTTCTTGCAGTAGATAAGGATATTTTTATGCCAAGGCTTCCTTCCTATGTAAAGAAACAGCAAACTAAAGACCGTGAAATTAAGATTATCACTTTTAATGATTTAGATGATAAGGATGAAAAGCATTATGGCTTAAGTGGTTCACCAACTCAGGTACAACGTATCTTTCCACCAGCTGTAAACGATCATCAGGAAATATGGAAGGGTGCTTCTGTAGATCTTACAAATAAATTAGCAGATAAATTAGAGGAATTAAAATTCCTATAAGGAGGTAAAAGCAATGGGTAAGCTTGTAGTAAATCAAGATAAAATTGGAAAGATTCAAGAGGTAATGAAAATATGTCCTTTTGGAGCAATGGAAGAAGTAGAGGGAAAACTTCAAATAAATTCAGGCTGCAAAATGTGTAAGCTATGCGTAAGAAAGGGTCCAGAGGGTGCCTTTGAATTTGTGGAAGAAGAAAAGCCATCAATAGATAAGAGTCTTTGGAAGGGAATAGCAGTGTATGTAGACCATATTGATGGGGAAATTCATCCGGTTACTTATGAACTTATTGGAAAGGCAAAGGAGTTAGCTGCAAAAGTTAATCATCCTGTTTATGCCCTTATGCTTGGAAATGATATAAAAGATAAATGCCGCGAAGTTCTACATTATGGAGTAGATAAGGTATTTATTTATGATGATAAAAATTTAGCTCGTTTTAATATTGAAACTTATACTGCTTCCTTTGAGGATTTTGTAAATAAGCTTAAGCCAACTGCAATATTAGTGGGAGCAACTCCAGTAGGCCGTCAATTAGCTCCAAGACTTGCTGCTAGACTTAAGACTGGACTTACAGCAGATTGTACAATTCTTGATATGACTGAAGATACAGATTTAGTTCAAATTAGACCAGCTTTTGGTGGAAATATAATGGCCCAAATTGTAACGCCAAATCATAGACCTCAGCTTGCAACTGTTCGTTACAAGGTTATGAATGCTCCTAAGAGAAATAGCGAGGAAGCTGGAGAAATAGTTGAATGTAGTATAGAGCCTGAAAAGCTTATATCAAATATTAAAGTATTAGATATTATTCCAAAGGAAAAGGAAGAATTTATAGAAGCTTCAGATGTTTTAATTGTTGCAGGCCGTGGAATTAAGAAGGAAGAAGACTTAAAAATGATAGATGAACTTGCAGAATTACTAGGTGGACAGGTTGCTTGTACAAGACCATTAGCTGAAAATGGATGGATGGAAGTTAAGAGACAAGTTGGCTTAAGTGGAAGAACAGTAAGGCCAAAATTAATTATAACTTGTGGAGTATCAGGAGCTGTACAATTTACAGCAGGCATGAATAATGCTGAAAATATTATTGCAATTAATAAGGATGAAAATGCTCCAATATTTAAGACTGCTCATTATGGCATAGTGGGAGATTTATATGAAATTATACCAGGCTTAATTGAGCAGATAAAAATGAGGAAGGAGGCATAATTGCTATGGGATATAAAAGATTTGATGAGAAGGATTTAGAATTTATATATTGTGTTATAGGGGACCATGAGAGAGTTCTTTACGGGGAAAATATTAATGAGGAATATAGCCATGATGAATTAAGTGATACAGTAAGCTATCCTGATGTTGTTGTTAAGGTTACTTCTACGGAAGAGGTTTCTAAGATAATGAAATATGCTTATGATAATAACATTCCTGTAACTCCACGTGGATCAGGAACAGGCCTTGTAGGTGCTTCAGTTCCAATGGAAAAGGGAATAATGATAGATACAAGTTTAATGAATCATGTATTAGAATTAGATGAAGAAAACTTAACAATTACCGTTGAACCAGGAGTTTTATTAATGGAACTTGCTGCCTATGTGGAAGAAAAAGACTTTTTCTATCCACCAGATCCAGGTGAAAAATCTGCAACTATTGGTGGAAATATAAGCACTAATGCTGGTGGTATGAGGGCTGTTAAATATGGGGTTACTAGAGATTATGTAAGAGGCCTAGAAGTAGTACTTCCTAATGGAACAGTAGTAAATTTAGGAGGAAAGGTAGTTAAAAATAGTACAGGTTATGCCTTAAAGGACTTAATGATTGGTTCAGAAGGAACCTTAGGTATTATAACTAAGGCAACCTTAAAATTACTGCCATTACCTAAGAAAGCAATCAGTTTGCTTATACCATTCCCAAGCTTAGAAAGGGCAATAAGAACTGTACCTTTAATAGTTAAATCTAAGTCTATTCCAACAGCTATTGAATTTATGCAAAGGGAGGTTATCCTAGATGCAGAAAAATACCTAGGCAAAAAGTTCCCAGACAGCAGTGCAGATGCTTACTTATTATTAAAGTTTGATGGCAATTCAACAGAAGAAATAGAAAATGCTTATGATAATGTTGCAAAAATATGTTTAGAACAGGGAGCCTTAGATATATTCATTTCAGATACAAGCGAAAGGGAAGAATCAATTTGGAAAGCAAGAGGAGCCTTTTTAGAAGCAATAAAAGGTTCTACAACTTATATGGATGAAGTTGACGTTGTTGTTCCAAGAAATCGTGTAAATGATATGGTTGAGTATATTCATAATCTTTATAAGGAAGTAGATGTAAGGATTAAGAGTTTTGGACATGCTGGTGATGGCAACCTACATGCCTATATCTTAAGAGATAATTTATCTGAAGAAGAATGGAATAAGAAAATGAAGGATGCTATGGAAAAGATCTATGGCAAGGCCAGGGAATTAGAAGGTCAAGTTTCTGGCGAGCATGGAGTTGGATATGCTAAAAAGGAATATCTATTAAAATCAATGGATCCAGCTTTAATTGAAATAATGGCAGGAATTAAGAAGGCCTTTGATCCTAAAAATATATTAAATCCACATAAGATATTCCAAGAGTAAATTAGCAAAAGTAAAGAGCCTCCGGTATTATTTTTTAGTCCAAAGTTAAAGGACTGAAAAATTTTAGATACATTTTAATAAAAAGATTGCTCTAGGGCAATCTTTTTATTTTGACTTTCTAAAGGCTAAGGGAGTTTTACCGTGCACCTTTTTAAACATTTTTACAAAGTTTCCACAATAGTTATAACCAACTTTTTTTGAAATTTCTTCAATTGTTAAATCAGTTGTGGATAATAAATTTTCTGCCATAGCCATACGGATAGAATTAGTATATTCTCCGATAGACATATGATAATGAGAGGCAAATCCCGCCTTTAATTTCTGTTCATTTAGGAAAACCCTTTTACTTAATTCCTTTATAGTTGGAGGATTGCAGGCCTCCTTTGTCAATATATCATGAGCTTTTTGTATTGCATTAATGTCTGAAGTCGTTAAGGTAACTTTTCTATTTTTTCCTATCTTTACCTCGCCGTAATTTATTTGATTTGTAAAAGAATTTTCAGGAGAAGAAAAAATTTCATTTGTGATTATGGCTAGGGCTTCTAAGATCTTGCTTTCTAAATATATTGGAGTTAAAGCATTTTTATTATTTAAAACCTGCAGTTGCTGAATTATTGATACTATTTCTAGGGGAAGATATTTATAAGTATAGTTACCAATAAAGGCATCAAAATTAATGGAGTCAGGAAAGTTTGGGAAGACTACTTCGTCAAAATACTTTTTATAAATGCTTATTTCTGCTCCATGAAAGTGCTGGCCTTTTTTCCAGATCTGTTTACCCTTAATTCCCTTTTCAACTACAAAGAAGGAAGAAGGAGTGAAGGAAGAAACAGGATTATTTTCTATTTTAAACTTTGTAATGCCCTTATAAACTGTTCCAAAACGTATAAGTTCATCCTTATGATCAAAGGATAGGGAAAAGTCCTCTGGAATAGTATAGTCTCCAATACCAAAATCATAATAGCCTTCCCTGCTGTATTTAATAAAATATCCAAGTTCCGGCCTAGAAGGATTTTTATATATAATACAGTTTTTTTCAGAGAAGGCCGAAAAGGTCATTTTATCTAGTACATATTTTTGAAATTCAGAACTTGATTTTGATATCATTTATAATCTCCTTATTATAAAATCCATGCTTTTGATTAATACTAATTTATTATAACAGAAAAAATAAAATTATCATATAAGATGATAAAATTATTAAAATAGTTGCAGATATTGAAGTGAGAATGAATATCATATACAATCACTTTATGAGAATTAATTTCAATAAAGAAATTAGAAAGAGGGCGTGGATTATAATGAAGAAAAATTTATTAAAAACAATAGTAGTTTCTTGTTTAACTGCCATGATGCTTGTTTCTTGCGGAACTAAGGCATCAGAAAATAATGGAGGAGCAGCAGAAACTGTAACAGTAACTGATGTAAGAGGAGAAGTAGAAATTCCAGCAAATCCACAAAGAATTGTTGATTTAAGTGGAAATAGTGATATTTTATCTATATTAGGATATTCAGTTGTAGGAACAGCTAATAGTGATGCTTATGATTACACTAAGTTCCCTGCATACTTAGAAGAAACATTAAAGGGAGCAGAAATTTTAGGCTACAGCATGCAAGATACAATGGATATAGAAGCTGTTATGAATCTAAATCCAGATTTAATAATTATTTCAACAGTACAAGAAAAAATGTATG
This sequence comes from Caproiciproducens sp. MSJ-32, assembly GCF_018918055.1. GTDB lineage: Bacteria > Bacillota > Clostridia > Clostridiales > Clostridiaceae > Clostridium. The sequence goes on from NZ_JAHLPS010000083.1 coordinate 21,158, forward strand.
ATCAATTAAAGGAAATAGCTCCAACAGTAATGATTCAATTAGAAGCATTAAATTGGAAAGAAGATGTTAAAGCTTTTGCAAAAGTATTTGGTAAAGAAGATGCAGCAAATAAATGGTTAGCAGATTATGAAGCTAAAGCATTAGAAGCAGGTAATAAAATTAAGGAAGAATACGGTGAAGATACAAGTTACCTTTCCTTCCTAGCTAGTGGTGGACAATTCTTCGTATTTGATGGAGCAGGTTTTGGTGATGTTTTATATAAAGATATGGGATTAGCTAAACCAGCAGGAATGCCAGAACAAAGCGATATTAGCCTTCCAGTAGTTACCTATGAAGGTTTAGCTGCAATAGATGCAGATTATATTTTTGTACTTGCAACAGATGAAGATTTAGCTCAGCTTGAAAGTAATGCAATTTGGAACAACCTACCAGCAGTTAAAGAAGGAAAAGTAGTTAAATTACCAGCTTCACCATACTTTAACCAAGGTTACAGTTCAATAGGTAGAGATTTATTAGTTGATGAAATAGGTGAAATGTTAAATGGCACAAAGTAAAAAACATACCTTAATTTTTACAATTTTTAGTATGTTACTTCTAATAGGAGGACTGGTTCTGGCTGTAAGGCTGGGATCTGTCCCTATTACTTTTTCTCACATTTTTGATAGTATTTTTAATTATAGTGAAAGTCTAGAACTAATGTTAGTTAGGGATGTACGTATTCCGAGAGCCCTTGCTGTATTATTTACAGGGGGGATTTTAGGAGTAACAGGGGCTATGATTCAAGGGGTTACAAGAAATCCAATTGCAGAACCATCTATTTTAGGTGTTAGCCAGGGAGCAACCCTAGTTATAGCAATTTTTTATGCCCTAGGAATAAGCATAAATACTTCAAGTGTTATGGTAGCAGCTTTTATAGGAGCCTTAGCAACAGGCTTATTAGTTTTAGCCTTTATATCAAAAAAGGCAAATAATAATTCTATTGCCAAGATACTATTAGCAGGAACGGCTATGAGTACATTTTTTATTTCCTTAACAACTATAATTGGTCTTTTATCAAACCAGGCTCAAATGGTTGGTTTCTGGGTTTCTGGAGGTTTTAGAAATGCAACTTGGTCAGATTTTAAATTAGTTTTTACTTTTGGAATTATTGGACTTATAATAGCAGTTTTATTATCAGGAAAAATTAATATTTTAAATTTAGGTGACGATGTTGCCATAGGCCTTGGAGAAAATCCAGAAAGAATCAGATTTATGACCTTAATTTTAATGATACCAATGTGTGCAGCAGCAGTTGCGGTAGGTAAAAATATTGCTTTTGTGGGCCTTATTGTGCCTCAAATAGTAAGAAAATTATTAGGGGAAGATTATAGAAGAAATATACCATGTTCCTTTTTGTTAGGAGCAGTTCTTTTAACCTATGCAGATATAGCAGCAAGAATGTTATTTGACCCTTATGAAACTCCAATTGGAGTTTTTACAGCCCTAATAGGAATACCATTTTTTATAGCAATAGCAAGAAAGGAGAGAGGATAATGAAGAAAAGGAAATTTAAGATAGTTCTTATAATTTTATCTGCTTTATTAGTTCTCTCCTTTATTGCGACCTTATGCTGGGGAACTTATAAAGTATCTCCTTTGGATGTTATAAATACCTTATTGGGGAATGGTACAAAGCTTCAAAATACAGCAATTTTAACTATAAGATTACCAAGAATGTTAGTTGGAATTTTTGTAGCTGTTGCTCTATCAACAGCAGGTTCAATTCTTCAAACTATAACTAAAAATGATTTGGCTGATACGGGAATAATAGGAATAAATGCAGGAGCTGCAGTGGCAGCAGTATTATTTATTACTTATCAAACTGCAAATTATTATAGCGAGCTTGGAAAATTATCTATTTTTGTCCTTCCCTTTATGGCTATAATTGGGGCAGTATTATCTGCCTTTGCTATTTATATGCTATCAAGCAGGAAGGGAATTAAGCCTAAAAGATTACTTCTTATTGGGATAGGTCTTAATGCAGGCCTTAATGCCTTTATCACCTTCTTTACCTTTAGAGGAGGAGTAGGGGATTATAATAGGGTATTGGTTTGGACATCAGGTAGTCTTTGGGGGGCAGGCTGGACTTATGCCAAAGTTATTATTCCAATTGTTTTATTAATGTTTATAGTAGTGATGTTAAATCATAAGAAGTTAGATGTTTTAAATCTTTCTGATGAACTTTCTATATCCTTAGGCTTAAATTTAGAAAGGGAGAGAAAGAAGTTTTTAACCTATTCAGTAATACTAGCAGGAACCGCTACAGCCTTTGCAGGTAATATTGGATTTTTAGGTCTAATATCACCACATTTAGCAAGAAAATTAGTAGGACCTTATCATAAGAATTTTGTTCTAATTTCAGCTATGATAAGCATTATTATAACTCTTTTATCAGATGCAGTTTCAAGAAATCTTTTTTCTCCAATTGAAATACCTGTAGGTATAACTGTATCAATATTTGGAGTGCCATATTTTATTTATTTGATGATGAAGGAGAAATAATTATGGAAGCTATTAGTGTAAAGAACTTATCGGTATCATATGAAAATAACAATATTATTGAGAATATGAATCTATCAATACCAGAGGGCAAAATAAGCATAATAATTGGTGCCAATGGCTGTGGGAAATCCACCTTGTTAAAAACTATAGCAAGAATTAACAAGCCTAAAAGTGGTGATATATTCATAAAAGGTAAAAATATAAAGAAGATAAAAGAAAAGGATATTGCCAAGGAAGTTGCCTTTCTTCCTCAAGGACCAGTATGTCCAAGCGGCTTAACTGTAAGAGAACTTGTAGCTTATGGAAGATTTCCTCATCAAAAAATGATTGGCGGCTTAAATAAACATGATAAAGAAGTAATAGACTGGGCTATAGAGGAAACAGGCCTAAAGGAATTTGCAGACAGGGAAGTTGAAAATCTTTCTGGAGGTCAAAGACAAAGAGCTTGGATTGCCATGGTATTAGCTCAGGAAACAGATATTATCATGCTGGATGAGCCTACTACTTATTTAGATATGTCCTATCAGCTTGAAGTATTAGAAGTTTTAGAAAGATTAAATAAGGAAAAGAAAATTACAGTAGTTATTGTTCTTCATGAATTAAATAATGCCTGCAGATTTGCCCATAATATTATAGGTCTTAAAAAGGGTAAAATTATCTGTCAAGGTAAGCCTTTAGATGTAATTAATAAGGATAGTTTAAGGGAAATTTACGGAATAGATGCTAATTTACAAATCAGCGAAAATGGTGACTATCCAATTTGTATGGAATATGAACTTTTGAGGGGGGACCATGAGAAATAAGAATTTTATAATTATAGTAATAGGGCAGATTATTTCTCTTTTTGGTAATGCCATTCAAAGATTTAGTATGTCCTTATATTTATTAGAATTTACAGGCAGCACAGCTGTCTTTGCTAATATTATGGCCTTTTCAACAATACCATATATCTTATTTGCACCTATAGCAGGAATGCTATCTGACAATGTAAATAGGAAGAAGATAATGGTATATTTAGACTTTTTCTGTTCAGCAGTAATTGGGATTTATGCCTTTATTTTATTAGAAGGAAAGGATCATGAATTTATTGCTGCTGCAGTAATGTTTATCTTGTCTATTTGTTATACCCTTTATGGACCAGCTGTAACGGCCTCAATACCTCAGGTAGTTGAGGAAGACAGCTTAACTTCTGCTAATGGTATAGTAAATCAAGTAGGCTCTATAGTAAATTTTGCAGCTCCAATATTAGCTGGGATATTATATGGAATTGTTGGAATAAAAATAATAGTTTTAATAAATGCCCTATCCTTCTTTATTTCTGCTATCTTAGAATTATTTTTAGATATACCAGATGTAGAGAAGAAGGAAAAAATTGAAAGGCCAATAATAAAGTCCTTTATAGATATGAAGGATAGTTTTATTTACTTAAAAAGGGAAAAGAAAATAGTCTTAGGAGTTATAGCTTCTTATGCTTTATGTAACATTTTCCTAGTGCCTATTTTAACCATAGTAGCTCCATATTTTATAAAGATATTATTGAATTTGCCTTCAGAAATTTATGGAATAGTAGAAGGTATATTTGTTTTAGGGATGATTATTGGGAGTCTTTGGATTAGCGTAAAACCTAATATTTTTTCAATGAAAAAGGTTCATTATACATATTTTCCTATGATTATAGGGGTAAGCTTTATGACCTTATTAGGAATTATAAAAACTAATAACTATCTAATAGCCTTATTATTTTCTCTTTGCGGTATGGCTATAATGATGTCGTTAGCCTTATCTAATGTTTTAACCCTTACCTTTATGCAGAAGGAAGTTCCAGGGGGAATGCTTGGAAGGGTTAGCGCTTTTTCAACAGCTGTTGCAACTATCAGTGTAGCCCCAGGGCAGATGTTATATGGGCAAATTTTAGAGACAGGAATACCAATAGGAGTTATTTTCCTATTAACTGCCATTGCCAATTTAGGACTGATTTTATTTGTTAAGTGGAATGTGAGAAGGTTAAATTCAGTTAGGAGTTTAAACTCAGTTAGGAGTTAGGAGTTAGGAGTTAGTAGTTTGGAGTGTGGAGTTTAAACTCAGTTAGTAGTTTGGAGTTGGAGTGGAAAGAGGGTGATTTTCGGTTCTTTGAAAATCATCCTCTTTATGTGCGCCCGGCATGGGCGTAATCTTGTCGGTGAAAGTCCGATACGGGGGTTGATAGTGCCAACCGTTAGCCTAAGACAAGGGTGTCCACCGCGAGGTGGAATCTGAAGGAAGTCGGCGG
>NZ_JAHLPS010000098.1 GCF_018918055.1 Caproiciproducens sp. MSJ-32
TGTCCTGTAATTGAGTTATTCCATTTCTGCGAAATGCGGAGCGCCATCTTTTACCTGATGATTCAACACGTTTCATACCTAAAATATCTATGTTAAATCCACATTCCTCAAATATTTCTATTTCTTTTTCTGTAAATAATTTTTTGCTCATTACATTCTTCTCCTAATGATATTTATTTTATTATACATAAAAATACCCTATGGCATAGACTTTTTTTAAATTGTCTATTCCATAGGGTACATTTTATTATTTTAAACTAAAATAGCTTTTTATTTTTATAAATATCACAAAAACTTTTTAATAATAATTTTGTTTTATATCATATTTTTATTACATACTCAATACATTGTAACATATAAAAGATTTTTAGGAGGTTATTAATGGTTCCACAAAAATATATATGCCTTTCCTGCACTTATATTTATGATCCTGAATTAGGAGATCCTGATAATGATGTATATGAAGATACTCCTTTTGAAGATCTTCCAGACGATTGGGTATGTCCAGTTTGTGGTGCTACAAAAGAAGAATTTGACATGTATGAGGACTAAAAACACAAAAAACAGTCCATTAAAGACTGTTTTTTATTTGCTTTTATTTAAGCCTTCCTAACCAAATCTTCTATAAATTCTTCTATATAATAGATTGTCTTAGCACTTAACCTGCAGGCCTTATTAATTTCATTATTTATTTCTCTAAGAATTTCTTGTATATCTTCTCTATTCTTTGAATTGTTATAAGCTAACCTACCTAATAAAATAAGTTTCTCTTTTTCTTTCTTTGTAAAATTAATTAATGGTATTCTTGCTATATAGCCAGAAGTAATCATATTGCTTCTGTTTAATAATCCCCTTACTAAATAACTTACCAAGTTTGAGTTTAAATAAGATAATAAAAAAAAGCTCTCTTCTTCATCACATAAAATACAGCAATTAACACCAAAAACACTGCCTTTAGGAAGCTTACAGGCAGAAAATTCAACTCCCATAGAAGAGCATATAACTCCTTCATTAAATAAATCTTCTTTATTTCTAACTATAAAATTAGATACCTTTTTAGCTATTTCAATAAAATCTTTATCTATATAAAGTATTTTCTCTGTATAAAACTTATCCTTACCTGGATTTTTATAGAAAGGCACTTTATATTGGCCTTTGCATTCCCTAGATAAGTATAATTTATCATTTCCTGTAGATATACCCGTTATACATTTATATATATCCCCTATTCTCCTATTATTAAAAAGAAGCTTAATTTCCTTAGGACATTCTATTAAAAATTCTAGATTATCTCTATCCTTATCTAATACTATATCCTCTATAAAATATTTATTGTTTTCTAATTCTCCCTTTTTAATTTTTGCTTCAAAATTTCTTTTGTTATTAGTCCTATTATTTAAAATAATTTTTCCCTGATATTTAGTACCCTTTTGTAAAATTATTATGCTTGTTCTAACATCTGCTCCTTGACTTATAAATAAGTCTGTTGGACACATGGTAATTTCATGAATAGAACATTTTTCTAATATTTTTCTTCTAAAATTTTTATAAATTTTTGCAGTAAAAAAAGAATCATTTGTAATTATTCCTATCAAGGCTCCTTCTTTAGCCAAGTCTATTACTGCAGATATAAACATGAGATACATATTTTGAATTCCAACATCTTTAAATTTTGACTTTAATTTGTCCTTATTTTCTTTAATATATTTTACTTCATGACAATTATAAGGTGGATTTAACACATAATAATCATACTCTAAAGTATTAATTGTTCTCCCAAAATCTATGTTTGAAAAATAAAAATCTAAAAAATCTCTATTTTCAAAACTACATTCATATATATCCTTATATCTATATATATCTATTCCATAGCATTTAATATTTTTATTTATAAAAGGTCTTAACATTTCCTCCCTTCCACAGCAGGGATCAAAAACACTCTTTCCTTTATTATTTATAGAAAATAGTCTTTCTGCTATGTAATTACATATATAATCTGGAGTTGAATAATATCCTAATTCCCTTTTATCTATTAATTTTCCCTTTGATATTTCTTCTTTTATAACCTTATCTTTTCGCCCCATAAATTTTCACTTACCTCTATCAAAAATTCTCTACTATCTTTAATTATATATAAAAAAACAGTTGATTAGGAATTTTTATAACTAAAACTCCCATCAACTGTATTATTAACTATATTAAATATTCCTATAATTTATTAATTCAATACTATTTTCTTTTAAAAATTCCTTTAATTCTTGTGAAGTAATAACTTCTAATTCTTCTAATCTTTTTAAATTATAGGAACTGTTCTTTAATAAAAATAAATCTACATAAGCAGGGTGAGACATTACTTCTACTAATTCATAGTTTTTATCTATTATTCTTTCAAAAGATTCAACTGAAACAGCTTCATCATAAAAAGCACCTTCAAAAGGCACTACCATGTCATAATCTAGTTTATAATTTAAACCGCCCCTTATTGGAAGCTTATACTTCTTTAAAATTTCTTCTATAACAGGTTTTAAAAATTCAAAGGTATGAACATGATGATGAGAATCTAAATGAGTAATATTAATTCCCTTTGATCTAACCTTCTCAATTTGTGCACAAAATTCTCCAAATACTTCATTTAAGTCTATCTTATTAAAATCCTGCTTTGTTAGTAATTTCCTATCAAAATTTCCTTCCTCATCTACTATGGTTTTATGAGTTTTTAAAACTGGCTTATAAGCACTCAGAGTTAAATGAACTCCACATCCTAATTCAGGATTTTCTTTAAGAAGTTCTACTGCATGGTCAAAAGCCGGCATACCAGCCATTATAGTAGTACTAGTTATAATTCCAGTTTTATGAGCTTCAATTATACCATAGTTTACTGCTTTACTAAAGCCAAAGTCATCAGCATTTACAATTAATTTCATAAATTCATTCCCCCTTATAGGTCTATACTAACAAAACATACCTTAAGCTTCAATATTAACTTAAATATCTAATAAAATTATTTTGCGTATTTAACTATACAATCTCTTAAAACTTCTGTCGCTTCAATTGATTCAGCTGCATTATTATAATATTTTGCAAATCTTTCATCTGCAAGATACATTTCTGCTAAGCCCATATGCGCTTCAGCAGAATAATTTGGCCATGAAAAAGTTAACCATTCCTTATGCCTTTCATAAACCTCTTTCGCTGCTTGTGATTCTAAATCCTTTGTTTTGATAACTTCCTTTAAAGCTTCAAACATTTCTTTTTCAATATTCTTCATTTTATTAAAATCTTCTTCAGTCATATTCATCCACTTTTTATTAGATTCCTCTATAGTTTCTTCACCATATTTTTCCCTAATTTCTTTACCATATTTTCTTTCGTTTTCTTCTAAAACTTGCTTTTTAAATCCTTCAAATTTTTCTCTATTTGTCATTTTTATCTCTCCTTTATTATATTGTATTGTTTTTTCTACTGTCTTAATAAGCAAATCTAATTGATTTCGTCTGGAGATAAGTCTTTCTCTGTGCTCAATTAAGGATTTATTTATATCAAAATCCTTATTATAAATAATTTCTTTTATATCTTCTAACTTTATATCCATTGATCTATAAAGCATAATTTGCTGAAGTAAGTCCACTTCTTTCTCTCCATAAATTCTATAGCCTGAAGAGTTAACTCTACAAGGTTTCAATAGGCCTATTTCATCATAATATCTTAATGTTCTAGTACTTACTCCTGCCATCTGTGCTAATTTGTTAATTGTATATTCCATATCATTACCTCCTAACAATTATAATGATAAAGTATAACGTAGCGTAAAGATCAATATTTTTTTTAATTTTTTATATAAAATTATAGAAGCTAAATTAAGAAAAAAATAGATTATAAAAAAAGAAGATTGAAAACAATCTTCTTTTTAAATTCTATTAAATTAGTTATTTTTTATATATGCTCCTTCTATTCCTGAAACTGCATTCTTGCAATAATTTCCTAAAAGCCCTTTGCTATATTTACTTCCTTTTAACTTTTTCTCTAGTTTTCTTTTTTCTAAAATAGCATTGACTTCATTTATAGTAAGATTTTTATTGTCTATATCTACTATATTAATAGCTCTATTTTCTATGTCAATTTCAATAATATCACCATTTTCTATATATGCTATTGGTCCTCCTGAAAAGGCTTCTGGTGATACATGACCTATAGCTGGTCCCCTAGTTGCCCCTGAAAATCTTCCATCTGTTATTAAAGCAACAGTACTATTTAATTCTGGATCAGATGAAATTGCTTCTGTTGTATAAAACATTTCTGGCATTCCAGTTCCCTTTGGTCCTTCATATCTTATAATAACAGCATCTCCAGCTTTTATATCTTTATTAATAACTGCATTATATGCATCTTCTTCACAGTCAAAAACTACAGCTCTTAACCTTTGTTTCCATTGAGATTTTTGAATTGCTGAATGTTTTATTACACAGCCTAATGGTGCTAAATTTCCCTTAAGAACTGCTAAGGACCCTTCTTTATTTATAGGCTTTTCTACTGTAAATAATATATCACCATAAGGGTCATTTTTAACAAAATTTTTCTCAAATTCATCTAAATTTTCACCTAATGTTTTTCCTGTAACAGTCATACAATCTAGGTGTAAATAGTCTCTTAATTCTAGCATTATTCCCGGTAATCTTCCTATATAGCTTAAACAATCTGCAGGATACTTTCCGCTTGGTCTTACATTTAGTATATATGGAACTTTTCTATGAATTCTATCAAAATCTTCAGCAGTAATTTTTATTCCTACTTCATTTGCAATAGCAGGTATATGAAGGAGTGAATTACTTGACCCTCCAATTGCTGCATGTACTATTATTGCATTTTCAAATGCTTCTTTAGTTAATATATCTTTTGGAGTTATATTTTTCTCAACTAAATTTAATACTGTCTCTGCAGCTTTCTTAATATATTCTTCATGCTCAGGACTAGCTGCAGCTATTGCTGCTGAGCCTGGTAATGCTAACCCTAAGGCTTCACTTAATAACTGCATGGTAATAGCAGTTCCTAAAAAAGAACATGCTCCATATGATGGACACGCTTTTTCCTTATACTCTTCATATTGTTCTTTTGTAATCTCATTTCTCTTATACATAGCAGCATAAGTACCTATTTGATTTAATGTTAAACCACCTTCTCCTGCTCTCATTACTCCTCCAGGAATAAAAATAGATGGTATATTAGTTCTTGCCATTCCCATTAAATGAGCTGGAACTGATTTATCGCAGCTTGCAATAAATATTCCCCCATCAAAAGCTGTTGCATTTACATGTATTTCAATCATATTTGCAATCATTTCCCTAGAGGCTAATGAATAATTTATTCCATCATGGCCTTGAGCTTGTCCATCGCAAATATCAGTTACATAATAATCCGCTGGATATCCTCCCTCATTTAAAATAACTTCACTACATAGTCTTGAAACTCTATTTAAATGAGCACTTCCTGGATGGCTTTTTCCATAACTGCTTTCTATTATTATCTGCTTCTTTTCTAAGTCCTCTTTCTTCCAGCCCATCCCCATCCTTAAACTATCCATTTCATAAGCTACTTCTCTTACTTTTTGAAAATTACTCATTTTTCTCCTCCTATTTTATAAAAATAGTGTCTTTTAATATAAAGACACTATTTTCATTTATTATTTCTTTATTAATTTTAATGCTAAATCTAAAACTTTAGCCCCATTACACATTCCATAATCTACTGATGGAATAACTTCAACATTTAAACCATACTTTTCTCCCTTACTCTTCATATCATTTAACATAAATCTTATTTGTGGTCCTAATAGAACTACATCTGCTTCTTCCATATTTCTTAAAGCTGCATCTGTTGATACTGCCCAAATCTTAGTATCTAATCCTCTCTTCTCAGCTTCTTTTTCCATCTTTGTTACTAATAAACTTGTTGACATTCCTGCTGAACAAACTAATAAAATTTTTTGCATATTTAATCACTCCTATTGTTTCTATCATTATTATTTATATTCATTTTCAAATATTTCTACTTCAAAGCTTCTATTATCTTGTACTTTCTTGTACCAATTTCCAGATTTTTTAATTCTTCTATTTCTATTATCCTCTAAATTAACTTCTACTAACCCATATCTATTTTTAAATGCATTTTGTGGTGAAACATTATCCATGAAAGCCCATAACATATATCCCTTGCAATTAGATCCATCTTCTATTGCTTTTAAAGTCCAATATAAATGTTGTGATATATATTCAATTCTATAATCATCTTGAATTTGTCCATCTTCATTTTTATATTGAGCTTCATTTTGAACTCCCATTCCGCTTTCTGCTACAATCCACTCTACATTGTTATATTCTTCTTTAAGTCTTATACCAATATCGTATATTATTTTAGGATATATCTCCCAGCCCCTGAAAGGATTCATTTTCTTTCCAGGTAGATCAAATAATTCGTAATAACGAGCTGGATGGAAAGGTATTTCTTCATTCCATGCTGTTGATCTAGCCTTTACTCTATGTGGATAGTATAGATTTAATCCTAAGAATTCAATAGTATTGTTTTTAATTATTTCTAATTCTTCTTCAGTATAATCAAACATACAATTGTGCTTTTTTAAATCTTCAATTAAATCCTGTGGATATTCTCCCTTTAACATAGGATCCATAAATACTCTATTAAAATATAAATCATACATATATGCAGCTTTTTTATCATGCTCTGCACTTGATCTTGGATAAGTAACTTCCGGATTTAATATAGCTCCAATCTTACCTTCCAAACCTAATTCTTTAAATAATTTTACAACCTTTGCATTAGCTAAAACCTTGTTATGGTTCCATTGCATCCATTTAGCTGTATTTTGTTCATATGGCCATCTTATTGCATCAAGATAAACTCTAGTTTGAACAACTATCGGTTCATTAAAGGTAAACCAATACTTAACTTTATGTCCAAAATGTTTAAACACTTGTTCTGCATACTTTACAAAGAAATCTACAACCTTTTTAGAACCCCATCCACCATACTTTTCAAATAAATATAATGGTAATTCATAATGTTCTAAACATATCATTGGCTCTACGCCGTTTTTCTTTATTTCATCTATATAATCATTATAAAATTGAACAGCTTCTTCATTTACTTCACCAGTCTCATAGTCTTTAATAAATCTTGACCAGTCAATTGAGGTTCTAAAGGCATTTAATCCTACTTCCTTCATAAGTCCTGCATCTTCTTTATATCTGTTATATAAATCAGCAGCTACAGTAGGGCCAATAGCATCATGCCATAATTCAGGAACAGCCTTATACCATCCATCCATATAGTTCATATTTTTTTCAGTTTTTCCTGTCCAGCCTTCTGTTTGCCATGCTGACGCTGCAGCTCCTAATATAAAATTCTCAGGAAGATTTACTTTCTTTAGTGCCATTTATATTCACTCCTTAATAATAAAATTGGAAGTTCACAGTATGCTTTGTTAAGCCCACCTAAACAATTAAGTATTTTATACTGTGAACTTTTAAATTTCTAACTAATTTTTATTAATAACCTTAATTAGATCTTTTCTTAAATCTATTATTTCTTCTGCAAGCTGCCTTACTGTTAATCCAGTCATTAAGTGATCCTGAGCATGAACAAATAACAAATCTAATTTAACCTTATCTCCTTGTGCTTCCTTAGTTAATAGCTCAGTTTGCATGTTATGAGCCATAGTAAATGCTTCTCCACATTTTTTCATTAATTCTTCTGCTTGTTCTATATTTCCGTTCTTTGCTTCTCTTATTGCTTCAATTGCATAACTTCTGCCATCTCCACTAAATGTGATAATTCCAAATGCTACGCTTTCTAAATCTTCCATAAAAATTCTCCTATTCTATTAATTTTTTCTATGATTAACAATTCTTATGCTATTGCGTCTGATTCAGCTTCTTCAAGTTCTAAAGATTTTTCTTGTTCAACTAATTGTCTATCATAAACTTTTACAAATGGTAGATATACAAGACCTACTACTATTACATTGATAAATTGTATAACCCCTGCCATTATATCTCCATTAGTTGCCAATATACCTGATATAAATAATGGTGTTGTCCAAGGTACTGCAATACCTGCTGGTGCTGAAACTAATCCGAAATACATTGATAAATAAGTTATTGCTCCTGCTAACATTGGTCCTATAACGAAGGGTATTATCATTATTGGATTTAAAACTACTGGAATACCAAATATAATTGGTTCTGATATATTAAATATTGCTGGTCCTATTGCTAATTTTGATATTGTCTTTAATTGCTTTGATTTAGCAAAAATTATCATTACTACTATTAAACCTAAAGTTGCTCCACAACCACCTATACCGTTTACAAAAATATCATGGAATTGCTTTGTAACAATATTAGGAAGTTCTGCTCCTGCTTCTAAAGCAAGTCTGTTTTGATCCATTGCTGGTAATAATATTGAATCCATTACTCCAAATACAACTCTTGTTCCATGGATACCCATTGTCCAGAAAAAGTGATATAAGAAAATTGTTGATAAAGTACCACCAAAAGATAATCCAACAGCTGCTATTGGTGCTTCTAAGAATTTACTAATAAATGCAAAGACTGTTTCATAGCTTGTTGCTTCAAAGAATAATCTTATTCCTAAAAATACTACTAATATTACTAAAGCTGGTGTTATTGCTGAAAATGATTTTGATACTGCTGGTGGAACTGAATCTGGCATCTTGATTACCCAATTTTTATTTACTATGTATATAAAAATTTCAGTTGAAATTATTGCTGTTAAAATTGCGGCAACTAGTCCACCTGCTGAAAAATTTGTTGTTTGCCAAACCCTTCCTAAATTTAAAATTTCACCACTTTGTAAAGTTTCATTTATATTTAAAACAGGTATTAATAGTAAAAATGCTGATAATGCTATTGCACCTGCTGATAATCCGTCAACTTCTTTATCTTTAGCAAGATAATAAGAAATTGAAAATACGGCTAGTAAAGAAACAATATCAAATGTTACTCTTACGGGATATAGAATTTTTGTAGTAAAGTCCGGAATTATACCGTTTACAAAATCTGCATAACCATCTATAGGCAAGTTACCTAAAATCATAAATATTGATCCAACAATAATAAGCGGCATTGTAATTGATAATCCATCTCTCAAAGCTCTTATATGTCTTTCGGCTGCTATCTTACCAGCAATAGGCATCATTTTATTTTCCAAAAACTTAATAAATGCTTCCATTTTTTACACCTCTTTATTTAATTTATATGGAACTTAAATAAAAATTGTTTTATAATATCTTTGTACACGTTTACTTTAAAATGTCGTTTAGTTTAAGGCCCTAAACTATCTGACATTAATATAACACTTATGAAAGTTTTTTTCAATACCTGAAATAAATTTTCTTTTAGTTTTTTTATTTATTTTATTTTTTACTTTTTTTATTGTATAATAACAATAAATTATAACACTATAGAAAGGATTTATTTAATGTCTAAAGAAATGAGTTGCCTTCTTCAAATGCGCAAAAATTATAGCAAATTAAGTGCTAAAGAAATTGAAATAGCTAACTTTATATTAGAAGATCCTCACCGTGTAATTTACTATACTATAGATGACTTTTCTAAAGCATTAAATGTATCTGAAGCAACAGTTTCAAGGTTTGTACGTAAATTAGGATTTAAAAAGTTTCAAGTTTTTAAGGTAGCTTTGGCTAATGAAATTACTACATCCTCCAATTATAAATCTACACCTATAAATAAACCTGAAAAAAACTTTCAGGGCTTTAGTAATACTATTTTCGAACATATAAAAAATTCTAGCCATGATAATAACGAAAAAACTCTGGCCAAGCTAAAATCAAATCTAATAATTTATGAAAAGGTTGCCTTTTTAGGAATTGGAAATGCTAACGAACTTGCTTATAATGCTTATAATAGTTTTCCTAATGCCAATAGCAAGCTATTATATAATCAAGATTTTATATTCCAAAAGAATATTGCTTTTGATTTATCTAAAAACGATTTAGCCATTTTATTTTGCACGAATGAAGAAGATGAAGATTATATTTTAGAAATTACAGATATCTTAAAAAAAAATCATGTTACAACTATTGGGTTTTCTTATAATTCAAATAGTATATTTTCTAAATCAGTTACATATTCCTTAGCTTCTAATATAGAAAATAGCTCTGAATTAATTGAAGATATGCCTAATAAAATTTACATTCTATCATTAATAAAATACATGTATAATACTTGTTTTTCGGAATAAAAATAGACTATCTCAAAATAAATTAATTTTTTAATTATTTTGAAATAGTCTTTCTTTTTATATTAATTATTCTTTAAAATAGCATCGATAGTTATTTGCATCTTTTCATTTAACTTATAATCTTCTAATAAAACCATTGATATTAAATCTATAATATACATTACAGAAAATTGGCTATTTATAAATTTATTTTTATCCACAAATTTAGGATTATAAACAATAAGTTCTATATCAGATAGTTTACTAACCCTACTCTCTTTAAAGCTAGTTATTCCTACTATTTTAGCTCCTCTTTTTTTTGATAATCTTAGGGCTTGAATTAGTTCCTCAGTTTCTCCAGAAATAGATATTCCTATAATCAAATCTCCCTTAGAAACAATAGAACTATTAATTATCATCATATGGGAATCTGTTATACTATGAACATTAAACCCCATTCTTAGGAGTCTCTGCATCATTTCTTCTCCTGTTAAACCTGAGCTTCCTACTCCATAAATATATATATGTTTTGCTTTTTTTATTTCATTTACAACTTTAAATATAGAATCCTTATCAATAATTACTTTGGTTTTTTCAATCACTTCATTATAATACTTGTATACATAAGAAAATATTCCATCTTCTTCCTCTTGATGTGATTCTGTATTAGTTGAATTTATTTTTATTTTCATATCTACAAAATTATCACATCCTATTTTCTTGGAGAATCTTGTTATTGTAGAACCAGAAGTACCTATTTCCTTTGCTAAATCTGTAATATTTATATTTTTTATCTTATCTCCATATTGAAGTATATAATCTGCTATAGCCCTTTCTTTTTCAGAAAACTGAGTATACTTATTTTGTATCTCACATAAAATGTCCACTTATTTTCCTCCATTAATTTATTTTTATATTAACAATATACATAATTTTTAATAATTATCCAAGTATAATAATGTAATTTTATCAATAAAAATAGAAGTAGAAATTAAAATTTCTACCTCTAATATACTTTTTTATTATTATAATGCTTTTATTACTTCATCATTAAATTTCTTAGTTATTAGTTGTGGTCTAGTTATGGCGCTTCCTACAACTACAGCATAAGCCCCCATTTCTATAGCTCTTTTAGCCTTTTCAGGGGTATCAAAATTCCCTTCGGCAATTACCTTACCCTTACATTTTTCTACTAAAGCCTTTAATACATCAAAATTATTCATTCCTTTTGAATGTTCTGTATATCCAACTAAAGTAGTTCCAATGTAATGAAAACCTAACTTATCTGCCCTTAAACCTTCTTCTATTGTAGATATATCTGCAAAGAACTTTTGCTTTGGATATTTTTTTAATACTTCCTTTAAAAATTCTTCCTCTTGATTTATTGTTGCATCTAATGCAAGTATATCTACTCCGGCATCAACAAGGGCGTCAACTTCCTTCATTGTTGGAGTTATATAAGCCTTCATCCCAGGATAATTTATTTTTATTATTCCTATTACAGGTAAATCAACTGCTTTTTTTATTTCAATAATATCTTCAACGCTATTAGCTCTTATTCCTATAGCACCACCTTCTTTAGCAGCTACAGCCATTCTGCTCATAATATATGAACTATGCAATGGTTCGTGTTCTAATGCTTGGCATGATACTATTAGTCCTCTTTTTACTGCTTCCATTGTTATTAATCTCTCCCTATTAATTCATTTATTTTCTTGCTTAATGGATCTGCTTTTGCTCCAAATATTGCTTGAATTCCACCACCAACTTCTAATACACCAGTAGCACCTAATTTCTTTATTCTTTCCTTATCTACTTTTTTAACATCCTTAACAGCAACTCTTAATCTTGTTATGCAAGCTTCAACATCTTCTAAATTTTCTTTTCCGCCTAATGCTTCTAAAATTTGAACTGCTTTGCTATTTATTTCATCCTTTGGAGAAACTACTTTTACTTCTTCATTACCATCTTCAGCATTTTCATCCCTTCCTGGAGTTTTAACATTAAATTTAGTTATTAAGAACTTAAATGTAAAGTAATATAATGCTGCCCAGATGGGACCTTGTACTAATACTAGTAACCAGTTTGTTTTAGCATTTCCTTGAAGTATTCCAAATAGAGTAAAGTCTATTAATCCGCCTGAGAAAGTATTACCTATTGATATATTTAGTAAGTCAGCAACTAAGAATGAAACTCCATCAAAAAAGGCATGAACTACATATAGCCATGGTGCTATAAATAAGAACATAAACTCTATAGGTTCAGTGATACCTGTAATAAAGGAAGTTAATGCTGTTCCTAAAAATAAACCATAAAATGCTCTTCTTCTTTCCTTAGGTACACAATGGTACATAGCTAAACATGCTGCTGGTAATCCAAACATCATTGTTCCAAAACGTCCTGCAAAGAATCTTGTGCCTTCTGTAAATAATCCAACATGATTTGGATCAGCTAATTGAGCAAAGAATATGTTTTGAGCACCAACTATTGCTTGTCCTGCAACAGTTTCAACTCCACCTAATTCTGTATACCAGAATAGCGGATAAATCATATGATGTAATCCTACTGCTCCTGATAGTCTTAATAGGAAACCATATAGGAAAGTTCCTAATACACCTAAACCAGCTATTCCCTTACCTGCTGTTACTAACCAGCCTTGGAATGTTGGCCAAATTAAAAAGAATACAACTGCAACAAAAACTGCTCCTAGGGATGAAACTATTGGCACAAATCTTGATCCGCCAAAGAAACCTAATACATCTGGTAGTTTTATTGTACTATATCTATTATGAAGAAATGATACCATTAACGCTATTACTATTGCTCCAACTACACCAGTATCTATAGATCCTATTTCAGGATTAAAAGTTGTTATCATTCCTGCTATTGAAGCATTCATAACTAAGAAGGCAACCGCCCCTGCTAAACCAGCAGTTCCTTTATCCTTTTTAGCTAATCCTACACAAAGACCAATACATATAATAAGTGATAAATTAGCAAATACTGCATTTCCTGCAGCTGACATAATTGCAAAAATTCCTTGTAACCAAGCTATATTTAGAAATGGATATGCATTTATGGTATTAGGATTTGATAATGCTCCTCCTATACCAAGCAATAAACCGGCTGCTGGTAGTATAGCAATTGGCAACATAAAGGATTTACCTAACTTTTGTAATTGTTTGAACATTAATATACCTCCCCGAAAATTATTTTAATATATTTTCTTTTAAGAAAATTATATTCAATTGAATACATTTACATAGTATCACGAAAAATATTTTTATGCAATAGTTTTTACGAATATTTTTTTCTTAAAATACTTAACTTCATTTTAATTATAAGATCTAGATAAATATTATTTGTATCTTTTTGAAATTTGTAAAAAATGAGTTGTTTCGTTAAGTTTAAGAAACAACTCATTTTTTAATATTTATAGTTCAACTACTCTTTTCATTATTTCATTACTTCTTTGAATAAACTCATCAAGTTCTTCTGCATTTAATGACTTATTAGAAATTAAAGCTAAATCAACTATTTGATTGCATATTAATTTAATTGTATCTTTCTTACTTTCATCATCTTTAAGAGATATTAACTTCTTAACTATAGGATTATTATCATTTATGACAAGCGTCTTTTCCTCTGGGAAGCTCATTCCAACAACTCCACCAAATTGCTTTTGCATTTCTGCCATTCTTCTTGAATATTCAGAAACAAGTATCATAGCTGGAGTTCCTTCACTCTTTAAGCTTTCTACAGAATACTCCTTAATCTTATCTCCTATAGCTTCTTTAAATAATTCTATAATTTTATCCTTTTCTTCTTTGTTTTCTTCTTTCTTTTCCTTATCTTTAAGAATATCAGATAAATCTGAATCAACTCTATTAAACTTAATATTTCCAACCTTATATTCAAGGAAAGATATAAAGTTGTTATCTATTGGAGTACTTAGTATAACTGCATCTAATCCATATTCTTTAAACAGCTTAATATATTGAGATTGTTTTTCTGTATCGTTAATATAGAATACCTTATTTTCATGTTTGTCTTTTGCATTTTCTAAGTAATCCTTTAAAGTAATATAGTTGCCTTCAATATTTTTAAATATTAATGAATCTTTAATTTTATCATAGAAACTTTCATCCCTTAGGCATCCATATTTAATAAATAATTGAATATCATCCCAGAATTCATTATACTTTTCTCTATCATTTTTAAATATTGAATTTAACTTATCAGCTACTTTTTTCACTATATGTTTAGATATTCTGCTTACATCTTTATCATTTTGTAGGAAGCTTCTTGAAACATTTAAAGGTAAATCTGGGCAATCAATAGCTCCTTTTAAAAGCAATAAGAATTCAGGAATAACTTCTTTTATATTATTTGCTACGAAAACTTGATTATTATATAATTTTACTTCTCCTTCTATTAATTCAAACTCATTTTTTAATTTAGGGAAGTAAAGAATTCCTTTTAAGTTAAATGGATAATCAACATTTAAATGTATCCAGAATAAAGGATCTTGGAAATCATTGAATACCTTATGATAGAATTTTTTGTATTCTTCATCTGTACAATCACTTGGTTTCTTAAGCCATAAAGGATTAATATCATTTAATGGCCTATCCTTTTTATCTTCCTTATCTTCTTCCTTTTTATCTTCATCCTTTAGGAAAATTTCTACAGGTAAAAAACCACAATATTTTTCAATTATACTTCTAATTTTATAAAAATCTAAAAACTCCTTACTTTCATCATCTATATATAGAGTTATAGTTGTACCCCTTGTAGTTCTTGTATCTGAAGTAGTTATTTCATATTCAGTTCCGCCATCAGAAATCCATCTAACAGCCTCCGCATCTTCTTTATATGAAAGGGTATCTATTTGTACTCTCTTAGATACCATAAATGCTGAATAAAAACCAAGTCCAAAATGGCCTATTATATCATTTCCTTCAGCCATTTTATCTTTATATTTTTCCACAAAATCCTGTGCACCTGAGAAAGCTACTTGATTAATATATTTTCTAACTTCTTCCTCAGTCATTCCTATTCCATTATCACTGAAAGTTAATGTACCTTTTTCTTTACTTACTGAAACTATTATTTTATAATTTTCTTCATTGTTACTTTTAGCTTCTCCAAAAGATACTAGTCTTTTATGCTTACTAACAGCATCACAACCATTACTTATAAGCTCTCTTATAAATATATCTTTATCTGAATATAACCATTTTTTTATGATAGGAAAAATATTTTCAGTATTAATTGAAATATTACCCTTTTCATTACTCATAATATCATCCCTCCAAAACATAATTTTAAAATTCTAAAAAGTTAATGTCAATATTTCCATTGATTGTTAACTATTTGTACAAAATTTGTACATGTTCTCACCATCGTTATTTTATTAAAAAATGTATATAATATATTAAGAATAATAAATCAAAGGAGAAAGATATGAAATCATTTAGCGAATTAAGTTTGAATGACAATATAGTAAAGGGATTAGAACTTCAAGGCATAACTGAATATAATAGTTGGTACTCCTGGAAGAGTATTAGATTTAATGAATAAAAAGAAAATTTCAGCTCATACCATTAAAACAATAGTTATAGATGAAGCCGACAATCTTTTAGATAATACAAGCTCAGCCTTTGTTAAAGATATTATAAAAAAGACCATGAAAGATAGAGAAATATTAATTTTCTCTGCAACCATAAATAAAAATACTTTAGAAACTGCTAAAGCATTAATGAAGGATCCTGTTATCTTTAAAAATGAAAGTAATTTTTCCTTAAATCCAGTTATTGAACATATATATATTAAAACAGATCCGAGAGAAAAATCAGAAGTGTTAAGAAAATTAACTTCTGCTATAAATCCTCAAAAAGCAGTTGTTTTTGTTAATAATGTCTACAATATTGACTTAGTTGCAGAAAGATTAAACTATCATAATAAGAATGCCTTTGCTATGCATAATAAATTGACTAAAGAACAAAGACAAAATGCTATGGAGAAATTTAGAAAGTAAAAAAATATGAAAAAGAATTTAAAATTAAGATAGTAAAAAAGCAGTTAAAGCAAGGACAACTTTTATCAATTGATTAATAATATATGGGTTTTACCTTATTTATTTTAAATTTGGAAAAACCCATATTCTTTTATGTATTTTATATAAAATTTTATTCATGAAGTTCAAGCGGTAGCCCATCTGGATCTTGAAAAAAGGTCATTTTTTTATTAGTAAATTCATCTATTCTTATTGGCTCTGTTTCTATTCCCTTTCCTTTCAATTCCTTTATTACATCTTCTATACAATTAACCTTAAAAGCTAAATGCCTTAAACCACATGCTTCAGGTCTTGTTAGCCTCTTTGGGCTATTTTTCATACAAAATATTTCTAACTCAACATCTCCAAGCCTTAAGTCTAATTTATAATCTTGTCTGTTCTCTCTATAATTTTCCCTTATAATCTCAAAACCTAATTTATTCACATAAAAATCTTTTGATATCTCATAATTTGATACTATTATTGCAACATGATGTATTTTATCTAACTTCATTTACTCTCATTCCCCTAACTTTAAAAACTAATTTATATAAATTATATCAAATTTAAACTCACAGCAACATAACATACTCATATATTATTATAAGTCATAAAACTAATACTTTTGTCTTATAAGGAGATATTTAATATGTCATTAAGCTTATGTATGATTGTAAAAAATGAGGAACAAAACCTTGGTCGATGTCTTGAAAGCGTAAAGGATATTGTAGATGAAATAATTATCGTTGATACAGGATCTACTGATAATACTATAAAAATTGCTGAAAAGTATAATGCTAAAATATTTCATTATAAATGGGATAATAGCTTTGCTAATGCTAGAAATTATTCCCTAAGCAAGGCCTCAAAAGATTGGATTTTAATTATGGATGCAGATGATGAGCTTGTAAGTGAAGACAAGGAAAAACTTCTTAATTTAATTAATAATAAGAATATTAAATTAAATGCCTTTCTCGGAGAAACCCTTAGCTACTCTGGAGATTCTCCCGACCATAATATTTACTCCAATTTAAATATAAGACTTATAAGAAATGGAAAGGGCTATAAATTTCAAGGTGATATTCATGAACAGATTATTCCTGGAATTGAAGATAGAAATAAAGAGGGTATTATAGGAATATCTGATATTAGATTTTATCACTATGGATATTTAACCAAAACTGTCTATGAAGGAGATTCTCCTATTTTTTTAAGAGAAATTTTAGGCGTTGGCACTTATAGACCTTACTTTCTATTAGGAAACATATATTGTGCTATTGGAGATTTAGACGGAGCTTTTGAAGCTTATGAAAAATCATTAAAACTTAACCCAAAACTTAATGATGCCTTATTTAAAATTGCTGAAATTATGGCATTTACTGCTGATTTTAATACCCCTAAAACAGCTTCTGGAAGATACATTATTGTTTCAGGAATAGTTCCAGCTAATACAGCCTTTATCGAAGTTATGCAGCTATCAGTAAGTAGATTTGAATCAGGTGTAGAACATTTCTATATAACTAAGGAATACGAAAATTCAACTAGTGATCCTGTTACAATTAATGAGACCTTAATTATAGCTGCTGTACCACAAATCACTTCAAGTGATGATGTAACTTTCACTTCCTTTGGCTCTATAATAGGAAAAGTTGATTTAGCATAGTATAAAATTTTATATTAGTGAGTCTGTTAACACAGTCCCTTTACTTTATACATATATACTCTTGAGGTGATAAAATGAAAACTCTTTTAATACCAGCTTCAAAAAGCCTTACAATTACAAATAAATTTCCCTGGAAAAATTTTAATATTGATTTAATAAGTCCTCTTAAGGAAGATTTTAATAAATATACAACTTATTACAATCCTCCAGCCTATTATCGTCACAAAAGAATTCCCTTTTATCCTATAACTTCAAAAATTGCCATATCCACTGATATTACACCCATAGTTTGTGACTGGATAATTAATAGAAAGAATAATAAATTAATATAGAAATAACTAGGGCAGGTACTGGAAAAAAAGATAATTATTATGTCTCTGATGAGTATGATAATTCTTCAAATAAATTTTCTCTTAATATTAATAAAACTTATAGTATTCCTATATTTCCTAAAATAAAAGCTGGAGACATTAAAAAAGTAAATTTATTTGGATCATATAAAGGTTCAATCTCAATATCCTAATCAATATAAAATAATGACCCTCTATTTTATGAAGGGTCATTATTTTTATTTCAAATAAGATTTATTCTTTAAGCTTATTTAATACATATTCTACTTCTATATTTGTTGTAATAAGTAATCCTTCTTCATCTAAATCAAAAAATTCATTATGATGCGGCTTAGCTGTATTAGGATTGCAGCTATTTCTTGTTCCTACCTGAATATAGGTACCCGGTACTAAAAGTAAGTAGTCTGCAAAATCATCAGCCCCTAATTGCTTCGGTTTATTAGTTATAAGATTTTCTTCCCCAATAATTCCTTTTACCAGTTCAGCAACTTCCTTACTAACTCTTTCATCATTTACAAGAGGGGCAGCATAATCCCTAAATTCTACTATAGCCTCTGCTCCATACATTGAAGCTATATCTTTTGCTATCTTCTCTACTGTTTTGTTTGTTTTTTCTCTTGATTCTAAATTAAAAGTTCTTGTTGTTCCTTCTAAGCTAACTTCATCTGCAACTGTATTATAAGTAGTTCCTCCTTTAATCAGTCCTATTCCAACAACTACTGTATCAATTGGATCAGTCTGCCTGCTCACTATTGATTGTAAATTTATTACTATCTGACTTGCTATATATAGGGCATCTATTGATAGGTGAGGCTTAGATACATGCCCACCTTTTCCTTTAACTATTATTTTAAAATAATCACAAGATGCACAACATGGTCCCGCCGTTACTGATACTTTCCCCAAATCTATTTCAGATGATACATGGGCTCCAAGAATTTCTTCTACGCCCTCTAAACATCCTTCTTTAACAAAGATTCTTGCTCCTTGTCCAATCTCCTCAGCTTGTTGAAAAAACAATCTTACTTCTCCAGCTAAATCTTCCTCCCTTCCTTTTAAAATCTTTGCTGCTCCAAGAAGACTAGCTATATGTCCATCATGTCCACAAGCATGATTATAACCCTTATTTATAGATTTATATCCTTCATCTTTATTATCTGGCACTTTAAGAGCATCAATATCTGCTCTTATTGCTAATACTCTATTTGAAGGCTTTTTGCCTTTTATTATTCCTAAAACCCCAGTTTCTCCAATTCTCTGATAAGGAATATTTAATTTATCTAATTCCTCTTCTATTTTATTTGCAGTATTATACTCCTTTAAGCTTTCTTCAGGATGCTGATGAAAATATCTTCTTAAAGAAGTTATATATTCCTTTTCTTTTATAACATAATCTTTTATAGTCATTAAAACGCCCCCATTTTTATTTACTTTATTTCCAAGTTGTGATATAAGAGCCCTTATACTCCTCTTCTATTATATTAGCAACTTCATCTGTTCTATAAGCTTCTACAATCTTCTTATAAATCTCATTATCTTTATCTTCTGTTCTTGCAACAATTACATTTATATATGGATTATCACTACCTTCTTTAACTTCTTCTAAATAAATTGCATCATTTTTTGGTATGAAGCCCGCATCAACTGCATGTCCTCCATTTATTACTGATGCATCAACATCTTCTAACAATCTAGGTGTTTGCGCTGCTTCTACTTCTATAATTTCTATCTTTTTAGGATTTTCAGTTATATCGTCCAAGTTTGGGGTATATCCTGCTGCTTCATCTACTTTAATAAGCCCTGCTGCCTCTAGAAGTTTCAAAGCCCTTCCTCCATTGGTTGCATCACTTGGTATTGCAATCTTTCCTCCGGCTGGAATTTCATTAACAGATGAGATTTTCTTTGAGTAAATTCCAAGAGGTGCTATTATAGTTTCTCCTATAACTGATAAATCAAATCCTCTATCTGATATATCTTGATTTAAATATGCATAGTGTTGAAATGCATTTAAATCTATTTCTCCATCTACTAAAGCTTGGTTTGGCTGGCTATAATCTGAGAAGGAAATAAGCTCTACAGTTACTCCTTCTTCTGCCAAACTTTCTATTATTGG
Source organism: Caproiciproducens sp. MSJ-32 (assembly GCF_018918055.1). GTDB lineage: Bacteria > Bacillota > Clostridia > Clostridiales > Clostridiaceae > Clostridium. Next base: position 20,460 of record NZ_JAHLPS010000098.1, read on the forward strand.
TTTCCATTGAGGACTATCTTCACCAACTACTCCAATTTTAACAACATTATCATCTTCTGCTGCCTGTGCCCCACATCCTGCTAATGAAAAAACTAATACTCCTGATAAGATTATATTTAATAATTTTTTTGCTTTCATATTTATAATTCCCCTTTCCTATTTTGCTTATTGCTATTATTTTTTAATGAGTAGTTTTACTTATTACTTTATTTCCTGCCCATTGAATTAAATTCACTAGAATAAGTAGTATTATTACAGTTACAAATGTTACATCTGTTTGATATCTTTGATGTCCATATCTTATTGCTAAATCTCCAAGCCCTCCTCCCCCTACTGCTCCTGCCATGGCTGTTAACCCAACTAAACTTACAAATGTTATTGTTGTAGCTCTAACAATGTTTGGTATGCTTTCTTTTAAATATACCCTAAATATTATTTCTAAAGGTGATGACCCCATTGATTGGGCTGCTTCTATTACACCCTTATCTAATTCTGCTAAAGCACTTTCTATTTGTCTTGCAAAGAAGGGTACTGTTCCTAAAACCAGTGGAATCATTGATCCTTTTGTTCCAATTGCTGTTCCTACTATTGCCCTAGTTAGTGGAATAGCTAATGTTAATAAAATAATAAATGGTATTGACCTTGTAACGTTTATTACCTTATCTAGAAAATAATAAACTGGCTTATTTTCTAATATATTTCCCTTCTTTGTTACTATTAGAATTATTCCTAAAAAAAGACCAATAACAAAAGATATTAGACCAGCTACTACAATCATAAGTAGGGTTTCCCCAGTAGCTTTAATAATTTCATCTACTTTTGGTACCACATTAGGCAATAACTTTTGTGCTAACTCTGCCATCTTTAATCACCTCAACTTCCACATTATTTTCTTCAAGATATTTAATAACATTTCGGACTTTCTCTTCTTCTCCTCTTATAATTACAATAAGTCCTCCAAGAGGGGCATCTTCAATTATTTCAACATTTCCAAAAATAATATTAGCATCCACATTAAATTCCCTAGATATTATTGAAATTATTGGTTCGGTTGTACTATTTTCAAGATATTTAAGTTTTAAAATTTTCTCATCCTCTCTAATTTCTACAACTGAAGATTTGTCTTCTATGAGGTAATTAATATTGCTTAATATAGATGTACTTTCTATAAAGCTTCTTGTAATTTCTTGCTTAGGCTCTGAAAATACTTTAAATATATTTCCTTCCTCCACTATCCTTCCCTTTTCCATAACAGCAACTCTTGTACATATTTCCTTAACTACATGCATTTCATGTGTTATTACTACAATTGTTAAATTAAGCTTTTTATTTACTTCCTTTAAAAGCCTTAGTATTGATTTCGTTGTCTGTGGATCTAAGGCACTAGTTGCTTCATCACAAAGTAGAACCTTTGGATCATTAGCTAAGGCCCTTGCAATTCCTACTCTTTGTTTTTGACCGCCGCTTAATTGAGATGGATATGCACTTTCCTTATCCTCCAGTTCAACAAGTTTTAATAGAGATAAAACTTTCCCTCTTATTTCTTCCTTAGACAATCCACTCCCCCTTAATGGGTAAGCTATATTTTCAAATACCGTTCTTGATTTCATAAGATTAAAATGTTGAAATATCATGCCTATCTTTTTTCTTTCTTTCCTAAGTTCCTTATTTGATAAAGTTACAAGATTCTTACCATCTATAATAACTTGTCCTTTATTTGGCTTTTCAAGAAGGTTTATGCATCTAACAAGGGTCGATTTACCAGCTCCACTAAAGCCTATAATTCCATAAATATCTCCCTTATTAATCTTTAGTGTTACATCTTTTACTGCCTCTACTTTGCCAGCTTTTGTAGTATAACTTTTGTATAAATTTTTTAATTCTATCACCTTTCCCCCTCCTTTTTATTTAAAAATAAAAAAACTGCTTTCCTAAAAAATAAGAAAGCAGTGTAATAAACACATTAAACTTTCTATCTTTTAGACGTAGTTAACCTGTAGAATTTAGCACCAAAAATCATCCTAATTTCGCTTAATAATTTTGGTTGCTAGACTTCACAGGGCCAGTCCCTCCGTCTTTAGATAAAAAGTTATTTAGTTTTAGATTACTTATTTTATATTATATATTTACAGCTGATAAATTGTCAATATATTTTTTTATTAATAACTTGTTCATCTTAAATTAAAACATATTTAAAAATAATAAAGATTGGCTAGGATAGTAGGATTCGAACCTACGAATGCCACAGTCAGAATGTGGTGCCTTACCACTTGGCGATATCCCATCATTTGGAGGAAATAGTGGGAAGTGAACCCACCTTTCCAGCTTAGAAGGCTAGAGTATTAACAAATATACAATATCAGCCCTTTATTATAGAGAATTATAACTCTAACAATATTTCTTGTCAATTTATTTTTACTTATAAAATATAAACAAAAAACCTCTGATAATTATATATATAATAATCAGAGATTTTTAAATCCATTTATATTTTTAATATGGTAATTCAAAATTCATTAAATTAATTACTCTTCTAATTCTGAGAATTCGTCTTTACCAACTCCACAAAGTGGACATAACCAATCTTCTGGAACATCTTCAAAGGAAGTTCCTGGTTCTACTCCATTATCTGGATCTCCTAGTTCTGGATCATAAATGTATCCACAAACATCACATATAAATTTTTTCATGCTCAATACCTCCTACAATGGTTTCTATTATTAAATATATTATCAAATATATTTAATTTAATTTAACAACATTTTCCTTAGATTTGCAATGCTATATTTTATAATATTGAACTTATATAATCTGCTGCCTTTTCTACATCCTTCTTAGATTCTTCATTAAGAGAGAATCTTACTCTTACTGGGAAATTAACTTCAATCATACCAGTAGACTTTATTATTGAGGAAGTGCTTAATACCTTTGCATTAGTTTCATTTAAGTAATCCTGAATTATTTCTATAGGTTCTCCACTCCATCCAAAGGAGCCAAATGCAGCAGCTACTTTACCTTCTAAATTCATATCCTTTAACTTCTTTAAAATATTTTCAATGGATCCTATTAAATCACCATATCTTGTTGAAGTACCAAATAGCAATGCATCTGAATTTCTAATGGCTTCTATAATATCACTTTCTTCGCTCTTATCAGCATTAAATATAGCTACTTCTATATCTTCAGCTTCAAGATCCTTCTTAAACTTCTCTGCAATAGCTTTTGTTGAATTTGTCATTGTTGTATATACTATAGCAGCTTTTTTTCCTTTCTTAGTTTGCCTACTTCTCTCATCATATATACTGATATATTTTTCTATATTTTGATCTAATACATATCCGTGAGATGGTGCTATCATTTCAATTTCTAATTCTTTTAATGCAGAAATTAATGGTCTTACATATTTTTTATGTGGTGACATTATAAGATCATAATATACTGTAAATGCTTCTGTAATATCCATATCTGTCTTGCTGTCAAAGGTCTCATTGGCTGATAAATGTGTACTAAATACATCACAAGGGAATAATATTTTATCTTCAATGCAGTAAGTAATCATTGTTTCCTCTGTATGAAGATATGGTGTCATTCTAAATAACAATGTTTTTCCACCAATATCAACAGTATCTCTATCTTTTACAACTAAAAAGTTTCTATCATGTAGTTTGTATAATTCCTTTATATGATATACAGCTTTTTCACTACAAATTATTGTTGCATTAGTAGCTTGTCTTGCTAATCCGCCTAAAGCTCCAGAATGATCAGGTTCTGTATGATTTATAACTATATATTGTATTTTCTTTAAATCAATAATCTTTTTTAAATTTTCTATATATTGCTTTGTAAACATTATATCTACTGTATCTATTATTGTTGGTTTTTCTGTTTCTAATAAATAGCTGTTGTATGTTGTTCCTTGTTCTAATATTAGTCTATGAAATGGTACTTTTCTATCGTCTATAACTCCTACTGAATAAATATTATCTTTTAATCTAATTTTTCTTTCCATAAAATCTCCTCCTAAATAAATAGCTTATCTCTTTATCAATTCTATAGCCTTATTATAGGAGATAACTTTAAAAGTTAATGTGATTATAATCAAATCTAAATATAAATGATAACTTTTTTCATTAAATCGAGTAGGAGCTGAATAATTATTTTATTCAGCGTCCTCTCACACCACCGTGCGTACCGTTCGGTACACGGCGGTTCAATAGAAATTAATGTACAAATGAATAAATTTCAGATATT
>NZ_JAHLPS010000127.1 GCF_018918055.1 Caproiciproducens sp. MSJ-32
TATATTTTCTTCCACTAAAAGTAAGATTTTTACCAAAAAAATTTCCTATAATTTTATTTAAAAATTTTGAATTCAAATTCATTAATGGAAGAATCATAGAAAAAGCCATCGAACTAATAATTGCTATCTTTAATTTTTTATCATTATTTATAAAAATCATTAATGGTAAAAATAAAACTACAATTAATATCCCTGTTGAACTTTTAGACATTAAAATTAATAATATACTTAGGAAAAGCATAAACACAATTGATTTCTTTATTCTATGATTTATTTTATAAAAGATATATAAATAGTATAAATATACAAATACACATAGGAATAAATATATTGTAAAAGTGCTCCTACTCAAATGTATTCCCCTTATTACACTAGAGTTTTCCATATAACCAATACTTTTAAAAATAAATATTGATAATAAATCTAATATCACTAATAAATTGCAATAATTTTTTAAATACATTATCACTCTTTCTTTTTCTATAACATTAAATAATATAATAAAATAAGAAAGCATCCCTATAAAGTTAATATAAACTTTTATAGCTTCAACTTTTTCTGGTGTAATTAATATACTTGCACCTATTAATAATATAAACATTACTATCTTATCATAGGTTCTTAAATGAATTCTTTTTGTCAAAACATAAAAGAACATTACAAAAATAAAAATTAAATTTAAAAACAATCTTCCAATACTTATTAAACTAGGATGAATATAAAATCTCTTAAATAAGGCATCACTTATTGATGAATTAATAAAAAATATAAGAATATTAAAAAATGAGTTATTTAATAATACTCTAAGTAGCATCTGCATTATTAATTACCTCTTTATATACTGAAATTAATTTTTGCGCTATAACCTTTTCTGAAAAGTTATTTTCGCAAAATTCACTAATATATTTTTTATCATATTCATCATAAGTGTTTTTCATTTTTATCATTGCCTTTTTTATTTCTTCAACATTTTCATTTTCAACTAATATTCCACACTTTTCATTTAAAAAAGTATCTGGTCCACCTGTTCGTGTTGCAATTACAGGTTTTCCATAATTCATTGCCTCTATATAAACTATTCCAAAGGTTTCAAACCTACTAGCTAATATAAAGCTATCACATTCCATCATATTTTTTGCCACTTCTTCCCGGCTTAATTCTCCTAGTAAAATAATTCTATCATTTAAATCATATTTATCTATTAGGGCTTGGATATTATTCCTTTCCTCTCCATCTCCTCCAATAAATAATTCTACATCTTCTAATTCATCTTTAGCTAAATTATAGGCTTCAACCAATAAATCCATACCTTTTTTATAAGTTAAAAATCCTAAACTAAAAAATCTAAACTTTTCTTTTTTAACTTTCTCACTACTTATATATTGCTTAGGCATATTTACTAAATTAGGAATTATATCAACCCTCTTATTACCTGAATATTTTTCTATTTCTTCCTTTAATCCCTTACCTACAGAAATTACTTTTTCTGCTTTATTAAATACATAAGGCAAATATTTTTTTTGTGTCTTATTTATAATATTTCTTGAATATTTAGTAGAGTGTTCAGTAATTATATAAGGAATATTTATTTTTGATTTTGCATAAGCAATCCCCATATCTAATGCTGAATGAATATGTATTAAATCTATATTACCTTCATTAATTATTATTTTGTTAATTAGCTTTTCAACTAGCTTAGAATAATAATTTAAATAAAACTCTTGTAATTTAGGAAAATAATTATAAGTATTATATCTATAAACCTTAACTCCATTTTCATTAGTTATTTCAAGACTATTAAGCTTCTTTTTAAAATTTATTTTTCTTATATCTTTTATATTTATGCTTAAAACAATAACCTCAATATTTTCCTTAACAAGTGCTTCTGCCTGTTCCTTAAAAAATATTCCATTCAGCGGTTTCTCATCATCTGGATACCAAGAAGGTAATATTAATATTTTCATAATTCTCCTCTTCTCCTAATAAATTAATTTTCTTTCATTTTATTTATATGCCTCATTATAAAAATACCTTGAAGTATTGATGATATAACCGCTACACTTAAAGAAGTAATTGCAGCTCCAATACTTCCAAATTTACTTATAAGAATAACATCTAAAACTATATTAATTGAACCAGTGATTATAGCATTTATTAAATTAGCTTTAACATTGCCTAAACTTGCTAATATATTACCAAATGGAATTCTAAAAGTTCCTGTAACAAAATATCCAACCATAAGTATTCTAAAAGCAGTTATGGCCTCAGTATATTTAGGAAAGATTATATAAAAAATAGGCTTTGCAAATATAATTCCTCCTAAACTTATTAATAAATTTAATGCCCCTAAAGCTTTAATTAACTTTAATAATTTATTTTTAACCCATTGCTTATTATCCTTATTGTTAGCAAAATAAGGATAAACAAAAACCATTAAAGACATAGGTATAAAATTTATATTGAAAGGAATAGTTGTTGCTACTTTATAATTTGCTAGTAACTCCTCACTTTGTGTAAATATACCTATTAATTGAGTATCAAGCAAATAAAGTATTTGTGACATTGCATTACTTAATACTGTAATTACTGAATATTTTATAAATTGAAATTTTACACTTTTCTCTTTTATGTTGATAAATTTAAATTTCTTAATATCTTCTCTGATTAAATAAATTCCATATACTATAGTACTAAAGTATGCAATATACATTCCTAAAACCAGTCCATTTGCACTCATCATATAAGACAAAGAAACAGTAAATGCAAAATATGCAACAGTATTAAAAACAGTTAGTCTGCTATATTCCTTATTTCTTAATGTAGATCTTAAATAAGACTGAATGGAATTATACATTATACTAAATAAGGGTATAAAGGACATTATAAATAAATAATGCCTGCTTGATGAAATGGCAACTGCTCCCCATATAGAATATATCATAAGGAAAGCACTTATTAATATATTAAAAATAAAACCTAATTTTACTCCAAACCCAAAAAATTTATATTTTTCTGAAGGTTCCGTAGCCACACTTGAATATTGTAATATTCCAGATGTAACTCCTAAGCCCTCAAGCAATAAAGCAAAATTCATAGTATTTTGAGCATAACTAAAGGAGCCATACTCAGTAACAGAAATTATTCGTGTAAGAAGAAGAACTGTTGTAAACTGTATTATTTTATTAATAAAATTGGCACTAAATATTTGAATTAAACCCTTACTTAATAGATCTTTAATTTCTTTTTTATTCATAGATACCTTCTATCCTTTTTATAAAATTTAATAAAGTCATAACTTGTGTTTTTTCAATAACATTTCCATTTTCAATTAACAGTCTAGAATCACTTGCGATATCCGGATAACCTTCTAATAAGTATATGTTTTCTCTTAAATAATCATTTATAAAATTTCTTAAACTTTCATTATTATTATACCACTTATCAAAAGGATTCATATTATTACTTTGAGTTGTGAATCTCTGAAATTGAGTATCTAAAACCCTAAAAACCTTACCAGGAAAAGTTCCCATAAACTTTGTATTAAATTTAGTAGGTTTAAGATTCCATTTTTGCCACTTATAATTTGTTGCCTCTGGATAATATTTTTGTATCATCTTTATAAATAAATTTTCTTTATATTTATGTTCAGGTTTCATTCTACTACAATAAGCAACTAAATCTTTATTTGTAAAAGGTTCGCAAGTTTCAGAAATATCTAATGAACTTATAGAACCATTATACATACCGTTTATTCCCCTATTATAAATCGCAAATTTTTCTTCATTTCTATACTTTTCCTTAACCATTGGAATAATATGTTCAACTCTATGTTTTAAAGTCTTAGAATACATCCAATTTTCTATATTAGGTTCTGTATGTCTACGTGCCTCTATATAATCTCCATGCATAACATCAGCTAAATTTCCGTTATGAATAAATCCAAAGTTATCGAAATTTATTAAATTATTTGTTGTAACTAAATGTGCAGCTCCAGAATATATATTTTGTCCAAAGTTTGCCTCTACAGCTAAATCTATTTCCTTAAGAAAATCACCATTATTTAAACTTTTAAAGATATGATTTAATCTAAAATCATCAGCAATTTTTCTTGCTATCTTTTCATCCCTAGAATAATTTTCTGAAAAAGTTATTGTTGTAATATTATCATATCCAAGTTTTTTAGCTATAATTGAAATCATTCTTGAATCAAGACCGCCACTTAAGTAAGCAATATGTCTATAGCCGTTTTCAATATCTTTTCTAAAGGACATATCGATTGATTTCTTAAGAAGCTCGTTCATATTATACATAATTTCTTCTTCACTATCTTTTAGATAATTTTCATTATCAATAAAGAAATACTGTTCTTTTTTAATTTTGTTTTCTTTTAAACATAAAATTGTTCCTGGTTCTAATTTTTTTATTTCCTCAATTAAGGTTGTATCTTCAATCATATATCCAAAGGTAAGCATATAATATGCTCCAAGTTCATCTAAGTGTACAATTATTCCTAATTCCTTAAGAGCTTTTACTAAATTAAATAAATCACTACTTGCAATAAAAGTTTCTTTTTCTTTATCAAAATAATAATAAAGGGGCTTATTTCCAAGATGATTAGTAAATGTATATAATTCATCTTTTTTCTTATCATAAATTATTCCATAATAATTTCCACTTAAATCATCAATAAACTTAATTCCTTTTTTAGAATACATTTCTTTTATCAAAGTAAAGTTATCGTTGACTTTATAAGCTTTTTGTAATTCTTTATTGTTTAATATAACTCCATCAATAACTACAGCTAAATCATCATCTTCCTCAAATACTTTTTCTTTTTCAAATTTACCATTAAAATTTTTATATATAACAAACTTATCATTTTCTATTAATTCATCAGTTTTTAAGCTTCCTTTATTATATTTTTTTTTAGTATGAATAATAGTTGTACCTCTCATAAGAACTGTCTCCTATCTAGATTTTATAATTATGATATTTATTTCTAAAGCTATCTCCGTAATTAAACACAAGACCAATCAATCTTACTTGTAAATTTTCTATATTCTCAATTGTATTCTTCACTATATCCTTTTTCACATATTCAGCTCTAACTACTAAAATAGTTCCATGACATTTATTAGATATAACTCTGCTATCAGCTGATAATTGTAATGGTGCTGTATCAATAATTATGTAATCATATTTTTTATTAAGTTCATCTATCAATTTATCAAATTCTAAGGAATCAAATAAAGCAATTGAATTAGCTTTAGCTTCTCCAGCAAGTAACACATCCATGTTTTTATTAAAATTAATCAATACTTCTTCTAAATTTGCTTTTTTATCAATTACTTCTGCTAAACCCTTAGTTTCACTTATATTAAGGAATTTAGAGATAGAAGGCTTTTTTATGTTTCCATCAATTAATAAAGTTTTATTAGAATTACTTAATGCCAAGGCTAAATTAACTGCAGTTGTTGTTGTTCCTTCTCCAGCTATAGATGAAGTAACTGCAATTATTTTTTTATCTTTAGTCATTTTTCCAAACTTTATATCTGCAGCTAATGTATTATAAAAATCTAAATTTTCATCGGAATTTTTTTCTTTAAATTTGGGAATACTAGCAATGATAGGACGCTTAAGCTCCCTTTCAAGCTCTCCCTTTGTTCTAAATGTTTTATTAACACATTCAAGTACAAAAGATAATAAGGAAGAAAGTCCTAGCCCTCCAACAAATCCAATTAAAATTATTAACTTACCGTTTCTCATATCGCTTTTTTCAAAAACTGCTACATTTTCTTCTACTGTAACCTTTCCATATTCATCTTTATCGGCTACTTCTAAAAGTTCATCTTTCATAGCTTTTAATACTTTTTCAGTTTGTTCTTCAGTAGCACTGTTATATTTAATTTGAATAAAATTAGAATTTTCAATATTAACTAAATCTAAGCCGGATAATACGTCTTGAACCTTTATATTTAAATCAGTTCTTTCTAGCAAATTCTTAGCAAAATCTCTAGTCTTCATTAATTCTATATAATTTTTAACTAAGTTATCATCTTTTTTTATTATTTTACCTTCACTATCTAAAACATACTCATTTTTCACAAGAACTTTAAAATTACCTTGATATGTAACTACATCTTTTAATCCTTTTGCAACAAATACAGATAAAACTGTTGTGCATATAGTAAAAATAAGGATACTTTTCCACCTTCTTATGCATCCTCTTATTACATCCTCAAATTTAATTATTTCTGGTTCCATTCTTTCATCTCCTAACTTTTAATTAATAAAATCTGTTTTTTAAATAATCTTATAGTATCTAAAATTATAATCCTTACATAACTTATGTATAAAAAGATATAGAATTCTTTTGATTCTATATCTTCAATATTAAAATTTAGAGCTTTCCTTTAATGTCTCTTTATATATTTCATCTATATAATTAAAATTATCCACAACATTATAATTATCTTCCACAAATTTTCTTGCATTCTGTCCCATTGATATTCTTAAATTATCATCATATACTAATTTTTCTAACTTATCAGCTAAATCTACTTCATCTTTTCTCCTTGCTACCAAACTAGAAAAATTAGGTTTTGTTGATTCCATTAGTCCTCCAACATTAGAAACTATAACTGGGATACCACAAGCTTGTGCTTCTACTGCAGCTACTCCGAAACTTTCACTATCTAATATAGAAGGAAAAACAGCTATGTCAAACTCATTAAGCGTATCAGGTACCTTATCTGGATGTAAAAATCCTAAAAACTCTACCTTATCTTCAATTTTTAAATCTTTACATAAAGCTTTTAATTGACTTTCTTTACTTCCCTTACCTGCTATCTTTAACTTAATATTTAAATTATTATCTTTACTTATCAATATGTGAAAAGCTTTAATTAGATATTCTATACCATACTTTTCTTCTAATGTTTTTATAGTTCCTATTACTAATTCATTACTTTTTAAATTTTTATTATTATTCGGCTTAAACTTATTTATATCTACCCCAAAAGGAGTAACTAATATATCTTTATCTATATATTTCTTAGTTTCTTCTGCCATTACCTTACTAGTTGATAATACTATGTCTGCCTTATTTAAATTATATTTAACTATATTCTTATGAATAATCGATTTCTTTGGAAAATCATAAACATCACTTCCCCAAACAGAAAGTATATAAGGCTTATAATTTACCAAAGAGCCAATCAATCCATAACTAGTAGCATATTGAGCATGTAATATATCTGGTTTAATTTCATTTACTAAATTTTTAATTTTAGCAACATTTTTTAAATATCTAATCTTAGAAATAGTATTACTTACATTTTTAATTTTCAAAGACATACTGTAAACTTTAACGCCTTCTATTTCTCCATCATTAAGAGAAATTACACTGACATCATAACCCTTATCCCTAAAAAAGTAACATAATTTTTTAGTATGTATACTATTTGCATCGCTTAAATAACATATCTTCATAATACACCTCTTCAACCAAATAATGGTATTTTCTTCTTCTATCTAGATATTCTCTTGTTTGCCTCTTCAATTTTAGAACTTTTAAATATATAAAAATTGAAAATTCCAAGAATAAATCCTAATCCATAAGATATATGAAGAATAGGAAAGGTTACAATTAAGTATCCTAAATATCTCATATTCTTTTTTATTGATATTTTGCTGCTAAATAATAAATCTAATAATAAATATAATCCTAATATTAAAAAATAAATATTTTTAATAAAATTAGAAAAAATACTTAGAATACCACCAAAGGTTAAGAACAATACAAACATAAGAGGTATTAGATGTCTTACAGAAGCAGGCCTTTTATGCTTTTGAATAACCCTTACTTTCCAAAAACCATATTGATAGTATTGTCTCCATAATTTTTTAAAATCTCCTCTGCTAAAATAAGTAGATTTTATCTTTGGAGTAAGTAAAATTTTAGCTCCACTTTTTTGGACTCTAAAATTTAATTCATCATCTTGATTTCTAACTAATTCTTCATCAAATAATCCAATTTTATCTAATAAAGTTCTTCTATAAGCTCCAAAACCAACAGTATCTACAAAACTTTCAGTTTCAGCGTATCTAAATAAGGCATTTCCTACTCCAAAGGGACAGCTCATAGCCTCAGCTATAGCAGCTCCTTTAATAGTTTCATTTATTGTAGTTATAAGACCACCAGCGCAGCCAATTTCTTCGTTTTCTAGAGCTAATACATTTTCTAACACAAAATTTTTATCTGCATATGCATGGGCTCCAAAAATAATAACTATATCTGAATTTGTATAATTTATCCCTAAGTTCATTCCTTTTGGAGCTGATATACCTTTATTATCAAGCAAAACTACATTTTTGTTTTCTTTTATTAAATCCTTAACAATTTTTCTAGTATTGTCTGTTGACATTCCATCTGCAACTATTATTGTTATAAGTTCTTTAGGATAGCTTTGATTTAAAAAAGATTCAATGCATTTTTTAATATACTTTTCTTCATTTCTACATGGAATAACAACCGAAACAGTTTTTTTCAAAATTTCCACTCCTTAATCCCTTCATAGCTTATTCTTTAACTATGATATTAGCTTTATTAATTATAATACTTTTATATATATATTGTCTAGTTACCATAATTTCTACTTTCTTTTTCTTAGTGCAATGGTAAGTGATTTCATTATTATTTCTCTATATAAAAATATAACTGCTATTGTACTAAAAATAGTTAATAATAATATAATATAATCAAATTTATATAAACTTGAATATGCCGCTAATATATAAACTAAAGCTATAGAAATCCAAAACCTTATCATATAAAATTTTACATTATAAAATTTTCTAGAATAATAAGTTCTCGTTATAAAAAACACTACATATGCAAGCCCTGTTGAAATTGCAGCGCCTGTTGCCCCGTATTTAGGAACTAATAATAAGTTACCTATAATATTAGATAAAGCAGAAAAAGTAGCAATATAAATATGATACTTTGTTTTTTTCATAAAATTTATTCCAAGAACTGTGGTCTCTGAAATTGTGTACATTATAGGCATCATTACTAAAAAGGGAAAAATAAATTGTGCACCTTCGTATTCACTTCCAAGTAATTTAACAATAAGATCTTTTGCTGCTATAATCCATATAGATATTATTATCATCGCTACTGACACAATTTGATTTGCATTTGTAAAAAATTTTGTATCTTCTGGATTATTAGAATATTTCTCATAAGCCACAGGAGTCCAAAAAGTCGTAAAGGCAGCCTGACAATTATTTAATAATCCTATAATAGTCATCGCACCACTATATAAACCAATTTCTGTATAGGTACTATAAATTCTTAATGAAACTTTATCTATTGATTGGAAAAGCCATGTTATAGCCATTGAAAATATAAATGGTATTCCATAATAAATCAACTCTCTTGAACTAGTTTTTACTTCATTTACTCTCTTAACATTTTTCCAATCATACTTTTCTATATAAATAGACCATAACATTCTAACAATATTAGATAATATAGTTGCTATAACTATAGTTAAGTAATGATCTTTAAATACAAAATAAAATAATCCAATAAATATTAAATAAGATAGCTTATTTATAACAGTTATTAATGAATATGCTTTTCCTCTTTGCTTCATTCTTACATGAATCAAAGAAAAATTTCCAACTGTACTAAAGATATTATGTATTAATACTAAAATAATTAAGAAGAAAGATTGTTCATCTATAATAAAAATGGAAGCCTGCTTATAACAAAGTAATATAACAACTCCAATTATTAAATTTAATATAAATGTTATTCCTATACTTTTTCCTAAGAGTCCTCCCCTATTTTCCTCCTCTTCATCATTAAAATATCTGATATATGCTTGATCCATTCCCATTGTTGCTATTAATACTATTAAACTAGTAAAGGTAGTAAACATAGAGGCCTTACCATATTCCTCTGGGGAAATAATTCTAGTTATTATCGGTGAGGATATAAAGCCTAATAGCAATACTATACCGTTTCCAATTGAAAACTCTATAAATTTCTTAACTAATCTATTCATTGTTCTCTCCTATGATCTATTATGTAAAATATATTCTTATGATATTTCTATATTATCATAAGAATAAAAATATAAAACTGAATTATTTATTAAATTTATAAAAATATAGATTTATTTCATAAATGTTCTATTATAATAATTATGTAGGGGGTGCTTCGATGAAAAAAATTTTTATAAAGAGTATTATTACAGCTTTTATTGCTCTAGGATTTATAAATTCAAAGGTACAAGCTGTAGAAGTCGACTACATACAAGGAAGTGATAGATATGAGACTGCTAGTTTAATTGCTGATAAAATAGATTACCAGAATGTAATACTTGTTAACGGCCTTTCAATCGCTGACGGTTTATCTGCAAGTGGTTTAAGTGGAGCTTTAAATGCTCCAATATTATTAACAAGAGATACAACTATACCCAACAGCACATTAGAAAAATTACATAAGGCTGCTAATATTTATATTGTAGGTGGAAATACAGTAATATCTCCTAATTTAGAAAAAGAATTAATTAAATTAGGCAAGTCAGTTAAAAGACTTGCAGGAGATAATAGATATGATACTTCTATTGCTGTAGCAAAGGAAATAGAAAGCATAAAAGGTGTGCAAGAAATTTATTATGTCAACGGTATTAAAGGACAAGCTGATGCTATGAGTATTGCTCCGGTAGCAGCTTCTCGAAAAAATCCAGTAATTTTAACTAACGGGCTCGATAGCAGTTACAAAAAAAATATAAAATCTTATTCAATCGGTGGAACAACAGTATTAAGTACAAGTTTCGATGCATTTTCAGAAAGAATTTCTGGCTTAAATAGATTCGAAACAAATAAAAATGTAATTAATAAATTTTTCCCAAATAAAACTCATGTAAACTTAAGTAAATCTGATGTTCTTATAGACGCCTTAACCTCTTCTGCATTAAAAGAACCAGTAGTATTAGTATCTGCTGCTTCCGATAAAAGTGTTATTGCAGGAGCTAAAAGTATTACTGTTTTTGGTGATATAGATGCTATTGCTGTTAGAAGAGCCAAGGCTTATTTATATGGAGATACTGTAGTTTTCTATTCCCAACACCAAGATGATGAAACATTATTTGCTGGAAGTGCTATTGTAGATGCAATTCAAGCAGTTGGAAGAGAAAATGTTTATATTGTATTAGTTACAGATGGTACTGGCTCAGAAGTATTCAACTGGAGTCGTTATAAAAACATATCTACTGAAACTAAGATCAACTTAAGAAATGCAGAATTTCTTTCAGCAGTATCAAAATTAGGAATATTACCTGAAAATATTGTTATGTTAGGACAACCTGAAAATAATATAAATGAAGATGTTATTAGTGATGCAGTAACATATTTTCAAAATAGTTTCCCTAATGTTACTCATGTAGTGCATAGTTATAAATATGATACACATCCACAACATTTAGCAACTGGAAAACTAATTTATGAATTATATAAAAATAACCTAATTTATGACTGTAGATTTTTTATACCTCCTAGTGAAGCATCTTACGTACCTAATGAACTTCTAATAGAAAGTACTGCTGATAATAATTTAGAAAAAGAAAGTGTACTTAATGCTGTAGAGGAATATAAATTAGATAATCAAGATATGATAAGAGAAGGAATTGGTTTCAAATCTGTTCCTGGACTATTTAAATATATTAGTTCCGATCCAAAAGTTTCATCATATCTTCATATGCCAGAAAACTAAAACAATGATAAAAAGGGTTAGTTACTTAAAATCTGTAACTAACCCTTTAGTTTTCATTGATTAATTTTTATCTTAGCTTGTCTACACCCAATCCAAGTACAATATTATCTGATATTACAACATTGCTGCCTAAAACATATACTACATTTAAATTAACTTTGATTTCTTTAATAATGTTCTTTACAGAATTTTCAACTTGTCTTGTATTAGATAATAATACAAAATTGCCATTTTTAGCTGCTAAAGCAGATGATGATAATGCATCTGGGAATGCTAAGCCTGATGCTACATAAATTGTATCCAAATTAATCTCAGGTTTAAATCTATTAAATATTATAGCATTAGTTTCGTATCTATTAGCTCCCCCTAATCTTTCAGGACCCTTTGTTTGAACTGCTACACTATCTGCAATAACTGTTGTTTGTCCAATTACATAAGTTTTATTAATCGCATTTTCATGAATAAAATTCTTAGTAACCTCTGGAATACTATCTTTTTTAGTTAATAAAATAGGACTTTGTTTTTTAGCTGCTATTGGAGAAATAGATAATCCATCTGCAAAACTCATTCCATTAGCTAATGCAATTTCTCCATTAGTAACTCCAACTTCTTTTGCAATTAATACAGCTGTTTCATATCTATCTTTTCCACCAATTCTTCTTACATTTATTCCTAATGATGCAATTTGATCTTGAATTACTTTAGGAATTGCAGTTTCTCCACCTATAATAATAACATTTTTTACTCCCTTATTTACTAAAGATGCTTTTAAATCTGGCTGAGCTTCTAATGTTGTGTTTCTTGATAATAATATTGGAGCATTATACTTAACTGCCAAAGGTGCAGCACATAGTGCATCTGGATAATCAATACCTGAAGCTAAAATAACATTTTCAGATGTTTCCCATCCCTTATTAAAAATATTATATGAAGTTTCATATCTTGTACTTCCAAATATCCTTTCAGCAAATAATGGTTCTATGGCTATATTTTTATTTAAATATTCAATTGTTCCATTTGCTATAGCATCCATAATTAAATTTTGATAACTTTCAGATTTTAATAACTCTGCTTCCTCTGGTGTACTTATAAAACCTGCCTCAACTAATGAAGCTGGCATTTTAGTTGCTTTAATTACATGGAACTCTTCCTTCTTTACACCTCTATTCCAAGCCTTAGTATATTCAATCAGCTTAGCTTGTAGTTTATCAGCTAATGGTTTGTCCATATCTTTATAATACCAGGTTTCAATTCCATATGCTGTAGGCTTATCATAGGAATTTAAATGTATTGATACAAAAGCATCAGGATTAATATCATTAGCTCCTTTACTTCTATCTTGTAAGGAAACAGTAACATCTGATTCTCTACTCATTATTACCTTTATTCCTGAAGCTTCTAATCTTTGTTTAACACCTAAAGCTAACTTTAAAGTTAAATCCTTCTCAGTTATCCCATTTCCAATGGCACCTGGTTCCTCTCCACCATGTCCTGGATCTAAATAAACTAAATATTGGCCTTTTCTATCAGAATTATTTGTTTCATTAGCTGCTGAATATAATATTGAAGCCTTTGAAGAAGCTATGTAAAGTTCTCTTAAATAATACTTTCCATTTAATTCTCCAACTATAAAAGTAGTTCCTTCTGATACTCCATATAATGTTTTTTCATTAATTTTAGCAATATCAGTATTTCTACTAATCCAATTAATTGAACTTTCATTAGATAACTCATTTAAATTTATACTTTCATTTTCTTCTAAAACAATACCATCTTCGAATATAATATTATCTTTACCATATTCTTGAATTATTTCTTTTAGCATTATTTCAAACTCTTTAGAGCTATCCTTAACCGCTGCCTTAACTTTATTGTTATATGTCGGCATAAAAATGCTCATAACAGCAATTACAAAAAGAAATGCTAATAGCCTTATTTTATTTTTTCTTACTATCAAATCTTCACCTCCATTTTTATTCATATAAATAAATTATATATTAAAAAAGTTTCTTATTCAATTGACCGACAAACAGTCTTTGTATAAATTTTCTAATTTTTCTACAATTACCTTCCTATCATAGATTTTACTACATTTTTCTCTTATCTTCTTTTTATCGTATTTTTGATAATTTTCCATTATATGCTTCATGGCCTTTCCAAGCTGATCAACATTATCGATATCTATTAATAGGCCATTTTCTTCACTAACTATTTCATTTGCTCCGCCATTTTTAGTGCTAATAACTGGTTTTCCATTTGATAAAGCTTCAATTAGTACCACTCCAAAAGTTTCAAATCTGCTTGCTAAAACAAAAGCATCACAATTATCTATTTCTTCATATACCCTTTCCCTAGATAAGGCACCTGTAAATTCTATTTTATTAAGAATATTCAATGATGTTGCTAATTGTATCAAGTTCTCCCTCTCAGGTCCATCTCCCCCGATAACTAATTTAACATTTAAATTATTAAAATACTTTGCAAAAGCCCTTATTAAAATATCTGTTCCCTTATTTTTATTTAAATAACTTACTGATAGAAAAGTAAACTCATCCTTATTATCTTTATAATTTAACAAGTTTTCTTTAGGTCTAAATTTATCACAATCAACCATATTAGGCAAAACTTCTATATCACAATTATATTTAGACAGAATATTTTTTAATGAATTACTAACTGCAAGAAGCTTCTTTGAATTTTTCAAAGTATATTTAATTATAAGTTCTTCAAAATAACTAACCTTAAATCTTGCATAATAGGAGCTATGTTCAGTTATAACTAAAGGTACCCTTAGCTTTTTACTTATAGAAACAGCAGCCAGGCCACCCCACAAACAAGAATGAAGGTGTACAATATCTACTTTCTCCCTTTCCTTAATATACTTATATATCTTAGTTAAACCTATTTTAAAAGCAAAAGCCGTTCCTATATTCCCTGTTTTAGGAAGCTTAGCTTGTATTATTCTATAAGTTTTAACTCCATTATCTTCATAAACATTTATTTTCTTATCTTTTAATTTTGATGATATTAATTCTACTTCTACAAATGCAACAATAACATTATGGCCTGCATCTTTTAGAGCCATTGCCTGCTCCCTAAAAAAACTGCCATTTGTAGGATTTTTCTTAGTATTATACCATGAGGGTATAATTAAAATATTCATATAAACAACTCCTAAATCTATTCCAAATATATATTTTTATAATTTTTCGCAATAATTTCCCAGGAAAATAACTTGCAATACTTTAATGAATTTTTACTTATATTAGAATAATTGTTTATTATTTTATTAAAAGCTTCTACACCTTCATTTATACTGTTATAGACAATTGGATAACCAACTTTACCATCTGCAAAAAACTTATCTATTCCTTGTCCCTTGGTATAAATAATTGGAAGTCCTCTGCTCATTGCCTCCACATATACTAATCCAAAAGTTTCATATTTAGAAGGCATTATAAAAATGTGATTATTATCATAAAGCTCACTAAGTTCTTCTTTAGCTTGCTTATCATAAAATTTTACATAGTTTAAGCTTCCATATTTCTTTATTAAATTATTCTTATTGGGTCCATCTCCAACAATACTCAAATAACAATTAATACCTGACCGTCTAAGCTCTTTACATATTTTTATTGAAGTTTCTAAATTCTTATTTTTATCAATTCTACATGCCTGAATAAGCTTAATTTCAGAATTATTTTCTATTCTTCTTGGCTTATTAACCATACTGTTAAACCAAAAGGGATCTATTCCATTAGGTATAACTTCACACTTATTTTTTAATAAACTTACTTCTTCTTTTTTCACATATTTTTTTAATACTAACTCTCTATAACTTGGTGATATAAATATAACTTTTTTTGCATTTTTCATAATTTCTATACCAATTTTTCTTAAATGAATTGCCCTTTTAAAATACCCATTTACATCAGTATTTCTTACGGCAACAATATAATCTATTCCAAATTCCAACTTTGCCTTATATGCCAAATATCCATTCTCGAATAGAGAATGAGCATGTATAAAATTATAATTTTTAAAATTAATTTTTTCTTTCATATTGCTATAAATTTTATTATTTTTAGAGTAATACTCGTATTGAGAAAAAATATTAAATATTTTCTCAAAAATATTATCTCCATTTTTATATTCTGAAGAATAAAATTCATTATTTCTAATATTATTTGGTATAAGCTTTGGTTTGCAAGGAATATATATATCACTTTCAATATCAATATTATTTAAATCTTCAAATAGATTTCTATATAATTTGTTTATAGCATAAAATGAGCATATCTGTAGTACCTTCATATTAATCTCCATAAAATTATTTTTATATTATTAATATACACTATTTTTAATAAATCACAAATTTATATATTAATAAAGAACAAACTAAAGCCATTGCCACAATTCTTTTAATTTTACCCTTTCTCAAAATATTAACCTTCCTTCTATATTTTTCCCAATTTTTCTACACTATTTAATTATATATGATATTATTTTTTCATACAATAAAAAAAAGTAATTTATTCATCTATTTTGTATTTTTTTGATTTTTTATATGTTATTTTTTTATATTATTTAAAATATTTATTAAAATTAATAAATATTTTTATTATAAAATTTTTGTTACATTAATCTCAGCCAAATTGAAAGATATCTAATAAATATGGTAAAATATACATTGAAGGAGAGTGTAGAAATGTCTAAAAATCAAAACATAAATGAAATGAAAAGGAAAAAGAAAAAGAAGAAAAAAAAATCCTTAGGTTTTAAAATACTTATGGGACTTTTATTTACTTTACTTGCTGTTCTTATTATCGGTGGCGGATATATTATTGGAATATTAAGCAAGATGGAAAAAACTAAACTTAATACAGAAGATCTGGGTATAATCGAAGAGGAATTTGACCAATATAAAAATGCTAATAAAATTACAAACATAGCTCTTTTTGGAGTAGATTCAGTTTCTGGAGAAGGCGGTCGTTCAGATTCTATAATGGTTGCTACAGTTGATCCAGTTCATAAAAAATTAAAGATAACTTCAATTATGAGAGATTCTTATGTTTATATTGATGGTTATGGTCAAGATAAAATAAATCATGCTTATGCTTACGGTGGTCCAGAGCTTGCAATAAAAACAATAAACGAAAATTTTGGGTTAAATATAGAAAACTATGCAACTGTTGATTTTTCTAGTCTACCTATAATAATAAACCTATTAGGCGGAATTGATATAGAAATTACAAGTGATGAAATTGAATACATTAATGAATATATAAATCATTTAAATTCCCTAGAAGGTACATCTTCAGCAAATATCTATTCACCTGGCGTTCAACATTTAGATGGAATTCAGGCCCTTGCTTATTCAAGAATAAGATATACAGCCGGGGGAGATTTCGAAAGAACTCAAAGACATAGAACAGTTTTAAATGCATTATTTGATAAAGTATTAAGTTCTCCTGTAACTTCATATCCTGCTTTACTTAACGACTTATTACCATATGTAGAAACAAGCTTAAGCACAACTGAAATACTATCTCTTGCTACAGATGTTGCTAGAATTGGTAATAATTTAGAACAGGATAGGTTCCCAAGAGATGGATATGCTGAAGGAGCTAATATCGATGGAATTTATTATTTGACCTTCGATATTGAAACTGCTAAACAACAAATGAGAGAATATATTTTTAATGATATAAGATAATATAAAATAATCCCAGTAAAGTTAATTAGCTTTACTGGGATTGTTTTTTTATATTAATTCTCTATTTGTTAAATAATTAATCAATGGCTCTCTTAATTCTTCTCTCTTTAATGCAAATTCAATAGTTGCTTTTAAGAAACCAAGTTTATCTCCAACATCATATCTTCTTCCTTCAAAATTATAAGCATACATAGCTTCATTATTAATCAATGTTTGAAGGGCATCGGTAAGTTGTATTTCTCCACCTTTTCCAGGCTTTGTTTCTTCTAATATTTTAAAAATTTGAGGAGTTATAATATATCTGCCTAAAATAGCTACATTGCTTGGAGCCTCCTCTATGGTTGGTTTTTCAACTAAGTTCTTAACCTTATATACCCTATCTTCAATATGAAGTCCATCTACAATTCCATATTTATTCACATCATCTGTTGGTACTGTTTGAACCCCTAATATTGATGTTTTATATTCATTATAACACTCCATTAATTGCTTTAAACAAGGTGTCTCAGAATCTACTACATCATCTCCAAGTAAAACTGCAAAAGGTTCATTTCCAACAAAAGCTTTTGCACATAAAATTGCATGACCTAATCCTTTAGGTTCCTTTTGCCTAATATAATGAATATCTGCAATATTTGATATTTTTCTTACCATATTAAGCATTTCTTCCTTATTGTTTTTCTCAAGTTCAGCTTCTAATTCCATAGATTTATCAAAGTGATCCTCTATAGACTTTTTATTTCTTCCAGTTATTATTAATATCTCTTCAATACCTGATGCTACAGCTTCTTCTATAATATATTGAATAGTTGGTTTATCAACTATTGGAAGCATTTCCTTCGGCTGAGCTTTTGTTGCTGGTAAGAATCTAGTCCCAAGTCCAGCTGCTGGTATTATTGCTTTTCTTACCTTAATGTTCTTTTCCATTTATTTTTTCTCCTCCATTTTATTTCATCATCATAATCCAATAAATAATTTCTTCAATAATTTATTTTTATTAAATATATATTTAGATAAATTATAAGGAATAATAATACCAATAATCGTAAATAGTATTACTCCATAATCATTAAATACTTTGCTTAATATTCCATTTATGGATATATGCAAGCACATTATTACAATACTATTTTTACCTAACTCCTGTAATAATTTATTATTTTCTAAATACTTAGATATATTAAAAACTAATATAGACATTGAAGTTGGTATAATAAAATCTAAAATATAATTTGTATAACTATGTCCCCATAATTCTAATCCATAAATAATATTTCCATTCTTAATTAATATTAATGAAGTTAGGCTAATAAAAATTGCTATAAAAAACATTTTCCTTTGAACTAACATTTTTCTTAAATAAAAACCTATAAATGTTTCTCCTTTTCTTTTGCATCTTAGCCTTACTTATCTATTATTCTTTGATCATCTTTTTTATATAATTTATGATATTTTGCTTGTAAACTACTTTATAAAGAATAAATATACTAATTAAGTAAGTTAATCCACCAATAATAACTTGAATTATAGTTGTTAATATTTTAGCTTCCATTGATACTCCGATAACTCTAACAACTATAAGCATAAGTATTCCTGCGGGAAAGAATAAAAGAACGGATTTAATGAGTTCAGTTATATTTAAGAACTTCCTAAGAAAATAAAATTGAGTAACAGTAACAGTTAATTCTGCAATTACAGTTGTTATGCAAGCTCCTATACTTCCCATCGATTTTAATAACACTAAATTTAATAAAAAATTCACTATAGCACCTAAAGTTACTGAGCTGGTGAATTCTTTTATTCTATTTAAGGGCACTAGCAATTGAGTTCCTAAAACATTAGACCAACTAATTGCTAATATAATTATTGAGCTTATTATTATTAATTTTTCTATTCCAATAAATTCTTTACCAAAAAACCAAGGAGACAATTCCTTAGCTACTCCTAAAAGTCCTAATGTCAACGGTATTGATATGGCACTCATAAAAAAGAATGAATTTGAAATATAATATTTTACTTTTTTCATATCTCCAGATGCAACGGTATTTGATATTTTAGGCATCATAACTGTTCCTATAGCTGTTGCAACGGTAAGAGCCATATTTACAAGTTTTTGTGAATTTTCATAATATCCAACTTGAACTGTATCCGTAAATACACCTAATAAAGTTCTACTTAATAATATATATACTTGTATTGCTATTTGAGGAATAAATAATGCTAGTGAAGATTTCAAGTGTTTTGAAATTCTATTTATTTTAATATTTTTAAAACCAAACATCTTCGGTATATATAGCCAGAATGTTAAATTCCCTAAGAAATTTGCTAAAGCAAGTATTAATGTATAAACTACTAAATCTTTGCTATCCTTTACAAAAATAAAAATACAAGCAAGAGATAGCAGTTTAACAATAGTATTTCTTACTACAGTCTTTTTAAATTGTTCAAGTCCCATGAACAACCATGAAATATCAACTAATGATGCTAATATATTTACTCCTTGAACTAAATATAACATTCTGTATAGACCCTTATTAAAGGAAAATGCAAATATTATAAATAATATAATAGATATTGTCATTGTTAATACTTGTACAAAATATATAGAGTAAAAGCTATTTTTTAATTCTTCTTTATCATCTCTTACATAAGCAATTTGCCTATTTCCATATAAAGTTATACCTACCATACCAAATAAGACAAAATATTGTGTATTAGCAAAAGTAAAGGCGTAGTCGCCTACACCTTTTGCTCCTAGTACATTTGATATATATGGTACTGTAATTAAAGGTAAAATTAAAACTAATATTTGATATGATAAATTATATAAAAAATTTTTTATAATTTGCATATTATTCTACCTTTCCAAATTCATCTTTAACTACACTTAAAGCTTTCTCAATTACATTATGCATATCATAATATTTGTATTCAGCCAGCCTTCCACCAAAAATAACATTTTTCTCCTTATCAGCCAGCTCTTTATATTTAGCATATAATTCATTATTTTTTTCATTATTTACAGGATAATATGGTTCATCACCTTTTTCCCATTTTGCAGGATATTCCTTAGTAGTTACTGTTTTAGGTTGAGTTCCATATTCAAAATGCTTATGTTCTATTATTCTTGTATAAGGTATTTCATATTCTGTATAGTTAACAACTGCATTACCTTGATAATTTTCTTCATCTAAAATTTCATGCTCAAATCTTAAACTTCTATACTCTAACTCGCCAAATTTATAATCATAGAATTCATCTATCATTCCAGTAAATACAATTTTATCTGCAACTTTTTCTAATTCTTCTCTATTTTTAAAGAAGTCTGTATTAAGTCTCACTTCTATACCTTCAAGCATCTTTTCAATTATCTTAGTATAGCCACCAATAGGTATTCCTTGATATTTATCATTAAAATAATTATTATCATAGGTAAATCTTACAGGTAATCTTCTAATAATAAAGGCTGGTAATTCTGTTGCTCTTGTTCCCCATTGTTTCTCTGTATAGCCCTTAACTAATTTTTCATATATATCTTTTCCAACAAGCTTTATAGCTTGTTCTTCTAAATTTTTAGGCTCATCAATATTACTTTCTTGCTTTTGCTGCTCAATTTTAGCTTTTGCTTCTGCTGGAGTTTTAACTCCCCATAACTTATTAAATGTATTCATATTAAATGGCAAATTATAAAGCTCATCTTTATATATAGCCACTGGTGAATTTGTATATCTATTAAATTCAGCAAAACTATTTACATAATCCCATACCTCTTTATTACTTGTATGGAATATGTGAGCACCATATATATGTACGTTAATACCCTCAATTTCTTTTGTATATATATTTCCCCCAATATGGTCTCTCTTATCTATAACCAAACATTTTTTTCCCCTTTTATTTGCTTCATGTGCAAATATAGATCCAAAAAGACCTGAACCAACTATTAAATAATCATATTTTTTCATAATCAATACTCCCTATATTTATTTATGTAAAATAATTTTATTAACTAACTTAATTTTTCAATCTTAGGATTAAATGTAATTCCAGCTATTACCCCTTTAAGTACAACAGATATCTTCTTAATTTTACTTTGATTTTTCTTAATAAGTATTCTTAATACAGTTCCTACTACATATTTAAAATATGAATAAAAACCTCTAATTCCATTTTTCTTATTTATATAGAACTTATTTCTAAACTCGTAAAAATATCTCCCCACTCTATTAGCCTCAGTATTTATTATGTCAATCCCCTTATTTTCATTCATATAATGATATACAATACTATTAGAAATCATATAACATTCAAACTCTTTACTTATTCTTGTTGTAAATTCTAAGTCATCAGCCCAAATAAAAAATTCTTTTATTGGCAGCCCAACCTTTTCAACTGCTTTTTTATTAACTAAAACTGATACAAAGGAAGTTGAGTTTACTTTTATTATTCCATCCGCAGCAAATTCATTCCATGCATCAGATACCATAGGTATATTCATTAAGCAAGGCTTAGAATCTTTAAATAGGACATTACTACAAACAAATCCAATATTCCTATCCTTTAATTTATTTAATCCTTCAACTAATTTTTCCAATGAATCTGGTTCTACAAAAGTATCATCATCCATAATCCACATATAATCATATTCTTTTTCAGATGCATATTTTACTCCTCTATAGAAACCACCAGCTCCACCTTCATTTTTATCTAAATTAATAATTTCAATATTAGTATCATTTATGGTATTCAAATAATCAGTTGTACCATCAGTACTTGCATTATTTATAATTATTATCTTATCTAAAGATCTAGTTTGATTTTTCAATTTTTCTATGGTTTGCTTTAATAAATTTATTCTATTAAAAGTTACTACTATAGCACAAATTTTCACTATTAATTTCCTCCTAAATTAATATATAACTTATTTATTAATTAAGCTGTATATTTCTTTCAAAACTTTATTTTCATCAAATATTTTACTTCTTTCTAAACTTTTTAATGAATAACCATGTCTCTTATCATAATCTTCTATTAAGCTTTTAATAGAATTTGCTAAAGCTTCTGGATTATCACAATCACATAATACACCATACTTACCATAATCTAATAATTCTGCCGGTCCAGTACAATTAGTTGCCACAATAGCTTTCCCCAAAACTAAAGATTCACATAATACAACAGGCAAACCTTCAAAATCTGAAGACATTACAAATATATCAGCTTTTTTGATATATTTATATGGATTAGATTTAAATCCTATAATTCTAACATCATTTACTAGTTCTAACTTATCAATTAAGTTTCTCAGTTCCTTCTCTTCAGGACCTTCTCCCAAAATTATTAATTGTGCATTAATATTTTCATTTTTTAATATCTTAAAGGCTTTTATCATTACATCAAATCTTTTTTGAATATTCAGCCTTCCTACTCCTATAAGGGTAAATTTATCAAAATTAATATCAGTTACTTTTTCCTCTGACTTTAATTTTATACTTTCCTTATCAATAATATTATAAATCACATTAATTTTATTGGTTATTTCCGGATACAACTCCATTAATGATTTTTTAGAATCTTGAGAAACACAAACTATCTCATCAACTTCATTATAAATATCCTTATCAATATCATTAGTAATAGTTTTTAATTTTTTTAAATCATTATGCACCCATACAATTTTTTTAGAATTTTTCTTATATTTTGACACTAATAAACTTGAAAATCCTTATAAAAAAACCTATTACAACATCATAATTATCCTTCATGTATTTATTTACAAGAATATTACTAAAGAATCTGCATATAAGGTTATATATTTTCCATGATATTATTCTATTTAAGCCTTTTTTACTATCAAAATCGCCAAAGATATACCTAACCTTTACATTTTTATTAATTGAATTAAGATATATACCTTGTTTTCTTAATAATAGTAATTCCACATCATACTTTGAATAATCAAATTTATTTAATGTATCAACACGAACTCTTTCAGCTCCACCACCTACAAGGGTTTCTTGAACTATTAATATTTTTTTCATAATAACCTACTTTCACAAAAATAAGTTTTGTTAAGTTATATGATATTTGAATTTCATCTCCCCTTTGAGTTATCTTATATATAGAGAAAAACAAAATGCCTCCGAAGGAGAGATGAAATTATGTGCAAATTATTGAATAAAATTTCATGTCCAAGATGCCATAGTCAAAATCTCTATCGCTTTGGAAAAGACAAAGCAGGTAATCAAAAATATCAATGTAAAGACTGTAGACGTCAGTTTACTTTTGAAGATTGTAGGGGTAAGAAAAATCGTATATTGAGAGGATATCCTCGTTGTCCTGTTTGTGGTAATGG
>NZ_JAHLPS010000057.1 GCF_018918055.1 Caproiciproducens sp. MSJ-32
TGTTCTATGCCATTATATGAAAAGAATTCATATTTTGTTTATGTTAGTAGATAAATATTAATAAGATTTTGTTATATATATTTCAAATCTTAATATTTATAATATATAGGATATTTTTGGGAGGATTAAAATGAAGATATCAATTGATGCCAGAGGAGTCAATTTATATAATGGAACTGGTATAGGAACTTATACCGAAAATCTTATTCGAGAATTATTAGAAATAGATAAAGATAATAATTATTTATTATTTTGGGTTGGTGATAATTATGAGAAATTTAAAAAGCAAAATAGTAAAATCATATTAACAGCAAGAAAACATGGTAGTTTTTATGAAAATTATTATTTCCCAAACTTTATAAATAAATATAATGTTGATTTACACCATATACCTCAAAATGGAATTGGCTACTGTGAAAATTATGCTAACAATTGCGTTGTTACTATTCATGATTTAATTCCTTATGTTTTACCTGAAACTACTGGAAGAGGCTACTTAGAAAAATTTTTAAGAGAAATGCCTTCCATTGTTTCTAATTCCAAAGGAATTTTAACTGTATCTGAATACTCAAAAAAAGATATTTTAAAATTTTTTAATCACATTCCTAAAGACAAAATTTTTGTTACTCCATTAGCTGCAAATTCTAATTTTAAACCTATGGATAAAAATGACTGTAAAAAACTAATACAAGAAAAATTTAATTTTAATAAGCCCTATATTTTATACATAGGTGGTTTTAGTCCTCGTAAAAATGCTAGAGAATTAATTTTAGCTTTTAATGAAATTTATAAAGATTTAAAAGAGCCTCACGTTTTAGTTTTAGCTGGTTCCATAAAAGATGAGGGAGCTAAGCTTGTTGAATTAAAAGAAACTCTGCCTTCAAAAGATAACATAATCTTTACTGGTTTTATAGAGGATTCTTTACTTCCAACTTTATATAATGGTTCAGAAGCTTTTGTTTATCCATCTCTTTATGAAGGTTTTGGACTACCTCCATTAGAAGCCATGAGCTGCAAAATCCCTGTTATAACTTCTAATACCACCTCTATCCCAGAAGTAACAGGAGATAGCTGTATTTTAATTAATCCTAATAATAGGGAAGAATTAAAAGAACAACTAGTAAATTTATTAAATAACGAAGCTTTAAAATTAGAACTTGCTAATAAGGGATATAAAAGAAGTTTAGAATTTTCATGGAAGGAAACTGCTAGAAAAACCCTAGAAGCCTATATAAAAATAGCTCAAATGTAATAAAATATTAATTAAAAAAAGAAGAGTCTTATCACTCTTCTTTTTTAATTAATATTTTCAAAATAATCCTATTATTTTTTAGATTGATTTCTAAACATTTACTATTATTTAATTATTTTTGATTTTTTATTGAAAAAAGCATATAAT
This sequence comes from Caproiciproducens sp. MSJ-32, assembly GCF_018918055.1. GTDB lineage: Bacteria > Bacillota > Clostridia > Clostridiales > Clostridiaceae > Clostridium. Next base: position 1,400 of record NZ_JAHLPS010000057.1, read on the forward strand.
TTTTTAATAGGATACCTATAAAATATTATTTTAAAAAGGTGATTAAATGAATATAGATAGCTTAAATTATTTTTATGAAGTTGCCAAAGCAAAAAGTATATCTAGTATAGCAAAGAATTTTCATATATCCCAGTCTGCTTTAAGTCAACAGATTTCTAAACTTGAGAATTACTTAGGTATCAAATTATTTGACAGAAGTAACAAAGGTGTAACTTTAACTGATGAAGGTGAGATTCTATTTAAATATGCAGAAGTAATAATTGGTACTGTAAATAGAATGCATCAAGAATTATATGATTATATTAACAAGAAAAAATCAGTTAATATAGATTGTATTGAACCTTTAAGTTATAAAATTTTATCCAGTACTTTACCTAAATTAAAAGATAAGTTTCCTACATATAAAATAAATTTAAATATAATATCAGATTCCTATATTAATAAAGGGGATATATCACTAAGTTATAAAAAAACTCCAAAAGAAGAAGGTATGATTACAAAATTAATAGGTTATGATGAAATTATACTAATTTCTAATGTAAACTTTAACAAAAGTTCTATCAAGGCTGAAGACCTATTAGAATTACCTTTAATATTAGTTGATTACAAAAATATTATCGATAATACTATATTAGATAAACTAGGTTATACAACTAATGACTTAGAAAAATTCAATTTATTATTTTCAACCAATTCCTTTTTAGCAGCTGTTAATGGTGTTATTAATAGTGATGCTTTAACTTTTGTTCCAAAAACAATCTACAAAGATTTTAATGACCCCATGCTAAAAAGAATAAATATAGAAGATTTTTCTACCTCCTTACCAGTTTATATTAGCTATTCAGCTTCTTACTATCAAATAAATTCAGATTTCATAAGATCCTTTAAAAATTCAATAAAAAAATATCTCAATAATTAGTGTGAAATTTAGAGCGAAGGTAAGTTATCAATTTTCAATTTTTAAATTTCAAAAAATAAAGGTAGTTGATTTTATCAACTACCTTTATGATTTTCATTTATAATTAAAATCTTCCTTAACTGAAACCTGAAAACTGTTTAATATGTTCTTATTAAAATCCACTCTGCTAATTCCCTTAAAACTTTCTTATATTTATTCTCTGGCAATCTATCTATTCCCTTAAAGCACTTTTCTATATATTTATTAGCTAATTCTTTAGCCATCTCAATTCCTTTATTTTCCCTAACTATATCTATTATTGTTTCTACATCTTCATCAGTATAAAATTCCTTTTTCATTATCTCTAAAAAGGCATTCTTATTATTCCTATAAGCGTATATAAAAGGTACTGTATAAATTCCTTGTTTTAAATCATTAGCAGCTGATTTTTTTATGCTTTCATCATTACCTTCATAATCTAATATATCATCAATTATTTGAAAGGCCATTCCTAAATTATGACCAATATTTTTTAGTTCCCTGCTAACTTTATTCTCAGCATTACATTCTGCAGCACCTAAAAATAATGAAATAGAAAATAATTCAGCAGTTTTTCCTGCTATCCTGCTTAAATAATCTTTTACTGATAATTTAGTTGAAAACCTTGAATTTAATTGATCAACTTCTCCTATGCAAATTCTTGTCATGGCATTAGAATCAATTTCTAACGCCTTTAAGGATGAATGAGTTGCTAAAATTTTAAAACAGCAGCAAAACAAATAATCTCCAATATAAACTGCATAATCTTTTCCATATTTAGATTGAACTGTTGGTTTTCCTCTTCTAAGCTTGGATTCATCAATTATATCATCATGAACTAAAGTTGCCATATGTAACATTTCTATCACAGCAGCAGTTGGTACTGATTTTTCCCTATCACCATCTCCAAACTTTGATCCTATTAAAACAAAAGCAGGTCTTAACAGCTTTCCTCCAGATTCTATTAACTCTAAGATAGAATTTTCAATTTTTTTATCCTTACATTTGGTATATTTTTTCATAAGAGCAACTACTTCTTTAAGCTCATCTTTTATTTCAGGATAGTTGTTCCAAATTTTATTCATTATATTCCACCTTCTTAGTGATACTCTAAATTATGTTTAACACTTTTAATATTCCCTAAACATAGGTAATTTTGTTAGATGATTTACTGCAAAATTTGCAGCTATACCTACAAAAATTCCTGTTCCTATTCCTATAAATGATAATATAGGTAAATACAACATCACTCCTATATTCTTAACAATTAATGATGCAACCGCTAACTGTCCAACATTATGAAATATAGCACCTGCTGAGCTGACTCCTACAATGCTTACCTTTTCCTTAAATATATCTTTTACTAATATCATAGAAATAAAACTTAATATTCCCCCAGCTGCACTATACATAAAGGCCGATATACTTCCTCCAAACATAGTTGCCAAAGTTATCCTTAATAATATAACTAAAAATGCATCTCTCTTTTTATCTAATGTGTACAATGCAATTACAGTAATCAAATTTGCTAATCCTAGCTTTGCTCCAGGAGTAAAAAATGGAACGGGTATCATTCTTTCAATTATATGAAGTACTAGTGCCTGCGCTACTAATAATCCAATATATACAATTCTGCTAGTTTTTCTCATGAATCCCCCTTAATATGATAATATAACATCATCATCACTAATTCCTTTTATTTCTATCATAACTTTATGCGGAAGACATACCAGGCTCTCACCAGCTTTTTCAATATATTGAGGGTTCATACATACCTTATCCGGACAATCTGCATCTATTATTCCAATTTTATTATCTTTTACAAGTACAATATTATATCCATCTTCTGTTTCTATTTTTATTATATCTTCCCCTTTATGATTTGATAAAGGGATAGTTTTATATGTTTCTCCTGCTATTGTTATTTCTGCATATGTATTTTTTAAACCCTTTCCTACTGAGGCACCAAGTATCATTTCCGGTAAAAAAGAAAGTAACATTAATACACCAATAATAACAAAATCTAATTTTTTAAACATTTTTATCTCCATAATGTTATCTTAATATTTTATAAGGTAGAGTAAACTACTCTACCTTATATTCTAACATTATCTCTATATTTTTCTCAATTGTAATTTATTTATATACTGGTTTTCTTTTGCCATGCCAGAAATTATCTGCAAGCTTAGTAATCCATGGAATTACCCAGTAATCTAGACCTAAAGTTCTTCCTGCTCCACCCATTAAAGCGATTGCTCCGAAGAAGTACCATAGTATGTCCCAACCAGCCATTGCACATAATATAAAGTTAACAACCATTCCAGCTGATACAGCACTTGCTATGAAAGTGAATAATCCAGCTATTAAAGCAAGACCCATTCCTATTTCAATACATACAACTATTCTTTGGAACCATACTGCTACTTCTGGATTTGGCATCATAAATTCCATTATTGCAGAATACCAACCAGGCATTTTACTAATAATTGGTGTTGCCCATTCAGTTGCTGCTTCTGCTGCTTGTGAAGCACTTGATGCTGCATCTGCTGCTGCACTTGCACCTGAAGTTCCATTTTGTAACCATTCAAATGGCATTTTTACATTACCAGCTTTAATCCAGCTATCAGCACCAATCTTAATTTTACTAAAGAAACCTGTACCATCAAAGTTCCACATAGATTCCCAAACAGTAGTACCTACTAATTTTTCTAATCCTTCAATTAACCATAGAACACCTATATAAATTCTAAGTGGTACTAACCATAGTCTGTTAGCCTTAGATGATAAATGACCTCTTACAAAGGATCTATTGTGTTCCATATTAAAGAATTCATGTTGTAAATAGTTATAACATGCATTTATATTGTTTACTCCCCATAGGTAATGTAAGTTAACTAAATGCTTCATTAACATAGCAAAGAAACCTGATAACTTCACTCCCATTAGGTTAGCAACGCAATATCTTCCTCCAATAGAAACCATAAATCCATGATATTTTCCTTGGAATTTAACCATTTCTTTATTTTCTATTGAAGCAATTATATTCTCAACTACTGTATCTGCAGTTTGAATAGCAGCTTCAACTATTTGAGGAGTTCCCTTACCCTTTTCTTCTTCAAAGTAAGCCATATCTCCAACTACAAATACATTTTCTTTACCAACAGCTTGCATATATTCATTTGTTTGTAATCTTCCTGCTCTTGCAGTTTCTAAACCATATTCTTTTGCTTCTTGATTAGCTTGGATACCGCAAGTCCAAATTAATGTATTAGTTTTTATTCTAGTTCCATCTTTTAAAACTACTTCATTCTTAGTAACTTCAACTATAGGAGAATTCTTTAATATTTCCATTCCATGTTTAGTCATATATCTTTCAGCCTTATCAGCTTGATCTCTGTCTAACATGTTTAATATTGTTCCCATAGCTTCAACAACTTTTAAAGTTACTTCGCTTTCATCTACATTGTACTTTCTTGCTAATACAGTTTTCCATTCTAAAAGTTCTCCAGCCATTTCTATTCCAGTGAAACCAGAACCAGCTACTATGAATGTTAGCATTTCTTTTCTCTTATTAGCATCTTTTTCAATGCTTGCTTTAGCAAACATTTCTTGTATATGTTCTCTTATTCTTATAGCATCTTCAAAAGACCATAGAGTAAATCCATTTTCTTTTACTCCAGGAACTCCAAAGAATGCTGGCTCACTACCTGTACCTATAACTAAGTAGTCATAATCATATTTTCCATTAGTTGTAGTAATTAATTTATTATCAGTATCAACTTTTTCTATATAATCTATAACTACATTAACTTTTGTTTTACCAAAAATTTTAACTAATTCTACTTGTACTGATTCAGGGTGAACTCTTCCTCCTGCAACTTCATGTAATTCTGTCATTAAAGTATGATATGGATGCTTGTCAATAAGTGTTATTTCCACATCATTATTCTTCTTATATTTCTTTGCTAACTTTTTAGCAGTTTGAACACCACCGTATCCAGCTCCAAGAATAACTATCTTATTCTTTGACATGTTGTACACCTCGTCCCTTCATAAAAATAATTCATAAATAGCATATTTTATTCTGTATATAATAATAACATATGTCCATATAAAATAGTTATTTATTTTGTTGATTTTTTAACGATAAATTTTTATCAATTTTTCTCTCAAAAATTTATAAATAGCTTATTAAAGCCATTTATCATTAACTATTCTTATTAACCACAATAAGTTTTTCTTATATTGTATAAGTTTTTTGAATATCTAATTGATAATCCTATGTGTATAATTAATCTGTAAATAATCCCATTTACACAAGCCAAATAGATATAAATAAGCCATATATAATGATTAATCTACTATTTAAAACCCAAAGAAGGCTTATCTAGCTTTATAAACTGTAAAAAAGTATTATTTAGTTTTAGGTTTTAGGTTTTTCCCCTAAAGCCTTTTATTTTTCTAATAATATTATTTATAATATAGATAGCAAAGCTTATAGGAGGATACTAAAATGAAAAAATACTTAAATTATATTTGTTTATCTATTTTATTAATCTTTTCTTTTTTATTTCTTAGTGCCTGCACAAATAATTCACAATCAAGTGAAGCAAATAACGAACCTATTGAAAAAAGTGAACTATTAATGGGTACAGTAATAAGCGTAAAAATTTATGATAGCAATGACGAGACTATCTTAGATCAAGTTTTTGACAAAGTAAAGGAATTAGAAAGTAAATTATCTATTAATGATCAAGGTACATTAATAGATAAAATAAATGAAGCTTCAGGAATGAATCCAATAGAAATTGATCAAGATACATATTATCTCTTAGAAAAAGGATTGGAGTATGGTAAAATTTCAGAAGGTCGTTTTGACATTACAATAGGACCTTTAGTAAAACTTTGGAATATAGGATTAGAAGGTCAAAAATTACCTACTCAAGAGGAAATTGATTCAAAACTTCCACTTATCAATTATAATGACTTGATATTAAATAAAAAAGATAGTACTGCTTTTCTTAAGAAAGAAGGAATGATACTTGATCTTGGTGGAATTGCAAAAGGATATACTGCTGACGTAATTTCAGAAATGTTAAGCGAAAGAGGCGTTAATAGCGCTATTATCAATCTTGGCGGAAATATTCTTGCTAAGGGAAAAAATGTAAACGGCAACCTATGGAAAATAGGCATACAAAACCCAAATGCTGAACGTGGAGATACAGTAGGAATTATAAAAGTTGAAAATAAATCTGTTGTTACTTCGGGAATTTATGAAAGATATTTTATAGAAAACGGTGTTAGATACCATCATTTATTAAATCCTAAAACTGGTTATCCTTACGAAAATAATATTGCAGGAATAACTATAGTAAGTAATAAATCTATTGATGTGGATGCTTTATCAACCTCAGTTTTTGCAATGGGAGTTGAAGAAGGGTTAAAATTTGTAAATTCAAGAGAAGATATAGATGCAATTTTCGTAACTACAGATAATAAAATTTATTTAAGTGATGGAATTAAAGATAATTTTGAATTAAGCAACGAAGACTTTACAATAGCAAACTAATAACTTAGTTATTAATGATAAGTTTAAAATTTTAATAAAACTAAAAGAAGCTAGAAATTTTCTAGCTTCTTTTAGTTTTATCTTATTAATTATTTTACTCTTCTAATTGAAGATTTACAGTTTTCTTTTCACCATTTCTTATTAATTCTATAGATACAGTATCACCAGCTGATTTTGAATCTCTAATTTCTCTTAATTCATCAAAAGTTTTTACTCTCTTATTATCAAATTTAATAATTAAATCACCATTTTGAATTCCTGCTTTTTCAGCTGGAGAAAATTCTGATACTGAAACTACATATAGTCCTTCTTCCATATCAAATTGTTTAGCTAAATCTTCATTAATTTCTCTTATTGTGATTCCTAGCTTTAAAATAGGCTTTGATAAAGATTCAATTCTATCTTTAACTTCATTGATCGGAATCGCAAATCCAATTCCTTCCACTTCACTATCAGCAATTTTTAAGGTGTTAATTCCTACAACTTCTCCCTTTGTATTAATAAGAGGTCCTCCGCTATTACCAGGGTTAATTGCTGCATCTGTTTGAATTAAATTAACCTTTACTCCTGTACTTGTTTCTACCTTTCTGTTCACTGCACTTACCATACCACCTGTTACAGTTTGATTAAATTCTTTTGATAAAGGTGTTCCTATTGCTAATACTTCTTCTCCTGGCTGCAATACTGATGAATCTCCTAGCTCTACAACTCCAGGAACCTCTACTGTATCGTCCTTTATTTTAAGCATTGCAACATCTTGATTTTGGTCATAATTTACAACTTTTGCGGCTACATCTCTACCATCTGATAAAGTAACCACAACTTCTTGGGCTCCTTCAACAACATGATAATTAGTTAATATATACCCTTCTTCATTGATGATAAATCCTGAGCCAATTCCAGAAACTTCTTTAGGAAAAATCCCACTATAATCAATAACTCCATTTACAGATACAACAACAACTGCAGGAGCTACTTTTTGAAATGCCTCACTTGCTGTAAGGGCTCCTTCTGTTTCTCTGAAACTTTGAGGATTTAAAGTAATAGTTGTAGTTTGATTAATACCTTTCTCCTTCAATAAATAATAAGTACCATAACCACCAATAGCACCACCAATAATTGCTCCAATCAGCATAATTGCTACTGCTCCAAATATTCCTCTTCTTCTTTTCCTATTTTTATTGCCATTTTGATAAATATACTCATTATTATTGCTATCTTTCATTACAAAATTAACATCATATACCTTGTCATCATCCATATTAAATACCTCCAAATAATTTGCATATTATTTCTATAATTTAATATAGCACCTCATTATGACAATTATATGGCATAAAATATATGTTTTATTTTTTCATTCTTTCTATTTCATTAGCTTTTTTAACAACCTGTCTTATTCCATTTATTACAGCATCTTTTTCAGTAACTGCCAGAAAATTACTATCTGTATTAATTTCATAAACCTTTGTTAACTCCTCATCGCCCAAAGATTTTAATCCTATCTGATTATTTTTTGCTATTAAATAATAAGGTTTTCCACTAAAAATCCCAACTTCTTGGCTGCTATTATTACCGCTTGTAATATTACAATATTCATTGTAAACAGCATTTGTGTAATTAGACTTTGTTCTATGAGATCTAAACTCTTTCAAATCCCCATCCTCTAATGAGCTTTCAAATTCTTTTACTTTACAATCAAGATCTAATTTTTCAATTAAAGAAGTTAGTCCAATATAGGAACCAGCCCTTTCTATGCCCCTTCTAATCTTTTCAAAAATCATTTTCTTTATAAACTCTTCAGAATTTATTTCATCTTCAACAAAGGGATTTATTAATACTACTCCTGCCACTAAATCTGGATAAGCTTTTGCAAATTCAGTTAAAACAAGACTTCCATATTCTTCTCCAACTAATATATAAGGCGAAGGAACAGCTGATTTCTTTAGTAACTTTCTTAAATCTTCTGCTTGCTCCTTAATAGTTCTATTTGTCCCCCCATCACTAAAACCGTATCCTCTTCTATTATATACAAAAGTTGAAATATCATCATAATTTGTAGTTAAATCTTCTACTATTAAATCCCACTGATTTAGGTTACCCCCTATATTCCCATCAAAAATTACTGTATAATCTCCTCCATCTCCATCTACCAAATAATCTAATCTCTTATCATCAACTCTAATATAATCTACTCTTTCCTTGAGGGTCTCCTTTGAAATAAAATTTGCTATTCTTTGATAAACAAAACCTGTAAAAATTAATATAAAAAATATTATTAATATTTGTTTGATAAGCTCTTTAGGACTTTTCTTACTTCTCATATTAACCTTATGTACGCCATTTGAATAAGGTAAAAGTTTCATTTAATCTATCCCCCCCATATGTAGCTAAAGTTTTAAATTAGGCTTTGCATTAAGATTAAGAGGACTTACCTTATCCTTAATTAAATTAAAGTATGCAGCACTTCCTATCATTGCAGCATTATCTGTACACAATATTGGTGAAGGGAAAAGTACTTCTATTGCTTCCTTTCCTGCTACATCTATTAATGTTTTTCTTAAAGAAGAATTAGAAGCAACCCCACCAGCAATTGCTATTTTATCTACACCTTTTTCTTTACAAGTTTTTAATACATTTTGTGTTAAAACATCTATGACAGCCTTTTGAAAGGATGCAGCTACATCAGCTTTATTTATTTCTATCTCCTTCATCTTACATTGATTTATATAATTTAAAACTGATGATTTAAGTCCACTAAAAGAAAAATCTAAAGAATCATCATGAAAATTTGCTCTAGGAAATTTTATTGCATCTTCATTTCCTTCCTTAGCCAACTTATCTATTTTGGGTCCTCCTGGATATCCAAGACCAATAGCTCTAGCTACCTTATCATAAGCTTCACCTGCTGCATCATCTCTAGTTTGACCAATAACTTCATATTCCCCATAATCCTTAACATATACAATAAAAGTATGACCTCCTGATACTACAAGGGATACAAAAGGGGGTTCTAAATCTTTATGTTCTATATAATTTGCTGATATATGTCCTTCAATATGATTTACTCCTACTAATGGCTTCTTTGATGAATATGCAAGCCCTTTCCCATATTGAAGACCTACTAGAAGGGCACCAACTAATCCTGGTCCATATGTAACTCCAATTGCATCTATATCTTTTAAGCTAACTCCTGCTTTTTCTAAGGCTTCCTTAACCACCTTATCAATTACTTCTATATGAATTCTTGAAGCTACTTCTGGTACAACTCCCCCATATACCTTATGAGTTTCTATTTGAGTTGCAATTATATTAGATAATACTTCTCTTCCGTTTTTCACTACAGCAGCAGCAGTTTCATCACAACTTGATTCTATTGCTAATATTAATTTATCTTCCATAATTCTCCTCTTCCATATTAGTATTTTTTATTTTATATTTTTTTGATAAAATATCTATAATACAATATAAAAAATTATTTATTATTAGTCTATTTGTTATTATATAATGAATAAAAAAAATATTCATTATATTTTATTAGAATTAATGGATTATTAAGGATTTACTAAGGTTTCTAAAGGAGTTTTTAATGAATATTTACGCAAAAGTTATAGTACCTGGATCACCAATTTCTAAATCTAATTTTAAATTACATAATAAAGATGGCAGAGCTATTCTTCCTTATAATACGGGTAAGTCCTATGATAAATACGCTCTTTATGAAGAAGAAATAGCTTATCATGCAAGAATGCAAAACCCAAATGTAGTTTTAGAAGAAGCTCTGATAGCTGTTTTAAAAGTCTACTATAAAAGCGAAAAAAGGCATCCTGATACTGCTAATATAACAAAGAGTATCTTTGATGGAATTGAGAAAAGCGGTTTAATAGTAAATGATGCTCAAATCACTAAAGTTATTACTGAAGAATATTATGATGCAGAAAACCCAAGATTTGAATTAGAATTTTTTGCAGAAAGTGAATTTGAACTTTCCTATTCCATTATAAAAAAAGATAACCCTACTGATAAGAAAATATACTCTTCTTTAAAAAAGAATATTAAAAATAAAAAAAATACTTCTGCAAAAAATAGTATTAAATCAGCTGTTTTAAAGGAAGTAAATAAAAATAACCTTTGCCATTTCTGCCAAAAGGAATTTGCTAAAGAAGATTTGCTTAGTGCTGATAATGGAAAAACTATTATTTGCAGAAATTGTTTTAGGAGGATGTTTTGAGTAAAAAAACTTTAGTACTGCTAGGTGATAGCTTAACTTATGGATATGGTATCCATAAAAAAGAAAGCTGGGCTTATAAGCTAAATTCTATTGAAAACCTTAATGTAATAAATAGAGGTGTTAATGGAAGCACTACTACAGATATGTTAAATAGATTTACAAAAGATGTAATTAATTTAAATCCAGACATAATATTTATTATGGGTGGAACAAATGATGTTTTATCTAATAGAGATTTATCATTAATATTAAATAATATAAAGCTTATGATTAAGGAAGGATCTACAATAACAAAGAATATAATTATTGGAATTCCACCTACTATTTATAAATCAAATAACTCTCATTTCATAGACCTTGAGACTTTTGACTATATTTTTAAAAATCTAAAAAAATTACGCTTAGCTTTAATAAATTTATGTAAGGAACTAGATATCAAATATATAGATTTCTTTACAGAAACTAATTTACCTGAATATTATGATTATATTTTCATTGATGGCGTTCACTTAAATGCTTTAGGAAATGATTTGATATACCAAAAAATACTATCTGCACTAATATAAAAAGAAGGAGGATTTTTAGCATATTAAAATCCTCCTTTATATATATTATTAAAAAATGTTAAGTACTTTTTAATAGATATATTTTTTAATATATTCTGATGCCTTTATACCTACTATATAACCATTCTCTCCACTATTGAAAACACTATCTTCTCCTAATATTAAAGTTCCTGTTGCAAAAATACCCTTTTCTGATGTCTGAAAATCCTCATTTATAATAGGATGACCTTTATCATCTAAAAGCATGTTAATTTTTCTTATTAAAAAGTTGTCTGGATAATATCCTATTTTCAAAACTAAAGAATCACATTCTATATTTTTTACTCTATTATTTTGCAAATTTTTAATATCAACGCTAGTTATTCTTTCATTTCCATAAAGTTCAATAACTCTACTGTTTTTTATAATATTTATATTAAAACCTTCTATAATATCCAAGTATTCATCTAATCCATTTTTAGAAGTATCTACAAAAGCTTGAATTTCTGCTCCCTCAATTTCTAATCTTCTTGCAAAAATTAATGACCATTTATTATTTCCTACTACCACAACCTTCTTTCCAGGTAAATATCCCTGAAGATTTACTAATTTATGAGCTGAAAGTAAAGTAAATATCCCCGTATATCTGTGAATTGGTATATTAATGTTGCCTGTAAATTTTTCTCTACAGCCTGAAGCAAGAATTATTGAACTTGCTTTTATCTCTTGTATTCCCTCTTCTGGATTTACATAAGTTAATACTTTATTTTTACTTATTCCTAGAACTTCTGTATTTATTTTATAACTTCCTTTTAAAACTCTATATTCCCTTATCAATTCACTTGCTAGTTCTGGCCCTGTTACCCCTGTTCCTAAAAAATACTTTCCAAAACCATTATGAATAAATATATTTAAATTACCACCTAATTCATTGTTTCTATCTAAAATCAATACATTCTTTATACCATTTCTTAAAGCTGAAACTCCTGCCGAAAGGCCAGAAGCTCCACCTCCAACTATAACTAAATCATATTGAAGCATAATTTATCCTCCATAATTTTTGAAAATATATAAATATTATATCATATAGAAAAAGCTTCTAATCTTAAGAATTAATTTATATTTTATAGTTTGATTTATATAAGCTGCTATATTATAATTAGACCTACAATTAATATAATTTATTCCTTTTACTAACTGAGGTGAAACAATGAAAAAAATATATAGTAAGTTAAAAAACCATTATGTTAGTATGCTTAACTATAATAGTCTATTAAAAGTTATATTATTTCTAATTCCCTTATTAGGTATATTTTTTAAAACAATAATATTTCAAGCTTTCGTATCAAACGAAGATCCTTATTCATTAAATTTATTATTGGGATTTAGTAAAGTTCAGCCTTTTATTACTTATTATTTTTCTTTTATTCTAGTATTTCTTAGTTTTTCATTATTACTTAAAGGGAAAGGAAGAATAATATATTTATTTATTATAGATGCATTTATTACAGCATTAATATTATTAGATTTAGCTTATTTTAGAGGATTTCAAACCCTTCCTTCAATATTGCTGCTAACTCAAATGGCAAATTTAGATAATATGGGGGGAACCATCTCCTCTATGTTTAGCAATAAAGATTTTTTACTTTTTGTTGATTTTGTTTTATTTGGATGCTTTGTGTTCTTGACAAGAAATTCTTATAAAAAAGAAAAAAAGAGAGCACCTATTTCCTTTATAGTGATTTTTATCTTAAGTATATTTTACATACAATATGTTCCAATTAATATTTATGTATTTAATAATGAAGATATAAAAAATGGATATTTATTTTCAAATTATGATCCAACAGATACCGCAAGATATTTTTCATCAATAGGATACCATATTTTTGATATTATCAATACATATAAAGATTCAAAACCTTATAAGCTGACAGATGAGGATAAAAATCAAATTAATACCTTCTTTGCTAACAAAGAAAAATTAGATAATAATGAATATGCAGGAATTTTTAAAGGCAAAAATCTTATAATTATACAAGTTGAATCTTTAGAAAGCTTTGTTATTAATAAGAAAATTAACGGACAAGAAATTACTCCTACTATGAATAGTTTAATTAAAGAAGGATTATATTTTCCTAATGTATATGAACAAGTAAATGAAGGGACAAGCTCTGATGCAGATCTTATGATAAATACTTCTATGTATCCCTTAAGAAGAGGAAGTACCTTCTTTAGATATCCAGCTACAAGATATAACTCTCTACCTAACTTACTTGAGGAAGAAGGTTATGATACCGTAGCAATACATCCAGATAAAGGTTCCTTTTGGAACTATGCTGCTGGTTTAAGAGGAATAGGTTTTAATAATTTTATTGATTATTATTCCTTTGAAATAGATGAAGAAATTGGTCTTGGATTATCAGATGAAAGCTACTTTAGACAAGTTGTTCCAATGCTTAAAAATTTAAAAAATCCATTTTATGCTTTTACTGTAACTTTAACAAGTCATGGTCCTTTTGATTTACCTCAAGAAAAAAGAAACTTAAAATTAGATAAAAGCCTAGATGAAAATATACTAGGAGGATACTTCCAAAGCGTAAATTACACAGATAGACAGATAGGGGACTTCCTATCAAAATTAGATAAAGAAGGTTTACTTGATAATACAGTAGTTGTAATTGAAGGTGATCATACCGGTGTTCATAAATATTATAATAGCGCTATAGAAACCTTGGCTAATCCAGAAGACTGGTATTTAGATAATGGTCATCATACAGTACCTTTTATTATTTGGTCTAAGGGAATGAACAAAGCAAAAAGCTTTGAAACAATTGGCGGCCAAATAGATATTATGCCTACTCTCTTATACTTAATGGGTATAGATAATGAAAAATATATAAACACAGCTTTAGGTAGGAATCTTCTTAATACAAATAAATCTTTTGCTGTTTTAACAGATCTTACTGTCATAGGCGAAAACCTTACAGAAGAAGAAAAAAAACTATATAAAAATATGGTTGAAATGTCAGATAAAATGATTAGAAGCAACTATCTTGATAATTAAAATTTGATAATTTATACTTTAACTTTAATCTATAAAATTAGAGCCCATTTGTAAAATAACAAATAGGCTCTTTTCTACTCCTTAACTCCAAGCTGCTAACTCCACACTAAAATCTGTTCTTATTTTCCTGCAATAGATAATTCCTTAACTATTAATGATGGACTTCCTACACTGCTCATTGGGAATTTTAAATCATTTCCAACTTCCTCAATATTCTTTAATAAAGCAAAGAAATTACCAGCTACTGTTATTTGTTCTACAGGAAAATCTTGTTTTCCATCTTTTATATAAAAGCCTTTAGCTGCTAAAGAAAAGTCTCCTGTTATTGAATTTGCTCCTGAATGAAGTCCTGCAAACTCAGTTATTATAACTCCTTCACCTACATCTTTTAATAATTCTTTAAAATCTTTATTTCCTGGCTTTAAATAAAAATTAGTTGGAGATACCCCTACTGATGATGCATAAGAAGCTTTAAATCCATTCCCTGTTGTTTTTGTATTACCCTTATGGGCTGTTTTTAAATTATGCAATAAAGTTACTAATTTTCCTTCCTTTATTATATCTTTCTTCCTTGTTGCAACTCCCTCATCATCAAAAGGAACTGATGCTAAACCATCTTCAAGATGAGGATCATCTATAATAGTAACTTTTTCACTTGCAATTATTTCTCCCTCTTTATCTTTTAATAAACTTAATCCCTTTTGAGCCGCATCTCCACTAAATACGCCGCAGAAAGTTGCCAAAAGTGATACCATAGCTTCATTATTTATAACAATTTTATATTTACCTGAAGCTATTGTCTTTGCATCAATTTTTGATACAGCTTCCTTTACTCCATCTTCAGCAATCTTCTTTGGATTAATTTCATCAATAGATTTTGCGACTTTATAACCCATACCGTCAAACATATTTTCTCCAGCTTTTATAATTGGAACAACATAAGCACTTAATAAATTGGACTTATTTTCAAGATTAAGTCCTTTAGAGTTTACTATCCCATACTTAGCATTTGAATAACCTATACCACATCCTTGGAAATTAATAACTCTATCATCTAACTTTTTAGCTTCTCTTTCCATTGCTAATGCTAAATCTATTAATTTATTTGGATTAATATTTTCTAATTGCTTATGATAAGTATTAACTTCAACATATTCCTTATCTCCTTCATAAATAAACTGAAGATCATTATTTTCAATTGCTGAAGCACTTTCCATTGAATTTTTAACTAACATATCTATTGCATCTTCATCTAATATTTCTGTATATGAATATCCCATTTTACCATTAACTTTTCCTCTAAAAGATAGTCCATAGGAGGTTGTTAAATTATACTTTTCTACTTCTTCCTTATAAATATTAATGCTTAAACTTTCCTTATCTACATAATAAACTTCATATTCTTCAAAACCAGCTGCTTTTGCTTTTTCAAATAATTTTTCTATAAAAATCTTTATTTCCATATAAATCCCTCCTATCTGCCTCCTACTGTTATTTCTTTTACTCTAATCATTGGCTGTCCTACATTTGTTGGAATACTTCCAGAAATAGAACCGCACATTCCTTGTCCATGTGCCAGATTTGAACCTACCATATCAATATTCATTAATATTTCGCTTCCTTTTCCTATTAAGCTTGCACCCCTAACTGGTTCTTGAATAACTCCATTTTTAATAATATATCCTTCAGATACTGCAAAATTAAATTCTCCTGTTACTGGATTAACTGATCCACCACCCATTTTTTTTGCATATAATCCGTTATCTATTGATTTTATTATATCTTCTTCTTTATCTGTACCTGCTGCAATATATGTGTTAGTCATTCTAGAAGTAGGAGCAAATTTATAACTTTCTCTTCTTCCACTTCCTGTAGGCTCCATACCCATTCTTCTTCCATTTAGTTTATCTATCAAATATCCTTGTAATATTCCATCTTTAATTAAAACATTTTTCCTTGTTTTATTTCCTTCATCATCTATGTTTAATGATCCCCAAGCATTTGGTATAGTTCCATCATCAATAGCTGTTACTTTTGTAGATGCTATCTGCTTTCCTATCATATTAGTAAATACTGAATTTCCCTTGGCTACAGCAGTTGCTTCTAAGGAGTGCCCACAAGCTTCATGGAATATTACTCCTCCAAAACCATTATCAATAGCCACAGTCATCTTCCCTGCTGGACAAGGTCTTGCATAAAGCATTGTATGAGCAACTCTTGAAGCTTCCCTTCCATAATATTCTGGATCAATAGTCTCAAATAATTCAAAACCTTTATGAGCTCCTGGTCCTTCAAAACCGGTTTGATTTTCACCATTAGCTGAAGCCACTGAACTTATTGCTAATCTTGTCCTAACTCTCCTATCTTCTGCTAAAAGTCCTTCTGTATTAGCAATTAATACATTTTGAACTTTATCTAAGTAAGTTACAGATACTTGTGTAATATCATTACTATATTCTTTAGCTGCTCTATATCCCCTTTTCATTATTTCAATTTTCTTATTTAGTGAAATTGATGAAGGTAGATATAAAATTGGATGATTATCATAAGAAATTTTATCATTTAAAATAATGCTTATATCTTCTTTTAAATCTCCTAGAGCTAATGCTGCCTTTTCAGCAGTATCTAATAAAGATTGTAAACTAGTATTATTTGTATAAGCATATACACTCTTTAATCCCTTAAATATTCTAATTCCAATACCATGAATTCTTCCTGATATTGTATTTTCTACAACTCCATCCAATAACCTTATTGAAGTATTTAAAGTATCTTCTTCAAATATTTCTGCAAAATCACCGCCTGTTATTAAACATCTAGCTAGAACACTCGATAATATATCCCTTGATAACATAAATTGTCCTCCCTATTTTAAATTTTTAAATGCACTTTCCCAATATTTTACGTAATCTCCATTTGCCCACTCTGCCATTATTATTTCTTCATCTTCTTCTATTTCTATAGTTAATATAGGAGTTGAATTTATAGTTCTATCTTTAATTTCATAAACCAATAATTTATCCTCTAATTGAACTATCGCAATTCTTCCATTAGGAGAAGTAAAGGCATCTTTAAGAAATGGGTTTTGTGCCTTAAACTCCTTCCAAGATATTAACAAAGTATCATAATTCAATAGTTTTTTTAATGGATTAATATTAATTCGATAATCTAAACTATCTGAATTTTGTAAATTTATATTTCCTATCAATACCCACTTGCCTTTTACTCTATCTAATTTAAAATTACTATAATCAATTTTATAATCTCTTATAGTTTTATCCTTAAGGTATTCAGTAAGAGCTGCTTTATAATCAATTTCGTATTGATTTACTTCCCCTTCTGAATATATATCTCCAATCTTTAATCCTTCATTAGAATTAATATTATCTATAGGTATTGTTTGATATCGTTGAAATTTATTTTGAAAATTATCTCCTTCATAAACTTCCATTGATATATAATCATTTGATATAAAAGTTATATTCTTATAAATACTCATTTTATTTTTATATGTTTCATTTGATCTAATGAAATCACTATCTATCTTTCTTGCACTAAAATATTCGTAATGAATTCCATTGTCTTCTAAAATATTGCTATTTATTTGCCAAATTCCATTCATTCTAGGAAAAACTATATAGTTCCTTTCTAAAACTGGCTGAATATTACCATCATACATGGATATCCACAAAGTTCTATAACTTTCCCTTCCATAACTGCCATCCTCATTTAATTTTCTATTCTTTTTTAAGGCTAGCATAACTCCTACAGGACTATCATAATCTTCTAAAATTAGTTCAGGTTCTATAACTTCTTCTTTGCTTATTTTCTCCATGTCCTTTTCATTAACTTGTATTTCAATAGTCTCATTTTCTATCTTATTTAAAACAAACAATATTCCCTGATAATATAAATAACCCTTATTATCATTATCAATTATAAATTCACCTATTATATTATTTTGATATATTATAGTAATTACTTCAATCTTTTTTTTGTCTCTAATTATATCACTTATTTTTAATTTAAATTCATAAGAAAGATTATATGATGCATTTACTAACTTAAGTTTATAAGATGTATCCTTATAAATTTTATTTACTATATCAATGCTATTATTAGTAATAATGATAGTTTCATTTTTCAATGCCAGTATTTCAGATATATTTTCTATATTATCATCAATAATATTAATATCAGTTATTTTCCAATTTCCCTCTATAATTAAACTATCATTTGAAGGAGCCTTTATAGATTGTATTTCCTTTGAATTTACTTTACTACATCCAGTACTCAATGTAAATAATCCTATAAGAAGGAATGTTATAAATTTTCTCATTTTATCCCCTCCCTGGTTTTATTTAATATAACAAAAACTTCCGTACCTACTCCTTCTTCGCTTAATATCTTTAATTCACCATTATGAAGCTTAATAATTTCATCACAAATTGAGAGTCCTATACCATTTTTAGATTTTGAATTTTTTCCTTTAAAAAACTTTTCCTTTACTCTAGGAAGGTCTTCTTTTCTTATGCCGCATCCATTATCCTTTACTAAAAATACAATCTTTTTATTTTCTTCAAAGACATCAACTTTAACTTCTCCATTTTCTCCAGTAAATTTAAAGGCATTATCCAATAAATTAATAAATACTTGATTTAATCCAAGTTCTAATATGTCTTTATCAGTTTCTTCATCCCTTAAAGTTATACTCCATCCTTTAATAGCTGTTAATGGAGTTCTAAGTTCATGAGACACAGATGAAATAAACTCATTTTTAAGTTGCTCCCTGCTCTCAACTTCCCCTGCCATAAAATTTAGAGCATTAGATAATTGTCCTATTTCATTTTTACTTGTTATTTTACTTCTTATTTTAAGATTACCACTAGCCATTTCTTTTGCTACTTCTGTTAAATATTTTATCGGCTTAATAATTTTGTCTGCCAATAATATACTTAAAAA
Source organism: Caproiciproducens sp. MSJ-32 (assembly GCF_018918055.1). Lineage (GTDB taxonomy): Bacteria > Bacillota > Clostridia > Clostridiales > Clostridiaceae > Clostridium. The sequence goes on from NZ_JAHLPS010000057.1 coordinate 20,711, forward strand.
TATTCCAATTACAAAAGCAATTATTGATATTAATGAAAATCTTAAAATAACATTAGTAATTATTCTATTTATATCATCAAGAGAGGTTATTAATCTAATTATTCCAATTATTTCTCCATCTATTATAATTGGTGCAGATACAGCCATAACCTTACTATCTGTATAACTAACTTTACCAATCCATCTTGATGTTTCACCTTTAGAAGCTTTTATTACATCTTCTTGTTTTATAAAAGCTTCATCTTTTGTACCGATTGAATCCATTATAAGATTTCTATTATTATCAAAAATCTCTACCTGAACATTATTATCCTTCCAAAATATATCTATATCATCATTAATTATTTCATTTAAATTACTCTTATAAAAATACTTTTCATATATATTTAAAGAAACATTAATCCTGCTTCTTAATAAATCCTCAGTATTATCATAATAATATTTTTTTAAAAAAAGCATTAATAAGATATTTAATATAATTGTTATTAAAGAAATTGTCACTAAGATTATTCTAACTATTTGCACTTTAATACTTTTCTTATTTATTGCTTCCATCTATATCCCATTCCCCATATTGTTTCTATATATTTTGGTTCTGAAGGATTATCTTCAATCTTTGCCCTAATTCTTCTTATATTTACATCAATAATTTTACTATCTCCAAAATAATCCTTCCCCCAAGCTGCATCCAGTAATTCCCCCTGCTAAAAGCCCTATTAGGATTCTCCATAAAAGTTTTTACAATTAAATATTCTTTTGTTGTTAAATATACTTCCTTTCCATCTTTATAAAATTTCTTAGAATAAGTATCTAGCATATACTTATCTATTTTTATTACAGCACTATTATCCTCCTTTAATCTTCTTAATATGGCTTTTATTCGAAGAACAACTTCTAATGGGTTAAAAGGCTTAACTATATAATCATCTGCTCCATATTCTAATCCCATTATTTTATCCATATCTTGTCCTTTTGCAGTAAGCATAATTATTCCTATATTCTTGTTTTCTTCCCTAATAATTTGACATACTCTAAATCCGTCAATTCCCGGTAGCATAATATCCAATACAACTATATCTGGTTTTTCCTTCCTTACAAGATTTAAACCTTCCTCTCCACTTGCTGCTTCGATAACCTCAAAATTATTTCTTTTTAAATTTATCTTTAAAAATCCTCTAATGTTTTCTTCATCTTCAATTAATAATATCTTATTCATATTCTCTCCTTAAAAACTTAATTAAAATTATTTTATATTAAAATAAATTAAGATATAAAAAAGCTCTTTAGCTAATTATATCTTAATTTTTATTAATATTCCCTATTTTAAAGTTCTAAATTCGAAACCCTTTTCTTTTAAAAAATCTATATATTCTTGCAATCCATTAACGGTATCTTTTTTATCATCAGTATCATGCATAAGAACAAAAATAATATCTTTATCTCCAACTGTGTTAATTAAATTACTCATAAGCTGATCTTTACCATGACTTTTACCATCTGCATCTGCATTTAAAGCATTCCAATCCATTTGATATAAGCCTAACTCTTTTAATTTTATATCTAATTCTTCTCTGCCCTTCCAACTATAATATCCACCAGGTAATCTAATTATTCTGGTATAGAAATCATCTCCTAAAATTCCTTTTAATATACTAGTATTCTTATTCATATCTTCTATAACAGCTTGTACATCTATTATCCCATTAGGATATAAAAGACTATAATCATGGGAATAACCATGGTTAGCAATTGTATGTCCATCATTATACATACTTTTTAATAATTCATCAGCTTTTTCATTTCTTTCTATTGAAGTTCCTAATACAAAAAAAGTTGCCTTAATATTATTTGCTGCTAAAATATCTAATATTTTGCTTGTGGCTTCTCTTGATGGCCCATCATCAAAAGTTAAATAAGCAATTTTTTTACTATCTTGACGATAAAAATCCCATTTATAAAGAGTTTCAGGCAATATTTTTGAAACATCATCTACATAATTACTTGTTGCCGTATTTATTTCTTTAACTTCAGTTTTTTTATTTTTATCCTTCTCTTTATTTTCATCATTCAACTCTTTATTAGGAATAAAATCTTCATAATGCTTGTCCTTATTTGAAATATCAGAAATTCCTTTAGAAATTTTATTGCTTATATCTTTAATCCCAACTATTTTTAGTATAAAAACTACATCTAATATTAAAAATATAGTTAAAATAAATAAAATTATTTTTAATGTCCTATCTTTCATAGTCATCATACTTCTTTCTCATATATTCTTCATATTTTTATTATATATTTTTAATTTCAACAAAGCATTACAAAGTATTTACAATTCAATATAAAGTTAATGTAAAAATTTTTAAATTAAATAAAAGAAAAAGAGCCTTATAACAATAGATAAAATAATCTATTCTTATAAAGCTCTTAAATAAAAAATGGCTCCGTGGAGAGGACTCGAACCTCCAACCTATCGGTTAACAGCCGAGTGCTCCACCATTGAGCTACCACGGAATATTATTTTTCAGAAAATCTTGTTCTCTGAAAATTGCACATGAATAATGCCATTTATTTTGGTCAAGCCCTCGACCTATTAGTATTAGTCAGCTAAATATGTTACCATACTTACACCTCTAACCTATCAACCTTGTGTTCTTCAAGGGGTCTTACTAGCTTATGCTATGGGAAATCTCAT
>NZ_JAHLPS010000074.1 GCF_018918055.1 Caproiciproducens sp. MSJ-32
CAACCGAAGGCCTTTTTCTTGTGCTTGAAATTACAAATTAATCTAATAAATTAATGTTAAGTTATTAAAATTGCTCAAATAAACTTCTGCTCATTTTTTCATACGAAACTTTACACTATCCTAAAACAAATATTATTAACTATAATTATATCATCAAAGTCAAAAATTATTATAGAAATAATAATGAATTTTTTAATATGATATATATATAATTTCGCTAAAACGTGTTTTTGCGAAGAAATAAGAAATAACGATTTTAAGCCATTTATAAGCTATAGATATTTGCAAAATCTATAGCTTTTTGTTTAGCCAAAGTAAATAAATTAAAAAAGCTATAATTTCGCAATCATTATCACGAAATTATAGCTTTTTAAATTACTAAAGTATTTTATTAATACACTCAGCCACGCTATTAACTATATTATTAGCCTGCTTCTTTACGCCCTCTTCTGCATAAATAAAGGTAAAGCTTTTATCTGTTATCTCAAACATTGATATATCATTATAAGAATCCCCTATAACATATAAATTTTCTAAATTAATTCCTATCTTATCTGATAAATTTTTTAGTGCAATTCCCTTAGAGCAATTTTTAGGAGCTATATCAACAAAGAATTGATTTCTAAAAGCCTCAATGCTATCTCCATACTTTTTAATTAATTTATTCTTTATTTCTTCTGCCGTATTTATATCCTCATCTATTGCCATTACACTTATTATTGGATACTTTCTATTTTCATTTAATACTATTTCCTTAGGTAGTATATTATTGAATAATTCTGCTATTTGATTTTTTACTTCCATATCAGTCTCTATGGAATATGTAATTCCATCACTTTCAAAATGAACAAACATATTTTTATATTCAATAATATCCTTAAATATTAACTTAGCAATTTCTGCATCAATATAATTATCATATATAACATTATCATCCTTATCTAGCACTACTGATCCATTACAAGCTACTAGATAATCATACTTTATTTCAGGATAATTTTTTAAAGCCCTTTTTATTCCTTCTAAAGGTCTTCCGGTAGAAATAATTAATTTATTCCCTTCATCCTTAAATCTTAATATAGCTTGTACATCTTCTTCTCTTATAGAGTCATCTTTTTGGAGTAATGTTCCATCTAAATCAGAAGCTAAGTACTTCATAAAATTACCTCCCTACCCGCATTTGAAAATAATTATACCATAGAATTAAAAGAATTATTTTCAAAAAACAAAAATTCACAAAATAAGCTGCTACAAAAACTTGTAGCAGCTTATTATTAATAATTATTTAGTATATTTAAAATGTAATAATTCGTGAGCCTTACCTTCACCTGGTTTACCCATATAAGTATCATACATTTTTAATAATGCACTATTTTCATGAGACTTTCTCTTCTTAACTACATTCTTATCTTGATTATATAATACTGATGCTCTTACTTTTCTTATGTCTATATTCATTCTATCAGTTGCATTTACATGTGGTTGTCCACCACCATTTACGCATCCACCGTTACATGCCATTACTTCTATAAAATGATATTGCTTTTCATTAATTTTACCACTATTCATAAACTTAAATAAGTTTGCTGATCCATTTATAACTGCAACATTATACTTTTCTCCACCAATTTCAACAGTAGCTTCTTTTATTCCTTCAAGACCTCTTACTTCTTCATAATCAATCTTATCTAAGTATTCTCCTTCAACAAAATCCTTAGCTGATCTTAAAGCAGCTTCCATAACTCCACCAGTTGCACCAAATATAGCACCTGCACCAGAATACTCTCCCATTGCTGGATCAACTTCACTATCTTCTAATTCAGCAAATTTAATTTTTGCATCTTTTATCATTTTAGCTAATTCCCTTGTTGTAATTACAGCATCTATATTTCTTATGCCTTCAAATTCCATTCCCGGTCTATCAGCTTCAAATTTCTTAGCTGTACAAGGCATTACTGTAACTGTAAATACGTCTTTAGGATCTAATCCTTCAATTGCAGGATAGTAAGTTTTACTTGCTGTTCCAAATATTTGTTGAGGTGACTTAGCAGTTGATAAGTTTCCTAATAATTCTGGGAAGTAATTTTCTACTTGTCTTACCCAGCCTGGGCAGCAAGAAGTAAACATTGGGAATGGTCCTCCCTTTTTGATTCTTTGTATAAGCTCTGTAGCCTCTTCCATTATTGTCATGTCAGCTCCAAAGTTTATATCAAATACCTTATCAAAACCAAGCATTCTTAATGCAGTATAAAGTTTTCCTGTTACGTCAACTCCATATCCCATTTTAAATGCTTCACCCATTGCTGTTCTTACAGATGGTGCTATAGCTACTATTACGTGTTTATTTTCATCTGCTAAAGCTTCCTTAACTCTATCAATATGTGATTTTTCTTGTAATGCAGCAACAGGGCATGCAATTACACATTGTCCACATAGTAAACAATTTGTTTCATCAAAGCACTTTAAGTTATCAGTTCCAATAATCTTATCTCCATCAACATCTATAAACTTAATGATTTCAGTACTAGTTTTAGTCTTACAAGCTGCAACACATCTACCACACTTAACGCATTTTGTTCTATCTATTACTATAGATGCACTTCTTTCATCTACATATTCTGATTTATCTTGTACTATAAAAGGTTTAGATGCTTTAGCCTTAGTTTTAATTACTAATTTTAAGAACTCGCAATTTTCTCTTCTGCTACATGGTCCACATTTAAATTCATGCTTATCTAAAAGTTCTGAAACTCTTGATTTAACTTGTTCCTGAACTCTTTCTGTATTTGTATTAATAACCATTCCATCTTCTGGTTTTATACAACAAGCTTTTTGAAGTTCATCTTGTCCTTCAATTTCTACTAAACATACACCACATTGTCCAACATTACTACAATCATCTAGAAAGCAAAGAGCTGGAATATCTATTCCATTTTCCTTAGCAACTTTCATTAAATTTGAATCATCCGCCACTGTTATATTAATGCCATTTATAGTTATATTCTTCATTTAAAAATTCCCCCTATAAGTGCTTTGATAATTACTATGCATTCAATTTATAATAATAATTATTATTTCACAATTATTTTTATTTGCGCGATTTTCTCCACATATGATTTTACGACAAATTTATCAATTGGACAACCTTATTTTTTAGTAAATTATATCCAAAAGCCTATATTTTTAATATTTTGTGTAAAAATTAATTGTTTTTTTTATTTATTTTTAGATATTTTTTTAACAATTTTTATTTTTTCTAAACTTTTATTAAAAATATTTATTCATCTTTCATTTCCCAATGAATAACAAAGGCCAATATAGCTCTTAAAATGATTATTGCAGCTAATATATACATCTCTTCTAAAGACCTTACTATAACTGTTTTTAATATCTCAGCACCTAACTTAAATTCAAGAGCTAAAGTTAAGGATTGTGCAAATTCAGCCTTTATAGGGAAACTCTTTTTAGTAAGTATTCCTAATGCAAATTTGTAAAAAGCCTTAATTGCTCCAACTATTATTATAAGAATCCCCATTAATTCAAGAATACTAATAATTATCGGTGTTACCAATTCTACAATTCCCTCTATCATAATACCCCTCCATATTTATATAATTTAATTAATATTATATTAAGTAAAGATTACTTAAAAATAAATATTTTTATGTTATTATAATATCATAAAATATAATATATGAGGTAACTTATGATACGAGTATATAATAGAAAAGAAAAAAATTATGAAATTGAAAAAGTGGCAGGAGATAAATATTTAAAATGGTGTTATGAATCACCAATAGGAAAAGGATTAACTGAACTTTTTATTAAAAAGAAGTTATTTTCTAAAATATATGGCTTCTATTGTGATACCAAATTTAGCAAAAGGAAAATTTCTGCCTTTATTAAAGAATTTAATATAGACAGCAGAACTTTCTTAAAAACAGAAAAAGACTTTAATAGCTTTAATGATTTTTTTGTAAGGGAATTAAAAAAAGAGGCAAGACCTATAAATAAAAATGAGAATATATTAATATCACCAGGAGATGGCCGCTTATTAGCCTATGAAAATATATCCATAGATAAATTGATTCAGGTAAAAGGAATTCATTATAAATTATCTGAACTTATAGCTAATAATGAAATAGCAAAAGAATATGAAGGGGGAACTTGTTTAATTTTAAGGTTATGTCCAACAGATTATCATAGATTCCACTTTATAGATAGAGGAGTTCCCTTAGAAAATCACCTTATAAAAGGTAACTATTATTCAGTTAATCCAATAGCTGTTGAAAAAATTCCTAAACTATATTGTCAAAATAAAAGAGAGTGGTCAATATTCAAATCTGAAAACTTCGGAGATATACTTCATATAGAAGTTGGGGCCACTTGCGTAGGATCAATAATTCAAACTTATATACCTAATATTAGGGTTGAAAAGGGTGCCGAAAAAGGATATTTTAAGTTTGGCGGCTCTACCACAATACTATTTTTTAAAAAAGGAAAAGTAAAAATTGATGAGGATATAATTGAACAAACAAAGAAAGGTTTTGAATGTAAAGTCTTAATGGGTTCCTCAATAGGTAAAAAGAGTATTAGTTAGGAGTATTATTATGGGTGACTTAATTTATAGATTATTATTATTTTTGAATAGCAGCAAGGAAAATGATATTAATTATAATATTGCCATTAATATGTTAAAAAACATAAGGTTAATTCCTGATATGTCTATAAATAAATTAGCAGACCTTTGTTATACTTCCCCTGCTGCAATAACAAGGTTCTGTCATAAACTTGGTTATTCCAGCCTAATAGAATTTAAAAGAAGTATAAAAATAAATATTAATATTAATGAAGAACTGATTAAAAAAAATACAATAGATAATAATGTTTCTAGAGAAATTATTTTAGATAATATGACAAATCAAATAATAAACGAAATAAATAATTTAAAAAATTTCCTAGATTTAAAAATTGTAGATCGAGTAATAGAACTTATATATTCAAAAAATAATATTTGTATATTTGGTACTCAGTTTTCACAATTAATGGCTCAAGACCTTCAAAGAAAACTTGCTAATCTTTCCAAACTTATTTTTCATGCTATTGATGTTCAAGATCAGGAAAAACTAGCAGATACTTTAGATGAAAACTCTTTAGCTATACTAATATCTCCAACAGGCAAATTTCTTGAATATCATGAAAGACTTTGGAAAAAAATAAAAAGAAGTTCAACATCATTAGTTGTTATTACAGAAAGGAAAATAGCAGAATATGAAAAAAGAAGCGATTATATAATATATCTGCCTCCTAAAAATAATTCAAATGAATATCCTCAAAGTCATAGATATGATCTTAGTTTTCTAATTGAATACATTTATATTAGATATGGAGGTCTTTATAGTAATTAATATTACAATTTTAAAACTAGAAAAATAATAAGGAAGTGCATTTGACACTTCCTTATAAATTTATTTCCTTAAATTTTTAGAACTCTGCCCTTTCAACCTTTTCTAACACATCTATAACCTTTTTAAATTGTGGAAGATAAGCCTTATGAGCTAATAACATCTCATTTAGAAGTTTTCTACCCTTTTTATCATCAGCTACTAATGGATTTGTTACCATAGCAGCTAAAGCTGTATTATAATCTCCTGTATAAGCTGCTTCTGCTGCAAGTCTTTCAAAGGCCTTTATTTGTCCTGCTAAACCTTGAGCAAAAATAGGAAGATCTGTAACTGTCTCTACTGGTACTGGACCATTTTTGCCAACGTAGCAGCTTACTTCAATAGCAGAATCATCTTCAAATTGCTTTAAAGTTCCATTATTCCTAGTGTTTACTGCAATAATAGTATTTTTATCATTATAGATGCCATTTATAACATTACAAGCAACATCAGAATAATGAGCTCCTCCACGTCTTGATAATTCTTCTGGCTTATCTTTTAATTCTGGATTTTTATAAAGCTCAAATAATCTTTTTTCTACTTCCTTAACAACTTCTGCTCTTGTTTTTCCATTTTTAAATTCTTCAAGTTCATGATTTAGCATTTCTTGTTTTTTATAATAATATCTATGATATGGACAAGGAATTACTCCAAAAGCTTTTATAGTAGCTGGATCCCAATCAAGAGCTGCAATATTTGCCATTGTTTGTGATTTTGAGTTGTTTCCTGTTAATATGTCTATAAGCTTTGATGTAACATCTTTTCCATCTAAATAAACTCTCTCAGCATAAACCATATGATTTAATCCAGCAAAATCAACTGTTATTCTTTCCTTATCAACACCTAAAGCATCTGCAAAGCCATATTCCATTCCTATTGGAACATTGCATACTCCAACTACTTTTTTGTGCACACCATATCTTAATAAAGCCTCAGTAACTATTCCTGCTGGGTTTGTAAAGTTTATTAGCCATGCATCAGGACATAATTCACTCATATCTTTTGCAATATCTAATATTACAGGAACTGTTCTCAAAGCTTTGAATAATCCCCCAGCACCATTTGTTTCTTGGCCTAAAAAGCCATAGCTTAATGGTATCCTTTCATCTTTAACTCTTGCATCTAATAGTCCTACTCTTAATTGTGTAGTAACAAAATCAGCATCCTTTAAAGCTTCTCTTCTATCTAAAGTTAAATGAATATTCATAGGTACTCCAGCTTTTTCTACCATTCTTTTTGCTAATGCACCTACTATTTCTAATTTTTCTTTACCCTCTTCAATATCAACTAACCAATAATCACTTACAGGCATTTCATCATATCTTTTTATTAATCCCTCAACAAGTTCTGGAGTATAGCTAGACCCTCCACCTATTGTAACTATTTTTAATGGCTTCTTACTCATATTTATCCCCCTATATCAATTATTATTTATACTTTAATTATATAAGAGGATATCAGTAAACATTTTCATTTTTTGAAAATAATCATCTTTTAATCTTCCTGTATAGCACCTTTCTTATTTTATTTTTAAATTTTTCTTCATCTCCATCAAATATTATTAAATTAATATTCATTTCCTTGGCTCTTTCCCGTACAGTATTTTTACTAGGTTCCTTTGTAGCTACTAGTATTTTATTTGCATCTTCTCCTCCAACCTTAAGGGCATATACATTTAATTCATTTAAGGCATTTTCATCATACTTTTCACTATCTTTACAGGATATGCAAGTTACTATAGAATCTTTTACTAATACCACATCTACTTCATTTTTTATTTTTGAATTAAAATGATTCCAAAGAAACACTACTCCGCTTTTAACTTCATCTATTCCTTCTATTTCACTTATTATTGTTTTTGTAGCAAATTCCAGCCAAGTACCTGTTTTAAATATGAAAGGCTTTAGGTAATTATTTCTAAATCGAATCTCTATCTCATTTTCATTGATATTACAAAAATTTATTTCTTTAATTTCTTTTAACTTTGTAAGAACCTTGTCTAAAAGTTCCTTTTCATCTTGTTCTAATAAGTATGTTTTTATAATCATTCTTCTGTTATCTTCTTCTTTATGGATAAATACATTTGTATCATAAAGTCTTTGCTTATACTTATGCCATACATCTAAATTTTTATATATTTTCTTAGTTATATATTTTAGATTATCATTATTAGAAAATTCGCTGGTATCATATAAAATCTCCTTACCTGAAAGCCTTAAAAGGCTGCTTAACTCTAAATCATCATATTCTTCTTTTATAATATTTATATTTTCATCTATGAAATATAAACTTTTATCTTTTATATTCATATAAATTGACTTTACTCTATAATTTTTGCATGAATTTAATAAAATCAAGGAATTTACTCTGCTTCCTCCAGTTAAATTAACTAAAATCTTTTTTTCTTTATTAGACTTTATTATTCCTTCTAATTTTTCCACATCTCCCTCATTAATCTTAATTGCATTAAACTCAATAAGTGGAAACTTTTCTTGATAATATTCTTTTATGGCTTCTAGTATATTTTTATTTTTCTCTTCATATAAAAATAATACTTCCTTAGGCTTAAACTTCTTTGTTGCTAGAATACTTCCTTCATTATGTTCATCTATCAAATTTATTAAAAGTTCTACTTCCATAAATATAGTTCCTTTTCTATTTATTTTATATTTTTAATTTCCCCAATAAATAGAAAATTATCCCTAAAAAAGGCTTATTCTTAACCTAATACACTTCTTACTAATGCCCTTACCTTCTCCACTGAAACAACCTCATATTTATTTTCATTAGTTCCATTTACATAAGAATAGCTTACATTAGCCGTTGAAGTAGTTGAATCGCTTATCCAATCCTTGCAGGATGAATGTATTTGATAAATTCCAGTTTCATTCATTAATTGAACTGCATTTTTTTCATTAATACCGCTTCCAGCCAAAATCTCAATCTTATCACCATAATTTTTTTGTAAGTAGGCAATCATATCCCTGCCATCCCAAGCTTTAGCCTGCAAACCGCTTGTTAGTACCCTGTCAACAGAAAGTTCAATTAACTCTTCTATACTTTCATTAGCTGATTTTACACAATCAAAAGCCCTATGAAACACAGCTTCCCCATTATATTTATGAATTATATCAACCATTTTTTTAGTTAGTTCCTTATTAATTGTTGAATCTTCATTTAAAAAGCCAAATGCTAGACCATCTGCACCATTTTTCATAAGTATTTCTGCATCAGAAAACATTACTTCGATATCGCTTTTACTATATAAAAATCCAGCTCCTCTAGGGCGGATCATACAAATAACCTTAAGATCGGTATTTTCCTTTGTCAATTTTAAAGATCCAAGAGATGGAGTTAATCCTCCTAAATGTAAGGCAGAATTTAATTCAATTCTTTTGGCGCTGCCTTTATAACTCTCAAGGGCATCATAATAGCTGCCACAGCATATTTCAATAATTTTATCCATACTTAATTCCTCCAACTAATTCCATAAGGAAGCTATCTTCCTCATATTTTTACTTTTATTACTTATCATAATAACTTAGCTAACATAGTCTTTCAATAAATAACCTTTACCAAAATAAAAAACCTTGTAAACTCAAAGTTTACAAGGTTTATGGTACGGTGGAGAGGATTCGAACCCCCGACCAACTGGTTCGTAGCCAGCTACTCTATCCAACTGAGCTACCACCGCAGAATTTAACACTAGTTATTTTATCACAACTTTATTTCTAAATCAATAAACATTTTTCTTAATAAATATCAGAAAATTCCACTTCCAATCTTTCTATTCTACTATCTTGATTAATCTCATGAGTTTCATTTTCTTCTTCTATCACTATTGGAAAGGTTACTATAAATTCGCATCCTTTATTTTCTTCACTTATAAGTTCAATTGTACCATCATGAGACTTAACTAAATACTTTACTAGGTCTAGGCCCATTCCACTACCAGAGTTTTCTCTTTTAATATTATTTATTCTATAATACCTTCCAAATATTTTTTCTTGATCTTTCTTTGGAATTCCTGGCCCTTCATCCTTTATTGATATTTTTATAAATCCATCTTTGATAAATAAAGTCACATATATATTGGTATCTTCATAGGTAAATTTTATTGCATTAGAAATTAAATTCATTATTATTCTATCTATAACACTGGGATCTGCTGACATAATACATTCTTCTTCATTTGTATCAAATATTAATTGTATATTTTTTTGTTTGGCATATTTATCTATACATTCCACTGTACCTTCAATCATAGAAACTATATCTATATTTTTCTTATTTAAAGTATAATAATTATTCTTAAGTTTATTTGTATCAATTAAGTTATTTATTAACCTTAGCATTTTTAGACTATTTTTCTTTATTGTATATATATAATCTTTTGCTTTCTTATCATTTAAGTTTATATTACCTGAATTCATAACCTGTATTACACTTAAAATTACGCTTAAATGACTTCTAAGATCATGGGTAATATTAAGCAAAAAATTTTCTTGTAATGTTTCTTTTTCTATTAATTCTGTTATGATTTTCCCTATATCCTCTTTTGCATTATTTAATTCCATAGTTAAGACATAATTATCTATATCTAGATTTTTATGCAAAGCAGTTTCAATTAATAATTTGTCATTAATCATAACAAGTTCCCCTCTATACCTGTAAAATAATCATTTACAATAGTTTAACATATCAAAAATTTATTAACAATATTTTCAAAATATTTTTTCTATTTTTTTCTTATTATTTATAATAATGACTTCTTTTTATATTTCTAATTGCTAAGAATAAATAAAAACCACCTATATACATTCCTACTGAACTTGATAAATTCACTAGTGTAATTATTGCCGGCAATATTATAGTTGATAAAGTCATAGAACATATAGATAGCTTAAATACATTGTCAAAAGTTAAATTTATTCTTTGTGCCTTAAGCAATATAAAAGCTAAAAAAGAAAGAAGTACAGCATCTATTATTGTTCCAATAAATATTGCAATTATATAAATAAATATTCCAATATAAACTAAAATATTCATAAATTCAACAAATTTTATTAATTCCTTATTTGTTAAGCTTAAAAATCCACTTTCTTTATAATTTAAATTCGTCTTTGTTCCATTAAAATTTACACCTATTCCATCCTTAAGTATTGCAATTGAATAATCCTTATGTATTAATATGTTTCTTAAAGAATCTAAATCTTTTAATTCTTTACTAGTATCAATGTACAATATATACTGTCCCATATCTATTTTTCTTGGCGAATTTTTAAAATATAGTATTCCTTCTGTAATTTCAAAAGAATATTCTTCCTTTTCTAATAAACTAACTAACTCTTTTTGATCCTTACTAAAAATAAGCGCTTGATTAATACCACTAATAGTTCCAACTATCATACTTATAATAAAAATATATAGTATTATTCTTCCTATACCTAATTTAATTAATTCCTTATATTTTGAAGGGCTAAAAAGGCTTATTTTAAATATATCTATAAATCTAATTTTTTCTTTCATAATTTCCTCCAAGTTAATGTAATTTAACCATTATCAACTAAATTCTAACATATCTATTTTCCTTTATAAACCTATCACATTTTAAATTTCCTTTAACTTTAAGATTAAATTTACTATCTTTGGTTAATAATTATAGCATAGATTATATGGAGGTTTTAAAATGTTTGGAAACAAAAAACGTAAGAACAATTTTTCCATTTTTAAACTGCTTACTATTACTTTTTCATTCTTTCTACTAATCTTTACTGGCAATCTATTTTTAAATTATAAATATGATAAAACAATTTCCGAATTCTATCTTCTGTTTAATAATTATGAATTTGAAAAGGCAAAAGATAGATTAGAAAATGACATTTTTATCAAATTAAAATCAAATAAGCTTCAAGATGACTTAAACAGCTATTTTACCAAAGTTATTGCTATAATATGTGGCGCTCTAAAAAATGAAGAAATCTCCAAAAATCAAGCCACAATCCTTTTAAATGAAATAAAAGAATATAATGTATTAAGTTCTTCCTTAGATAAATTAATTGCTGCATTAAATCCAGAAAGCATAAAAACAAACTCTAATAGTAACTCTAAAGAAGATATTGAAAGAACAAAAAGATATCTTGAACTTGGAATTAACTGCTATAATTCGGAAGATTACCCAAAAGCTTTTGAATATTTTAATTTAGTATTAAATTCTACAAATTCTGAAGACGAAATATCCATTGCTTCAGATTATATTGAAAGATCAAAAAATGAATATAAAAATTACTTGTTAAAGGAAGCTGATGAATTAGCCGCAAATAAGTTTTACACTCGTGCTATTGAAATTCTTTCCCAATACGATACTAATCTTTTAGAAGAAAATGATGTTGATATATTAAATAAAATAAATTCCTTTGAACTCTTTAGGGAAGAATATAACTCTGATTCGGACATATATGCTTCCTCTAATGCAATTTTAGAAACTATTACCGAAGATAACATAAATACATTATCTATAAGCAGTAATACCAATAATCTTATTTATTTAAATCTAGCTGAACAAAAAACTTATATTTATGAAGGTAGCACAGATAATTGGACTTTAATTAAAACTTTTATTTCATCTACTGGTTTAGAAGGAAAAGAAACCCCAAAAGGTGTTTTTGCAGTAATAAATAGAGGGGAATGGTTCTTTTCTCCTGAATTTAATCAGGGCGGAAAGTACTGGGTTCAATTTATGGGTGACTACCTATTTCATTCTGTTCCCTTTGATGAAAGTGCAACTACAATAGTAGATAATACTTTAGGAAAACCCGCTTCTCACGGATGTATAAGACTTAGTGTAGATGATGCTAAATGGATTTATGATAATATTCCTAATGGAACAAAAATAATTATTAACTAGAAGACCTCTATTATCTATATAGGGGTTTTTATTTTTCTTTTACTATAATATGATTATAATATACTAGTTAAGGAAGGTTATACTATGAAAATTATTATACCAGAAGATGTGAATTTTATTATTAATAAGTTTTATAAAAATAATTTTGATGCTTTTATTGTAGGAGGATGCCTTCGTGACCTTCTTCTTAATATAAATCCTAAAGACTACGATATTGCAACATCTGCTAAACCAGAAGATACTATATCTTTATTTAATAAAACTATTCCTACTGGGATTAAACATGGTACTGTAACAGTGGTTATAAATAATAATAGCTATGAAGTTACTACCTTTAGAACCGAAGGAGACTATTTAGATAATAGGCATCCGTCTAAAATTGATTTTGTGACTAATATAAAAGAAGACTTATCAAGAAGGGATTTTACCGTAAATGCCTTAGCCTATAATGATAGGTTAGGATTAATTGACTATTTTAATGGAATTGACGATCTCAAAAATAAAATTATAAAATGTGTTGGAGATGCAGATAAACGCTTTAAAGAAGATGCCTTAAGAATGTTAAGAGCAGTTAGATTTAGCTGCCAGTTAGACTTTGAAATTGAAGATAAAACCTATAATGCCATTATTAATAATGCTGATTTAATAAAAAATATAAGCAAGGAAAGAATTAGGGATGAATTATGCAAAATACTTATATCCAAATCTCCATCAAAAGGAATATCTATATTACAAAAAACTGGCCTTCTTGAATTTATTATTCCTGAATTAAATTTATTAGTTAATTATAGTCCTTTAAGTATTAAGCATAATAAGGATGTATTCGGTCATACCCTTAAGGTAATGGATAATATTAAAGATAATAATCTTATTTTAATGCTTTCAGCTCTCCTTCATGATGTTGGAAAGCTAAATACTTTAACCTTAGAAACTGATGGAATTTATAGATTTCCCAAACATAATATCGAGGGAGCCCTAATGTCAAAAACTATTTTAAAAAATTTAAAATTTGATAATTATACAATAAATTCTGTTTCTAAGCTTATAGAACATCACCTTGTTTTAAAAGTAAATTATATGCCTACAAGATATGAAGTAAAAAAATATTTATTAGACGTTGGCGAAGATTTAATATATTTATTATTTAAATTGCAAAAAGCAGATATAAGAGCTCTAGATAACCCAGCTCCTTTTATAAAAAAAGTTAACTATATTAAAGATACTGTTACTGACATACTTTCTAATAAAGAACCCTTATACATCAAAGATTTAGACATTAATGGTGAGGATTTAATAAAGGAGTTTAGTATTCCTAAAAGCAAACTAATTGGTGATATTCTAAATTATTTATTAGATAAAGTATTAAAGAAAGCAAGCCTAAATAATAAAGAAACTTTACTAAACTTAGCAAAAGACTTTTTATATAAAAGCCAGACTGCTAAATAACTTAGCATGTCTGGTTACTTTTTAATAACTTATAGTTTCATTTCTACTTCCTTGTTTATTCCAAAAAGATATAGATAACACTCTTTAACCTTTTTATTTGTTATCTTTTCTAAGGCTTCCTTATAATATTTTATTTGAATCTTATATCTATCTAATATTTTATCTTCATTTCCTCTTTCCACATAATCTGTCTTATAATCAAATAACACTATGCCGTCTTCTTCTTCAAAGAAACAGTCTATTATTCCTTGAAGTCTTATTTTTTCATCTTTATAAATTTCTTCAGGAAGATCCTCTTCCAATTCTACACTACTTATTTCCGTATAAAAAGGCAGCTCTCTTTTTACTAATCTTCCCTCATTATAAGATTTTAGCATTCTCTTTCCTAAATTACTTTTAAAGAATCTTGCAAAATTTATTTTTTCCACAGCCTTTATTTCCTCTTCATTCAATAATTCCTTTTCTTTCATATAATATATTTGATTCTTTATTTCCTCTTCTGTTTCAACATAGTTTAAGTCTAGCTTCTGCATTATAAAGTGAGCAACAGTTCCTCTCTCTGCAGAAGATAATCCTTTTTTCTCTTGCAAGAACTTAGGTTTAATAGGCTCCTTTTCTTCAAAAGTATTTAAAGTTCTAACTTCATCATCTTCACTATCATATAAGGCTTTTTTTAAATCCGATACAGATATATTACTTGGAAGTAAAAATGTTTTTTCATATTTATATTTAAAATCTAGCCTTCTTTTTATCTCATCATTTATATGACCTACATCCCTATTAATAAATAAATCATTTTTTTGATTTTCATCCACATCAGAATTATTTTTATCCACAGCTAAATCATTTTTAGTCCACATATAAACATTCCATCTTGATGAATCATCTATTATATTTTCAACAAATTCTCCATTTCTAAGTTTTTCTCCATCCCTATGTTTTGCTAGAGCCATTCCAACCCAATCTAAATAATTTTTTCCCTTTAGAACTTCAACTGCTGGTATAAGATTCTTATCCATAGAAGCTGCCGATACCCATGCCTTTAATGAGCTTTCTAAGTTCTTCACAGTTCCTGTTATAATAAGTTTTTCCCTTGCCCTTGTAAAGGCAACATATAAAATTCTCATTTCTTCTGATAAAGTTTCAAATAAAAGCTTTTTCTTTATTGCTTCCTTGGCAATAGTACTATAAGATAGTCTATTTTCTAAATCAACATAGTCTGGCCCAAAACCTAATTCATCATGATATAAAATTGATTTTTTTAAATCTTGCAAATTAAACTGTTTTCCAAAACCTGAAGTAAAGACAACAGGAAACTCTAGTCCCTTGCTCTTATGAATACTCATTATTCTTACTACATCTTCATGCTCTCCTAAAATTTTGGCACTCCCCATATCTCCTGAAGAATGTCTTAACTTATTTATAAAATTTATAAAATTAAATAATCCCTTAAAGCTAGTCTCTTCAAATTGCTTTGCCCTTTGAAATAATATTTTTAAATTTGCCTGTCTTAGCTTTCCATTTGGCATTGCAGCAACATAACCAAAATAAGCTGTATCCATATATAAGTACCATATAAATTCATCTATAGGAGTATATATTGATTTTTCTCTCCACTTTTCTAAATTTTTTATAAAGTTACTGCACTTATCTCTTAAACTTTCCTCAACGTCATATTGACCTTCTGAAACTCTCTTAACTATTTCATAAAAATACTTATCCTTATTTAAAAGCCTTATATCACTTAGTTCCTCAGCAGTAAATCCTACAATTGGAGATCTTAGTACAGCTATAATAGGTATGTCTTGTCTTGGATTATCTATGATTTGAAGAAGGGACATTATTGTTCTTATTTCTATTGTTTCAAAATATCCTGTACCTGTATCTGCATAAACTGGTATTCCTTCAGCTCCTAATTCCTCTAAAAATACCTCAGACCAATTTTTTGTAGTTCTTAATAATATAACTATATCCTTATATTTTAAAGGTCTATAATCACCCAAATTTTTGTCATAAACCATAAATCTCTTATCGCCAGTATTGTTCATTAATTCCTTTATTCTTTTTGCAACTATTCTAGCTTCTAAAGCAATTGCATCTACATCCTCTTCTTCATCATCTTCACTATTATCTTGAACTTCTTCTTTAGGCTCCAACTCTTTTTTGTATTGACCAGATTTATCTAATATATGAAGTTCTATTGGCCCACCAACAATAATATTTTCATTCTCTGCTTCTTTATAATCAGCACCAAGATTTAAGGCTTCCTCATCTGTGTACTCTATTTCTCCAACAACTTTAGACATTACTTCCTTAAATATATAATTTACTCCTTCTATAACTTCCCTTCTGCTTCTAAAATTCTTATAAAGCTGAATTTTTCTATTTCTTTCTCCTTCTTCTAAAGGATAAGTATTATATTTATCTAAAAATAATTCTGGCTTTGCCTGCCTAAATCTATAAATACTTTGCTTTACATCTCCAACCATAAATACATTCGGATTGTCTAGATTTTTTCGTGAAACTAATTCAATTATTGCTTCTTGCACATTATTTGAATCTTGATATTCATCTACTAAAACTTCATCAAAAAACTCCCTAAAATCTTCAGCTACCTTTGATGGAAGTACATTACCCTCTTCATCAAAATTAGTTAAAATCTTTAAGCAAAGATGTTCTAAATCATTAAAATCTAATATATTTCTCTCCCTTTTCTTTTCCTGGAATCTTCTCATAAACTCTAAAGTTAATTCAGTTAATTTCTTAATAAATGGATAAGAATTTTTTATTCCATTTAATACATCCTGTGGCTCCATAGAAAAATTATCACTTACTAGTTTAGATAATTTTTTCTTTATATCATCTCTTATTGATTTAACTAAATTTTGATTATTTATATCCGAAACCTTATCTTTTTTTACAACTTTTAATCTTCCAAAACTTATATTAGTTGCAGCTTTATATATTTCATCTAATCCCTTATCTAAAGAATAATATAAGTTCTTAAACATTTCTAAGTCTTCTATAAAGCTTTGTTCATAGGGTTCAAGTCCATCTGTATCTCCTATTATGCTTATAGCCCTCTCTAAACTTTTTATAAAACCTTCAATCTCTATTTTCATATTAGTTCTTAATATATTTATCCAAACAGAACTATTTAGTTCCTCCATTGAATTTATATTAAATTTTTCTGCATTTTCGTAAAGCCACTTTTCTGGCCATGGTCCACTCATAGAAAATTTATATAAATCTAAAACTATATCCTTTAATCTTTGATCATCTCTAGAATCACTATAAGCTTCTATTAAATTTCTAAATTCTATATCATCCTTCTCATAATAATACTCGAACATATCATTTATTATTTCAAGCATTAATAATGTATTTTCTGTTTCATCTGATATTCTAAAGGTTGGGTCTAAGTCTATAGTATGATAATTATTTTTTATAACATCCAGACAAAAGGAATGCATTGTAGTAATATTAGCCCTACTTAAAAGGGTTAATTGTTTTTGTAATAGCTTAGAGTTTGGATTTTTTTCTAACTCCTTTGCTATTGCAGCAGCTATTCTTTCCCTCATTTCTGCAGCCGCTGCTGATGTAAAGGTAACAACTAATAATTTGTCTATATCAATAGGATGCTCTTCATTAGTTATTATTTTTATTATTCTTTCAACTAATACTGCTGTTTTCCCTGAGCCTGCAGCCGCAGCAACTAATAAATTGCATCCTCTCGTTTTTATTGCTTTTAATTGATCCTCAGTCCACTTTGTAGTCCCCATAGCTAACTCTCTCCTCCTTTCCTTTTAACTGATTTTTCCATAAGATTCCATACCTCTTCCTTACTTTTCTTTAATATTAATTTATATTTATTGTTTTCTATTCCAGTATCAAACTGACATATAGATGAATAGTCACAATAAGAACAAAATGTTATCTTTCCTGTCTTTGCTGGCTCCATTATTATTTCTCCACTTAACATCTCTTCACAAAGACTAGCAATTTTCTCATTTACATATTTCCTTAATAAATCGAATTGTTCTTCTGTTACAACAGAGCTTGTAGATGAAAAATCCCCATCCTTTTTTATAGAAGCAGGTATTACCAAGGAATACTTTTCTATATCCTTATCTATAGCCTTAACTACATCTATATCCTTAATTACTAAACCACTCATTTTTAACTGCTTTAATATATTTTCTTTTATTTCTTCCTGCGACAGCTTTTTATTTGATTTAATTATCGGGTCATCTATTCTAAAGTACAATATTGCTCCAGGCATAGCCTGCTTTTCTAATATATACTTAGAATTCTTTATAAGAGCATCTAAATAAACTAAAAGTTGAACTTGTAGCCCATAATAAACTTCTGTTAAGTCAAATTCCTTTTTTCCTGTTTTATAATCAATTACTTTAATATAGGTATTTTCATCTAAATCTAAAGTATCAATTCTATCTACTCTTCCCACTAAATATACTGTCTCCTTTGATGGAAGCTCTATCTTGATTGGTTCTCCATCCTCAAAACTTCCAAAGGAAAACTCATTCTTAAAGACTTCAAATTTACCTTTTTTCATTTGTTCTGTTAATACCATAACTGATTTCATAATTGTCTTTTTAAATCTATTAGCAAAATATTGATATTTTTTGCTACTATTTAATATTGAATTAGAATCTGCTTGAAGTTTTTTATCTACAATTTCATTAACTATTTTACTGCATTTTTCCTTATCTAACTCTGACCAAGCTATTTTTTCTTCTCTCACTCTATTTGTAAAATCATCTAATACAGCATGCATAAATGAACCTAAATCTGGAGCAGTAAATTCATAAACCTTTCTATCCTTAGCCTTTAATCCATAAGCTACATAATATGAAAATGGGCACTGGGCATATTTTTCTATTCTTGATACACTAAATAATAATTTATTTCCAGACTGATAAAGTCTTTTTATTTTTTCCCTTGGAACCTTTTCTACTAAATTTGTATAAGTCAGCCCCTTAAATATTGTCTTTGACTTATCTTTAAATTCTTCATTTTCTTCAAACCACTTATAGGCCTCTGCCCAATATTCATCAACCTTTTCCTTTTCAAATTCCATTCTTAAAGCACTTATTAATTCATTAAAAGTTGGAACAGGTGCTGTTATTTTATTAAATCTATCTTTTTCAGTTTCAATATTATATAACTCACTTTCTTCTACTATATTAGGAAAAATTCTTTTAAGTCTTGGAATAATTATAGAAGGTCTTAGAGATTTTCCTTCAAAATCTGCCATTGGATAAGTTAACATAAGCTTATCTGAAGGTATTGTTAATCCCGTATAGATTATAAATTGTTCCTCAAATGCTCTTGTTTTTGTATCTGAAGCTAGTTTTATTCCAATATCTCTTAAAATATCTCTCTCCCTATCTGATATAATTCCTTCTTCCTTATGTGCTGAAGGAATTATTCCATCATTTACGCCAATTATAAATAAGACTTTTATATTTCTTCCTTTAATACGAGAAATATCTCCTATATTTACTTGGTCAATGGACATTGGTATAATACCTATTTCCTTTTCCTCAAAACCTGAAAGAAGTATTTTTGTAAATTCTTTTAAATCTACAACTTCTTCTCCCAAAACTTCTACTATTTGATCAAGAATTTCTATGACCATCTTAGGAACTTGGTCATATTCTTTTACCTTATCCTGCATTCCAAGTTCATTAAATCTTTCTATCCACTTATTTAGTGTATTAAAGATATCTAATTCTAATAAAAATTCATATAAGTTAGTAGCAATAGTTTTAATATCTTTCTTTCCTTTTAATTTATTATGAAGATTTATTATTGGAGTTCTTATTTCATCCATTATTTCTAATATAATGTTTTCCTCTTCTTTTATATCGTCCTTGTCATATAAATCCTTAGTCCACTTATATCCCTTAATTCCATTAGCTAAAATATAATTTTCTAATATATCTATATATTCTTTTTCTATATTTATTAATCCGCTTTTTAGATATTTAAATACACTTTCATAGGACCAGTTACTTACTATTATTTCAAGAGCTGATATTATTAATATTACTAAAGGGTTATTTAATATCTCCCTTTTTTTATCTATAAAATAAGGTATATTATAATCCTGAAATATTACTGAAGATATTTTTTCGTAATTTTCTATATTCCTACATACTACCGCTATGTCTCTATACCTATAACCTTCATCCCTAACTAATTTTAATATGTTTTTTGCTATAAATTCTATTTCATCATAGTTGTTATTTGCCTTATAAATTCTTATACTTTTATTTTCTCCCTTATATTCCTTAAAAGGATAATTAAAAAAATGTCTTTCTAAATGAGCTAGTTCCTCACTATTTTTAAATCTATAAGTAGTTCCTTTATTCAGATTTATAGGTTCCAAATAAGGAATATTACTTTCTTTCATTATTTTAATAATTGAACTTTCTGTATTTTTTATTACATCAAATACATCTGTATAATCCTTATCCTTATCTATTTCTAAACTATCACTGCATAGAGTTATATTTATTGTTTCAGCCTTTTTAGCAAGTATCCTAATTACCTCTAATTGTTGTGGAGTAAAGCTTGTAAATTCATCTATCCATATTTCTGCACCATCATATATATTGCAATTTAATAATTTCCTTGCTAATAAGGTTAGATCATCATCAGAATCTATAAATTTATCCTCTATAAAATCATTAAATTTACTGTATATAAGCTTAAGATCATCTATTTTATTTTTTAAATTTTCATCTTTTATATCTCCTTCTTTTAACTCCAACATTTCCTTGGAAATATTATATTTTTTAAATTCGGTCAGCATTTCAGATATTATTCCTGCAAAACCTTGCTGCTTGGCTACTCTATTAAAATATTTAAATTCCTTTATGCTTTCTTTTAGTATCTTATATATGAGCATGTTTTTTCCGGACTCATTCATTCTAATATTGCTTCTTCCACCACAGGTTTCAAAAACAACATTAGCCATTCTCTTAAAACTGATAACTTCTGCCCTTAAAAGCCCTTTTTCCGTAACTGTATCTAAAAACTTTTTTTCTGTATCAAAAGTATATTGTTCTGGAACTAATAATATTAATTTATTATCCTTACCATTATCTAACTTCTTTTTGATTTGATTTAAGCAATAGGTGGTTTTACCTGTTCCTGCTCTTCCAAAAATGAATCTTATTCCCATAATTCACTCCTAATAATAAATTTTGTATATATTAATAATACCCATATTTTAATAGAATTAACAACAAAATATCTTGAGATTATAAAAAAAGAAGAGTACATTCACTCTTCTTAATTCTCCTATTTTTATAATTTAATAAAATTTATAGGAATTTTTATATTTTTTATTTACTTTCTAATATTGCTAATGCAGCTGCACCTAAAACCCCAGCTTTTCCCCCTAATAAAGCTTTTTCAACTTTACAATGATTATATATTGTAGTTAAGCATCTTCTTTGCATTTCTTCATCAATTTTATCAAAAACTATTTTTCCTGCTTCACTTACTCCTCCTCCGATAACTATCTTATCTGGATCAAAAGAGTTTGCAATATTTGCAATTCCGATTCCTAAATATGATAATGCATCATTTAATATTTCTTGAGAAACCTTATCTCCTCTCTCTGCTTCTAAGAAAACTTCCTTAGCAGTGACGTTATCATAATTTCTTAATGAAGTTTCAACTTTACTATCAAGGGCTTCTTTTGCTCTTTTCATTATAGCAGTTCCTGATGCTAGAGCTTCAACACAGCCTGTATTACCACATCCACATCTTGGACCACCCTTCATTACTGTTATATGTCCAATTTCTAATGCGTTTGCTGTACTTCCTCTATATATATTACCATTTAATATTGCGCCGCCGCCTACACCTGTACTTACTGTAACATAAACCATGTTTTTGCTTCCCTTTCCAGCACCGAACATAAACTCACTTAAAGTTGCTACATTAGCATCATTATCTAAATAAGTTGGAATATTATATCTTTCTCTTATTGGCTTTACTAATTCAAAATTCTTAAATGGTAGGTTTGGTGTATAAACTATTAATCCCTTTTCAATGTCTAATGGCCCTGGTGATCCAATACCTATAGCTTTTACTTCTTCTTTATCTACATTTTCTAATACTTTATCTATTGTTTTTAAAATGTTGTCTAATACAACCTTTTCACCTTTTTCAGCTTCTGTTTTTATTGTAATTTCTTCTATGATTTCTCCATCCAAATTAACTAGGGCTGTGTATATTTTAGTTCCTCCCAAATCAACACCAACCACGTATTTCTTTTCCATCTCTATTCCCCCTATATTTATAATTACAAAAATAGTATATCATCTAGAGAAATTGTTTACAAGGAAATATTAACTTGTTTAAACAATTCTTAATAAAAATAAAAAAGGGGCTGTCGCATTAGCGGGTGAAAAAAACGCTAGCGACAGCTCCTATTTTTCAATAAAAAGAGAAGATTCGAATCTTTGCTGACAAAATAAAATTATTTCTTAAAAAAGGCGCACTTTAATAAGCCTAAGAAAAAAGACTT
>NZ_JAHLPS010000045.1 GCF_018918055.1 Caproiciproducens sp. MSJ-32
CCATTTTTTGTTTAAAACAAGCTTTCTAAATCAATTTTTTTAAATTTTAAAGAAAAACTGAACAATATTGTGTAATTATACATGTAGCTACGCTATTTTTTCATATTTACTTTACACAATCAGAAAATTTATAGTATAATTGAATTTTCTTTAATTAATTATATTATAATGATTATTCTTTTTAAATAGCTTTAAATTACAACTTTTTTAATATATTTTGTAAATATATAATATTTATTTTATAATTTATATTATTAAACTATAAAAAGTAGGGAGTAAAATATGAAGGTTTATTTAGATAACGCAAGTACAACCTTTCCAAAACCAAAGGCTGTTACTGATTCAATATATAATTTTCTTACAAAAATTGGCGGAAATCCAGGTAGATCTAACCACGATAATGCTTTAGAAACAAACCGTCTTTTAATAGATGCAAGAGAAAAGTTAGCTGATTTTTTTAATTTTGATAAAATAGAAAACGTTATTTTTACAGCGAATATTACTTCTTCCTTAAATATATTAATTAATGGAATTTTAAAAAAAGGTGATCATGTTATAACCTCTTCCATGGAGCATAATTCAGTTATCAGACCCCTTTATCACTTAAAAAATAATCAAATTATTGATCTTGATATTGTATCAGCTAATAATTTTGGTTTTATATCTCCATCAGATATAGAAAATAAGCTAAAGAAAAATACAAAGTTAGTTATAATAAATCATGCTTCTAATGTTTTTGGATCAATACAACCCATAAAAGAAATTGGTGAAATATGCAAAAATCATAATATATTCTTTATAATAGATTCAGCTCAAAGCGCTGGAGTTCTTAATATAGATTTTAAAGATTTAAATTTAAGTGCACTAACCTTTACTGGTCATAAAAGTCTTTTTGGCCCTCAAGGCATAGGAGGTTTTATTATCAGCGATGAATTAAATTCTATTTGTTCTCCTTATATTCTCGGCGGAACAGGAAGCTTATCTTATTCCTTGATGCAGCCAGACTTTTTGCCAGATAAATTTGAATCTGGAACTTTAAATATGCCTGGAATATGTGGCTTATTAGAAGGTGTTAAATTTATAAAAAACGAAGGTATTAATACTATATATCAAAAGAATTCTTTTTTACGTTCTAATTTACTAAAAGAACTTCATAACATTAATAATGTTATATTATATGATGATATAGAAAAATATAACTATTATACTTCTTGCTTATCCTTTAATATAAAAGGCATGGATACTTCTGAATTATCTTATATTTTAGACAGTTATTATAATATAAAAAATAGATCTGGATTACATTGTGCCCCTTTAGCTCATAAAACTATAGGTACTTATCCTTCAGGAACTGTCCGCTTAAGTATCAGCTACTTTAATACAATAGATGAAATTAAATATGTTATAGATTCTATAAATAATATTGCAAAATTAAAATAAATTTTATTGTATAGTTATCTCCTTTATTGTTAATAATTTCAATAAAGGAGGTTTTTTATGGGTTCAAATTTTTCTGTTGATTCCTTTATGCCAAACACTTATTTAGAAATTAAAAATTTTCTTTTAAAAAATTTAAATAATGTTCTTTTATCAAATAGAGAAATTATCTTTTTATGTATTGGAACAGATAGATGTACAGGAGACTCTTTAGGCCCTTTAGTTGGGCATAAATTAAAACCATTAATGCCTAAAAATAAATTCTATGTTTATGGAACGTTAGAAAGTCCAGTCCATTCAAAAAACTTAGTTTCTATTTTAGATAAAATACATAGCAGTTTTTCTAATCCATACATTGTGGCAATAGATGCTTGTCTTGGTAAAATCAATAATATCGGAAAAATTTTTATAGAAAATAAGCCCTTAAGTCCAGGTCTTGCTTTAAATAAAAACCTTCCTAAGGTTGGTGATTTAAGCATAACAGGAATAGTAAACATTTCTGGAAATTTTGAATTTTTAGTATTGCAAAATACTAGACTGTATGTAGTTATGAATTTAGTAGAAGTGATTTATAAAGGAATTCTTCACTTTACTTTGGCGGCATCAAAATTAAATAATAAAAAAACTCTATATAATATTTAAATAACTTTCATTACTTAATCTTTAACAAAAAAGGAGTAATTCAAAATTCCTTTGAAATAACTCCTTTTTAATTTATCTATATTTTCCTTTATAATTTTTTATTTATTGCTTCATTTAAAACATAAGTTTCTTCTTCAGATAATTCGTATCTTGATATGCCCTTATCTACTGGTTTAGCATATGTCCTACTATCTTCTCTTGAATATATACCAGTTAAAATAATTCCATCATTATAAGAATCTAATATAGCTATTGAAAAACTCAAATCACTTCCTACATCTTCAAAAGCCTTATATCTCATAATAGCAATTTTATTTACACAACTCTTCATTTCTTCTTTTAACTCTTCATATTTATTTAAAGCTTCTTCAGATACCTTCATAGATTTATCTATTTCTTCAAGCTTAGAAGTTATAAGTTCTTCTAAGTTTTTATTATTACTTCCCCTCATAAATCTTCTATATTTCTTCTCTAATTTATTTATAGAACTATGTAATAATATTACAATGATAAAAAGTAAAATAATTATACCTAGTAATCCAATTATAATAAATGATGAATACTGATTTATTGTATTTAATATATTTTCCATCTATTATGTCCCTCCTTTTGAATGTTATCAAAAATATGTTTCACGTGAAACATTAAGAAAATAAATGTTTCACGTGAAACATTATAAATTCATTATTTCTAATATTCTTTGTAAATCCTCGTTTGAATAGTATTCAATTTCTATTTTTCCTTTGTTGTTTTTATTGCTTATATTGACTTTTGTCCCTAAGTAATCTTGCAATTTCTCTGTAATTTCTTTATAGTAAGGATCTAATTCATCCTTTTTCTTTCTTTCTTTTTTCTCAGAATTTAAATTTTTGATTACTCTTTCAAGTTCCCTTACAGAAAGATTTTCGTCGATTACTTTTTGCGCAAGTTCGCATTGTAATTTTTCATCAGTAACAGATAATAACACTCTTCCATGACCTTCTGTAATTACTTCATCAATAAGATACTGTTTAACTGTATCACATAAATTCATTAATCTTAGAGTATTTGTTATAGAAACTCTAGATTTACCAATTCTTTTACTTAATTCTTCTTGAGTTAAATTAAAATCTGTTAATAATTTTTTATAAGATATTGCCTCTTCTATCGGATTTAAATCTTGTCTTTGAATATTTTCTATTAAAGAAATCTCTAAAATATTTTTTTCACTTAAATCCATAACCAAAGCAGGAATTTCTTTTAACCCCAGTAATTTAGCAGCTCTCCATCTTCTTTCACCAGCAACAATAACATAATAATCATCCTTTTTAGTTACAATTATAGGTTGAATTATTCCATGTTCCTTTATTGATTGTGCTAACTCTGCAATTTTCTCATTATCAAAATTTTTTCTAGGCTGCTTATCATTACTTCTAATTAAATTTATATTGATAAGATTTTTTTCAACCTCTTCCTTGACGTTTATATCTTCAGGAATTAATGCACCTAATCCTTTGCCTAATGCAAATTTTTTACTCATTCTCTTCACCTACTTATTGTTTACTTAAAAACTCTTTAGTTAAAGACTTATAAGAATCCGCACCTTTACATTTTTCATCATACAACATTATAGGGAGTCCAAAGCTTGGTGCTTCTGCTAATCTTATATTTCTAGGAATCTTTGTATTATATACCTTATCCTTAAAGAAATTTTTAACTTCATTATAAACTTCATTACTTAAATTAGTTCTATAATCATACATAGTCATTACTACGCCTTCAATTTCTAAGTTTTTATTCAAAGACTTCTTAACTAGCTGTATAGTATTTATTAACTGGCTGACACCTTCTAAAGCATAAAATTCGCACTGTATAGGTATAAGAACAGATTCAACAGAAGTTAGTGCATTTATCGTTAACACTCCTAACGAAGGAGGGCAATCTATAAAAATAAAATCATATTCATCTTCTATTTCCTTAATTTTATTTTTTAAAATACTCTCTCTGTCTTCCCTGCCTATTATTTCAACCTCTGCTCCTGCTAATTCCATTGTAGATGGTGCTATATATAAGTTTTGAACCAATTCGCTTCTAATTATTACTTCACTAAGAGATGCATCTGCTGTTAATACATCATACATTGATAATTCTAAGTTCCTTTTATCTAATCCTAATCCACTCGTTGTATTTCCCTGCGGATCTATATCTATTGTCAATACTCTATAACCTTCCAGTGCAAGATATGCACATAAATTTATATTTGTAGTTGTTTTTCCTACTCCGCCCTTTTGATTAAATATGCAAATCTTTTTCATAAGCTCTATTTTAAGAGCTCCACCCCCTTCCCTAATAATATTATATCTACTTTTATTTCATAATTAAAGATTAACATAATAAAATTGATATTTATATTTATAATCTTATTAAAATTTATAATTTATTTTTTCAAATATTAGGTTTAGATAATCCAAATAAATATATGCACATAAAAAAATTGACAATTAACAAGCAAAAATAATTTATTTATTAACTGAAAAGTAATAAATAAATTATGAATTGCTTAAGTTAATAGTCAATTATAAAGTTATGTTAATTATATTTTATTTTATAAATCAGAATATTACTTTTTAGGGATAGTAACTGTAACCTGAATAAATTCATCAGTATCCTTAAATTTATATTCTGCGGGTATATTAAATTTACTGAAAACCTGTTTAATAGTATTAACATATAATTTCGCAGGAAATATACTCTTTACTTTCTTTTTATCTTTATTATTTAATTCCTCTCCCGCTAACTTTAGAAGTTCTTTATTAATAATCTCTTCTGTCGCCTTAACATTTAAAGAATTTTTTACAATTTTATCAATAACTTTTAATTGCAATTCTTCATTTGGTAAAGATAATAAAGCTCTTGCATGCCTTTCTGTAAGTTTATGTTCAATACAAAGCTCCCTAACTTTTGAGCTTAATTTTAATAGCCTTAATTTATTAGCAATAGTGGATTGTTTTTTTCCCATTCTTTTAGCTAATTCTTCTTGTGTAAACTTATGATCATGGATGAGGTTATAGTAAGCTTCTGCTTCTTCTATAAAGTTTAAATCCTCTCTTTGGAGATTTTCAAGTAATGCTATTTCTGCAGATTGAGTATCTGTAATATCTACAATATTACAAGGTATTTCTTCAAGCTCTGCCATTCTAGCAGCTCTCCATCTTCTTTCTCCTGCTACTAGTTCATAATTTTCTCCCCTTTTTCTAACTGTAATAGGTTGTATTATTCCATGAGTCTTTATAGATTCAGATAATTCTTCTAATGCTTCTTCATTAAAAAATCTTCTAGGTTGATAAGTATTTGGAAATATCTTATCAACCCTTATACTAGTAATTTCCTTATTCATATGCGATCAACCATCCCCTACTATTATGAATCACCGTTTTTTCAATAAATTAAAAATTCTATTTTCTTCTCTAAATTCCTTCTTTTTGTTCCTTAATATTGTAAGACAAATTCCTATATTAAATATTAATTATTTACAAAACTCATTATATAAATTATCTGTATATTATTTATCGACTAATTATATTGTACAATTTTGTAGAATATAGATTTATTTTATTGGTTTTTTCTTTACAGTTCCCGCTTTTCTTGGATAAGTTTTTGGACAAGGTTTTATCTTTTTTATTTCTACAATATTATGATTTAAATCGGATCCTTCTATATTTACTTCAATAATACTCTTTAATTCTCCGCCTAAAACTTCTATTGCCTTTTGTCCATCTTTTAATTCCTCTTCTATAGCAGGTCCCTTTAATGCTACAAAATAACCATTTACTCTTACATAAGGAAGGCAAAATTCTGATAGCACAGCCATGTTAGCTACTGCTCTAGAAGTAGCAATATCAAATTTTTCTCTAAGATCCTTATTTCTTGCCCCATCTTCTGCTCTAGAATGTATTGTTACTACATTCTTTAAACCTAATTCTCCTATAACCAAATTAAGAAAATTAATTCTTTTATTTAAGGAATCTAATAATGTTACCTGAGCATTAGGATTCATAATAGCTATAGGCAGCCCAGGAAATCCAGCACCTGTCCCAATATCTATTATATTTTTAGCATTTTTTATTGCTTCTGACTTAAATGCCTTTATACAATCTATGAAATGTTTCTTTATTATTTCCTCATCCTCTGTAATCGCTGTTAAATTTATTTTTTCATTCCACTCCTGAAGAAGTTTCATATATTTTATAAATTGATTATATTGCTCTTCTGACAAATCAACACCTGCTTCTAAAGAAGCTTCTTTCATTAATTGAAAAAATTCCATTACTGCCTCCAAAGAAAATTATTTTTTATATTTATGCTCTAAATAAATTAATAAAACAGATATATCAGCAGGTGAAACTCCTGATATTCTCGATGCTTGACCTATACTTATAGGCCTTATTTTTGAAAGCTTTTGAATAGCTTCAGTTCTTAATCCCTTAACATCATTATAATCAATATCTTCTGGTAATAATTTATTTTCAAACTTCTTAAATTGTCTTACTTGTTCTAATTGACTTTCAATATATCCTTCATATTTAGTTATTATATTTATTTGTTCCCCTATATCTTCACTATAATTTGGTCTATCTGGATCTAAGGAAGCTAATTTAAAATAATCTAGTTCTGGTCTTTTAATAAGTTCATAAAAGCTAATTGGCTTCTTTAATTCCGTTGATCCTAAGGAAATTAATATATCATTTACTTCTTTCTTATTTGTTATTTGTAGATTTTTTAGTCTTTCAACTTCACTTTCAACTGCATTCTTTCTTTCCAAGAACTTTTTATATCTTTCTTCAGTTACAAGGCCAACTCTATATCCTATTTCAGTTAATCTAAAATCAGCATTATCCTGTCTCAAAAGAAGTCTATATTCAGCTCTAGAAGTCATCATTCTATAAGGTTCATTTGTTCCCTTAGTAACTAAATCATCTATAAGAACTCCTATATATCCATCTGAACGTGTTAAAATCATTGGTTCCTTTCCTTGGATTTTTAAAGCCGCATTAATACCAGCAACTATTCCCTGTGCTCCAGCTTCTTCATAACCTGAACTTCCATTTAATTGGCCTGCTCCATATAGTCCTTCAATATTTATAAACTCAAGAGTTGGCTTTAACTGAGTTGGATCTATTGAATCATACTCTATAGCATAACCTGTTCTTAAAATTTCAGCACTTTCTAAACCTGGAACAGTTCTTATCATTTGTATCTGTACCTCTTCTGGTAAGGATGATGACATTCCTCCAATGTACATTTCTTGAGTGTCTTCTCCTTCTGGTTCAATAAATAATTGATGTCTATCTCTGTCTGGGAATCTCATAACCTTATCTTCGATAGATGGACAGTATCTTGGGCCTATTCCCTCTATTAATCCATTATACATTGGTGATCTATCTATATTCTTCCTTATTATTTCGTGAGTTTCTTCACTTGTATAAGTCAGCCAGCAATCAACTTGCTCCCTGCTAATATCACCACTCATGAATGAAAATGGCACTACCTTCTCATCTCCTGGCTGCCTTATCATTTTTGAGAAATCAACAGATCTTTTATTAATTCTTGCAGGTGTACCTGTTTTAAATCTTCTTAAAGAAATCCCCAAGTCTATTAATGATTTAGACAATTCATTTGCTGCTGCTAATCCATTTGGCCCGCTATTATATTTAACATCTCCAATTATTATACTTGCTCTTAAATAAGTTCCAGTTGTTAATATTACCGCTTTAGCAGAAAAATATCCTCCATTTCTTGTTAAAACGCCTCTTACTTTTCCATCTTCTACATCTAATTCTATTACTTCTAATTGTCTTAAGTCTAAGTTTTCCTGCTTCTCAAGAACCTGCTTCATTCTATTTTGATATTTCTTTTTATCAGCTTGTGCTCTTAATGAATGAACCGCTGGTCCCTTTGAAGTATTAAGCATTCTTGATTGTATATAAGTATTATCTATATTAATGCCCATTTCACCGCCTAAAGCATCTATCTCTCTTACTAAATGGCCCTTAGCAGTACCTCCTATATTAGGATTACATGGCATCATTGCTATTGAATCTAGATTATTTGTACATACTAATGTTTTTAATCCCATTCTAGCAGAAGCTAAAGCAGCCTCGCAACCAGCATGACCAGCTCCAACAACTACTACATCATATTGTCCTGCTTCGTATCTTTTCATTCTCCTTACTTCTCCTTACTTTCCACAACAAAATTCTTTAAATATTTTGTTAACTAAATCTTCTTCTAGTTCTGTACCTGTAATTTCCCCTAATGCTTTTAATGCTGAAATTACATATATAGAAACCAAATCAAGATATTCATTATTTTTAACACTTATGATAGCTTTTTCACAATTTTCTTTTGCTCTTATTAAAGCTTGCTTATGTCTTGAATTAGAAATAACTAAGCTTTCACTATCAATAGTTCCATTAAAGAACATATTTTTTACTTCTTCTTTTAATTTATCAATTCCTAAATCTTCCTTAGCCGATATCTTTATTTTATGTTCAAAAGCTTCTACAAGTTTTAAATCAATTTTATTTTCTAAATCTATTTTATTTAATAAAAGGATAGTCTTTTTATTTTTTACTGCTTCTATAATTTCAAAATCTTCCTTATCTAATTCTCTTGAAGTATCCAATACTAATAATACTAAATCAGCCTCTTCAATTTTTTCTTTAGACTTTTCTACCCCTATTCTCTCTACTATATCTTCCGTCTCTCTAATACCAGCAGTATCAATAATTTTCACTGGTATTCCGTCCAAATTTATATATTCTTCAATTACATCTCTTGTTGTTCCTGCAATATCCGTTACAATAGCTCTCTTTTCTCTTAGTAAAACATTAAGTAAAGATGATTTTCCTACATTAGGTTTACCTACAATTGCAAGGCTTAATCCATCTCTAATAATTCTTCCTTCATCTGCATTTTTCATTAATCTATTTATATTATTAAGAGCTTCTTCTAGGCTCTCCCTTACTCTAGCTGGTATACTAGGATCAATTTCTTCCTCATCTTCAGTAAAATCTACTGCGTATTCAATTAATGCTAATACATTTAGTAAATATTCATTTAATTTACCTATTTCCCTTGATAAAGAACCATTGCTTTGCATCAATGCAGATTTCATTGCTAAATCTGTTTTGGCAGTAATTAAATCCATAACAGCTTCTGCTTGAGATAAATCTATTCTTCCATTTAAAAATGCTCTCTTAGTAAATTCTCCAGGTTCAGCTAATCTAGCTCCTGCCTTAATTGTCATTTCAAGAACCTTATTAGTTGAAGTAACGCCTCCGTGACAATTAATTTCTACTACATCTTCCGCAGTATAACTTCTTGGTCCCTTCATAAAGCTTATAATTACTTCATCAATAGCTTCCTTGGTATCTATATCTATAATATGGCCATATCTCATAGTATAAGTCTTCATATCTTTTATATCCTTGCCATTTTTAGCTCTAAATATCTTTGAAACAATATCTAAAGCCTTATCGCCCGAAACTCTAATAATGGCAATTCCACCCTCTCCTATGGCAGTTGATATAGCACTTATCGTATCAAATTCTCTCATACTTCTAACCTCCTTCTTTGTATATTTATCTATATAAAACTGTCTATAATATTCATTTAACACCGATTTTCGTATTTAATATTATATCCCTTTTTAACTAATATTCATTGTACAAAACTATTTTTATTTAGTCAAAATAAATAAAGGTAGGAAAGCCATTGGCTTCCTTACCTTTATTTTCTAATGTCAACAACAACTCTTCTATGTGGTTCTTCACCTTCACTAAATGTATAAACATATTCATTGCCTTGCAATGCTGAGTGTATAATTCTTCTTTCATATGGATTCATAGGCTCAAGCTTATAAGCTCTTTTACTTCTTCTTACTTTATAAGCAACTTTTTCTGCAACTCTTATTAGAGTTTCTTCCCTCTTCTTCCTATAATTTTCAGTATCTAAAATAACTTTTTTATATGACTCATCATGATTTTTATTCACTACTAAAGATACTAAATATTGAAGCGCATCTAAGGTTTCTCCTCTATATCCAATAATTAATCCCATTTTAGGACCACTTAAATTTATATAAAGAGAATCTTCTTCTTCTCTTATTCTAATTTCAGCCTTTATACCCATGTTATCACAAATACTTCTTAAGAATGTTATTGCTTCCTCTTTATAATCTCTTTTGACTTTTACTATAATTCTTGCAGGCTTACTTCCTATCAGATTAAAAAATCCCTTACTGCCTTCCTCTAAAACTTCGTATTCTACCTTATCTTCAGTTAAGTTTAAATCCCTCAAAGCATTTTGTAAAGCTTCACTTACAGTTTTACCTGTCATTTCTAATGTTTTCATACCCTATTCACCACCTAGTAAAATCCTATCTCTTTTTTATCTTTTTCTAGTCTTTGGTGTTGCTTTTTTTGCATTTTCCATAGCTTTGTATTTTTCTAATTCTACTTTTTCTTCTTGTTTTTTCTTTGCAGGTAAATAATTTACAAAATAAGTTTGTATTAATTGAATAACTCCACCTATTACCCAGTAAATAACTAAGATAGCTTTAAAATTTAAAGCCATAATACCCATCATACCAGCCATCATTATATTCATACTTCCCATATTAGGAGAATTTTCATTTTTAGGAGTTGCTTTTGATAATAACATAGTTGGTAAATAAGTACTTAAGAATGCTAGAACTGGTAATATAAAGTAAGGATCTTTCTCAAATACATTTGGTATCCATAAGAATGATGCGCTTTTCATTGCATCTGGACTTATACTATTAAATACTGCATACAATGCAAATAGTATTGGTAATGGTAATAATGATGGTAAACAACCTCCAAACATACTAGCATTATTTTCTTTTAAGCACTTATTATATTCTTCTTGCATTTTTTTAGGGTCATTTGCATATTTCTTTTGTATCGCATTTAACTGCGGTTGAATTTCTTGTAATCTTGCACTAGATCTGCTTGACTTAATATTAAAAGGTAATATTAACAATCTTATAATTAATGTAAAGATTGCAATTGTTAATACATAGGATACTCCACTCGGCTCCATATTAAATAATGAAATAATCCAGTCATGAAGTCCCTCAAAAGCATTAGTCAAGAATTGCGTTAAACCGTTCATAGTAACCTCCTTATTTTAATGGGTCATACCCTCCCCTGGAACATGGATGACACCTCAATATTCTCTTTATAGCTAAAAATCCACCTTTTAGTGAACCATATTTGGTTATTGCTTCAATAGCATATTGAGAGCAACTCGGAACAAATATGCACTTCGGTGGTCTCATTGGTGAAATATATTTCCTATATAAATGTATAGATTTTAGAAGTATCCTTTTTATCATTCCTTATATAATCCTGCCTTTTTAAAAAGTTTCTTCATAGCATTTTCAACTTCAAAATAGTCCTTTCCCTTTATTGCATTTCTTGCAATAAAAACAAAATCATATCCTTCTTTTAAACTATCCTTATTTAATCTATAACTTTCAGATATCAATCGTTTACTTCTGCTTCGAACTACACTATTACCAACTTTTTTACTAACAGATATACCAATTCTATTATAGGAAATGTTTTCTTTTGTTTTATTCTTGTTATTTTTATAAATATATAAAACTAAAAGATTATTAGCTATTGATTTTCCTCTTCTATACACTAATTTAAACTCATTATTTTTTTTTATTCTGTATACCATTGGAAATTCAGTCTCCTTTTTTCTGCATTGCAGAAAAAGGCCACTGTATGCGGCCCTTATGCTGTTAATCTCTTTCTACCTTTTTGTCTTCTTCTCTTAAGAACATTTCTACCTGATTTAGTTTTCATTCTTTTTCTGAAACCATGTTCTTTTTTTCTTTGTTTCTTTTTTGGTTGGTATGTCATGAACATATCATTACACCCCCTTTAAATAATAAAATTCTGTAGATCTATAGCAAACTACTATAATCCTAATTATTAAATTCACCTTCTTATTATATATATATCAACTTTTGATGTCAATACAATATAAATTTCTAATTTTGTTGATAAAATATATAATATTGTCCACTTTTTGTGGATAACTTATTGAATACATCATTTAACTTATGTTATTATTAATATTACCTGTGAATAATTTTATTTACTTAAAAGGTTATCCACAATTGTTGATAACTTTGTGGATAGTTTGTGTTATTTTTATTAATATCTTTTAAAAATTTTAAAATAATCTTTTAAATACTGGGCTATTATAGTGTTAACAATGTTAATATTTGTACATAATTATATTGTGAATATTTTTTTTGGTTCTATTTAATCAACATAATTATTAACATGTGCATATTATCTTTTAACTTATTAACACTTGTTTATGTTTGTTAATAAATTTGTTGAATAAATGTTACTAATTTTTATAAAAAATTTTTATGGAGGATATGTAATGAATAATGATCTAACATCATTATGGGAAAAAACATTAAATATTATAAAGGGAGAAATGAGTGAAGTTAGCTTCAATACTTGGATAAAAAGCTGTAATCCTATTTCAATATCTTCCGATACAATAACACTCAGCGTTCCCAATTCTTTCACTCAAGATATTTTAGAAAAAAGATATAAGGATTTAGTTATAAATTCTATAGAAGCAGCCTGCTCTAAATCTTATAAAATTAAATTTATTCTTGAATCTGATGTTCTAGAAGCTGAAGAAAAGGAAAAAGAAAAGGAAGAAAATAAAAGAAAAGGAACTACAACATCATCTGTTACTGTTAACGATGAAATGTCCAGTACATTAAACCCAAAATATACCTTTAATTCTTTCGTTGTCGGTAATAGCAATAGATTTGCTCATGCAGCATCCCTGGCTGTTGCTGAAGCCCCAGCTAAAGCATACAATCCCTTATTTATTTATGGGGGAGTTGGTCTAGGTAAAACTCACTTAATGCATGCAATTGGCCATTATATTTTGCAAAGCAATCCAAATGCAAAAGTAGTCTACGTTTCTTCAGAAAAGTTTACTAATGAGCTAATAAATGCAATAAGAGATGATAGAAATGAAGAATTTAGAAATAAATATAGAAATGTGGATATCTTATTAATAGACGATATTCAATTTATAGCTGGCAAAGAAAGAACTCAAGAAGAATTTTTCCACACCTTTAATGCATTACACGATGCTAATAAACAAATAATTTTATCATCAGATAGACCACCGAAAGAAATTCCTACTTTAGAAGATAGGCTTCGTTCAAGATTTGAATGGGGATTAATTGCCGATATTCAACCACCAGATTTTGAAACACGAATGGCCATTTTAAAAAAGAAAGCTGAAGTTGAAAAATTAAGTGTTGCAAACGAAGTTATGGTCTATATTGCTACAAAAATAAAGTCTAATATAAGAGAACTTGAAGGAGCATTAATTAGAATTGTTGCCTACTCATCTTTAACTAACAGACCAATTACTGTTGATTTAGCTAGTGAAGCTTTAAAAGACATCATCTCAAGTAAGCAAAATCAAAGCATTACTATAGATTTAATTCAGGATGTCGTAGCCACTTATTTCAATATTAGAGTTGAGGAATTAAAATCCCAAAGAAGAACAAGGAATATTGCGCATCCAAGACAGATAGCTATGTATTTATGCAGAAAACTTACTGATATGTCCCTACCTAAAATAGGTGAAGAATTTGGAGGCAGGGATCATTCAACTGTAATACATGCATATGAAAAGATTTCAGATAACTTAACAAAAGATGAAAGTCTACAGCATACAATAAATGATTTAACTAAGAAACTCACTCAAAATTAATCAACAATTGTACATAATTTTTATTGAATTGCTTGTGGATAACTTTTTTAAAAATAATCATTGTTTATACTGTGGATAAGAATTGTATCTATTGCTTAACTTATCCACAATATTTTTTACACAAAAATTTACTTATATACGGGCTTATAAATACTTTTCAACAAATTCACAGCCCCTATTACTACTATTACTATATTTTATATCTAATTTATTTTATCTATATAAGGAGGATCTTATATGAAATTTAATTGTGAAAAACAAAAATTACAAGAAGGAATATCAATTTCAAATAAAGCAATAACAGGTAAAACTACAATGCCAATATTAGAAGGAATATATATTAAAACTTCTAAAAATGGATTGACACTTATAGGATCAGATATGGATTTATCAATAGAAACTTTTGTTGAAGCGGATGTAATAGAAGAAGGAACTATTGTAGTTGATTCAAAAATATTTAGTGAAATAATAAGAAAATTACCTAATTCAGATATTTATATAGAAACTCTTGATAATGATATAATACAAATAACTTGTGAAAAATCTATATTTAACTTAGTTTATATGAAAGCTGAAGATTATCCATCCTTACCAGAAATAAAAGAAAATATATCAGTTGAAGTACCTCAAGATATATTAAAAAGTATGATAAGAGGAACATCTTTTGCAGTTGCACAAGATGAAACGAGACCAATACTTCAAGGAATTTTATTCGAAATTAAAGATAAAAAATTAAATTTAGTTGCCTTAGATGGATATAGAATGGCTGTTAGAAGTGAATACTTAGGTTCTGATGATAATATTGATGTGGTAATACCAGGAAAAACTTTAAATGAAGTAGCAAAAATTTTAGAAGACGTAAGTGAACTTGTTAAAATTACTTTTACTGATAATCATATATTATTTAATTTAAATAAAACCAAAATTGTATCTAGATTATTAGAAGGAAAATTTGTTAACTATGTATCATTATTACCACAAGAACACAAGATTTTAGTGGAAGTAAATAGACAAGATTTACAAAGCTGTATTGAAAGAGCTTCTTTAATGTCTAAGGATAGCAACAGTAATTTAATAAAATTAGACTTTAATGAAGATACTGTTATTATAACTTCGAATTCTCAATTGGGAAAAGTTAGAGAAGAATTAAATGTAAATTTGCAAGGTGGCGAATTACAAATTGCATTTAACTCTAGATATATTTTAGATGTTCTTAAAAATATAGATGAAAATGAAATTTATATGGAAATGACATCTAGTGTTAGTCCTTGTATTATAAGGTGCAAATCAAATGATAATTCAAGATATCTTGTTCTTCCTGTAAGATTAATGAGATAATGAAAGGAGAGTTATGCATAGTTTTTGAATAATTATGCAGAAAAATGGAAATGAAAGAAATTAAAATAAATACCGAATTTATAAAATTAGATTCATTTTTAAAATGGTGCGGAGCAGCATCTCAAGGAGCTGAAGCTAAAATTTATATTTTAAATGAAGAAGTAAAAGTAAATAATGAAATTTGTACTCAAAGAGGGAAAAAGATTAGACCTGGAGATATTGTAGAATTTAATGGTGAAAAGTATAAAGTTGTATAAAAATATTACTAATAGCTCAGAAAACTAATAATTACTTTTATTCTTCTAATTATGATATAATTAAAATAGGTGTTGCAATGTATATTAAAAAATTACAATTATTGAATTATAGAAATTATAAATATTTAGATATATCCCTAGGCAAAAAGGTAAATGTATTTATGGGAGATAATGCTCAAGGGAAAACCAATATCCTGGAGGCTATATATTACTGTGCCTTTGCAAAATCTCATAGAACATCAAGGGATAAGGAATTAATAAATTGGAAAGCGGATAGGGCTTATTTAAGTTTATTAGTTGGAAGAGAAAGGTTAGACAAAAATATTGATATAAGTATACTTAAGGACGGAAAAAAAGCAATAAAAATAAATAAAGTTAAAGTTTCCAAAATAGGTGAACTATTTGGGAACTTTAATGTTGTTATGTTTTCTCCTGAAGATTTAAAAATAATAAAGAATTCTCCTGGTGTTAGAAGAAAATTTATTGATATGGAATTATGCCAGCTAAATCAAAAATATTATTATAATCTTGTACAATATAATAAGGTTTTAATTGAGAGAAATTTATTATTGAAAAATAGAAATTTAGATAAGGAAATGCTAGATATATATGATATTCAATTGGCTGAATTTGGGCATAATATCATAATAGAAAGACTTAATTATATAAATAAATTAAATTTCTACGGAGAGGAAATACACAGGGATATATCTTCAGGAAAAGAAATTATAAAATTTAAATACATAAGCACTGTAAAAGAATTAGGTGACATAAAGAAAAACTTTTATGAAGCTTTAGTAAAAAATAGAGATAAAGATATAGAAAAAGGAATAACAACTATAGGACCTCATAGAGATGATTTTACTGTTCTTATCAATGAAATAGATGCAAAGAGTTTTGGTTCTCAAGGACAGCAAAGAAGTGCAGTTCTTACAATAAAGTTTTCGTCACTTAAAATAATAAAAGAAATAACATCAGAATATCCTGTTTTGCTTTTAGATGATGTTTTATCTGAATTAGATTTTAGTAGAAAAAGATATGTATTAACATCAATACAAGATATTCAGACCATTATTACCTGCACAGGTATAGAAGATTTAACTAATTATTTAGATAACAGTTCTAAAGTTTTTAAAGTCAAGGATGGAGAAATCCTATGATGAGGGAGGAATTTTATGTTTTTGCATTTAGGAGAAAATGTAGTAGTACCTATAAAAGATATAATTGGAATATTTGATTTAAATACTACAATGTATAGTTCAGATACAAGTTCTTTTTTAAGAATGGCTGAAGAGGATGGATTTGTAGAAAGAATATCAAAGGAACATCAACCTAAATCTTTTGTAATAGCAGAAGTTAATAAGAAAAGTAAAATTTTCTTATCTCCTATTTCATCTTCAACATTAACAAAAAGGGCTAACTTAGATTATAATTAATGATTCCAATGTTAAATCTTCGTGTAATTATATAAAATCTGTTGTGTTAGGAGGAGATTATATTGGAAAAAAATACACAAACTTATGATGAGAGTCAAATTCAAGTTTTAGAAGGTCTTGAAGCTGTTAGAAAAAGACCAGGTATGTATATTGGAAGTACAAGTTCAAGGGGATTACACCACCTTGTTTATGAAATAGTTGATAATAGTATAGATGAGGCTTTAGCAGGATTTTGTAATAATATTGAGGTTTTAATAAATGAGGATAATTCCATAACTGTTATAGATGATGGTAGAGGAATGCCAACAGGTATAAATGAAAAACTTGGAAAATCTAGTGTGGAAGTTATAATGACAGTTCTTCATGCTGGAGGAAAATTTGGCGGCGGAGGATATAAAGTTTCTGGTGGATTACATGGAGTTGGTGCATCAGTTGTTAATGCTCTATCAGAATGGTGCGAAGTAATAGTAAAAAGGGATGGATACTCCTGGAGACAAAGATATTCCAGGGGAAATCCAGTAACTGATTTAATTAAAATAGGTGAATCTGATGAGCATGGAACAACTGTTTCTTTTAAACCGGATGCAGAAATATTTGAAGACACAGTTTATGATTTTGAAGTTTTGTCTAAAAGGTTTAGAGAACTTGCCTTTTTAAATAAAGGGATTAAGATAAAATTAATAGATAAAAGGCTGGGAGAAGAAAAGGAAGAATTATATCACTTTGAAGGTGGAATAAGAGAATTCGTATTATATTTAAATAAAAATAAAGAGGTTTTACATGAAGAACCTATTTATATTGAGGCTATGAGAGATGATGTTTTCGTAGAAGTTTCACTTCAATATAATAATTCCTATACAGAAAATATTTATTCTTTTGCAAATAATATAGATACTGTAGAGGGGGGAACTCATCTATCAGGCTTTAAGTCTGCCTTGACTAAGGTTATAAATGATTATGCAAGAAGATATAATTATTTAAAAGAGAAGGATAATAATTTATCAGGTGATGATGTAAGAGAAGGATTAACTGCTGTTGTATCAGTAAAAATAACAAATCCTCAGTTTGAAGGCCAGACAAAGACTAAACTAGGTAATTCAGAAGTTAGAAGCATTGTAGATTCAATAACTGCAGAAGGAGTAGCTACATTCTTAGAAGAAAACCCTTCAATAAGCAAGTTAATAGTTGAAAAGGCATTGATGGCAACTAGAGCCAGAGATGCAGCTAGAAAGGCAAGAGAACTAACAAGAAAATCAGCCTTAGAAAGATCAACATTGCCTGGGAAATTAGCAGATTGTTCTTCTAAAGATCCATTAGAATGTGAAATATACATAGTAGAGGGAGATTCAGCTGGTGGTTCTGCAAAGCAAGGAAGAGATAGAAGGTTCCAAGCTATACTGCCTTTAAGAGGTAAAATATTAAATGTTGAAAAACAAAGATTAGACAGGATACTTACCTCTGATACTATTAAAGCAATGGTTACTGCCTTTGGTGCAGGCATTGGTGATGATTTTGATGAAAGTAAATTAAGATATAACAGAATTATAATAATGACTGATGCCGATGTTGATGGGGCTCATATTAGAACTTTACTTCTAACATTCTTCTTTAGATATATGAGGGGCTTGCTAGATGGAGGTCATGTTTATATAGCACAGCCACCTTTATATCAAGTTAAAAAGAATAAGAAGGAGTATTATGTTTACTCTGATGAAGAATTAGAAACTCTTTTAAAGGAACTTGGTGGAAAAGATAGTTCAACTAGCATTCAAAGATATAAGGGGCTAGGAGAAATGAATGCTACTCAGTTATGGGATACAACAATGGATCCAGAGAAAAGAGTATTGTTAAAAGCAACAGTAGAAGATGCTAAGGAAGCTGACGAGATATTTACAATACTAATGGGAGATAAGGTTGAGCCAAGAAGAGAGTTTATAGAAAAGAATGCTAAGAAAGTAAGCAACTTGGATATTTAGTACTAAAACGAGGTGAAGTAAGTACATGAATTTTAATGAGGGAAAAATTGTTCCTATTGATATAAACAAAGAAATGAAAAAATGTTATATAGATTATGCTATGAGCGTAATTGTAGGCCGTGCGTTACCAGATGTTAGAGATGGATTAAAGCCAGTTCATAGAAGAATATTACATTCAATGAATGAGCTTGGATTAACACCAGATAAAGGATATAGAAAGTGTGCAAGAATCGTTGGAGAAGTTTTAGGTAAATACCATCCACACGGAGATACATCTGTATATGATGCTTTGGTTAGATTAGCTCAAGATTTCTCAATGAGATATATGTTAGTAGATGGTCAT
The DNA here is from genome assembly GCF_018918055.1 of Caproiciproducens sp. MSJ-32. Lineage (GTDB taxonomy): Bacteria > Bacillota > Clostridia > Clostridiales > Clostridiaceae > Clostridium. Next base: position 19,268 of record NZ_JAHLPS010000045.1, read on the forward strand.
GGTAATTTTGGCTCAGTGGATGGTGATGGGGCAGCTGCTATGAGGTATACTGAAGCCAAAATGAATAAAATTGCTGTTGAAATGTTAAGAGATATAAATAAAGATACAGTTGATTTTATTCCAAACTTTGATGGAGAAGAGAAGGAACCGGTTGTGCTTCCATCAAGATATCCTAATCTTTTAGTTAATGGATCATCAGGTATAGCTGTTGGTATGGCAACTAATATACCACCGCATAATTTAGGTGAAGTTATTGATGGAACTATAATGCTTATAGATAATCCTGATTCAACATCAACTGAACTTATGAGTGCTATTAAGGGCCCAGATTTTCCAACTGGTGCAGTGATAATGGGAACCTCCGGTATAAGAGAGGCCTATGAAACAGGAAAAGGTAAAGTGATTGTAAGAGCAAAATGTGAAATAGAAGAGGAAAATGGAAGGCATAGGATAGTTGTTACAGAAATACCTTATCAAGTTAATAAGGCAAAATTAATTGAAAGTATAGCTGATTTAGTAAAAGATAAAAAAATAACTGGAATATCTGATTTAAGAGATGAATCAGATAGAGAAGGTATGAGGATTGTAATTGAATTAAAAAGAGATGCTAATCCAAATGTAGTTTTAAATCTTTTATATAAGCATACCAAAATGCAGGATACTTTTGGTATTATAATGCTCGCTTTAGTAGATAATGAACCTAAGATATTAAGTTTAAGGGAAATTCTAGGAAATTATATTGATTTCCAAAAAGAAGTAGTAACAAGAAGAACAATATTTGAATTGGATAAAGCAAAGGCAAGAGCTCATATACTTGAAGGATTAAAGATTGCTTTAGATAATATAGATGAGGTTATTAACATAATTAGATCATCTAAAACTACCGAAATAGCTAAAAATACTTTAATTGAGAGATTTGGCCTAAGCGATAAACAAGCACAAGCAATTCTAGACATGAGATTGAGAAGGCTTACTGCTTTAGAAAGAGATAAAATAGAAGAAGAATATGCAGAGCTTATGAAACAAATAGAGTATTTAAATTCTATATTAGCAAGTGAAGAAAAATTATTATCAGTAATAAAAGAAGAATTGTTAGAAATAAAAAATAATTACAATGATCCAAGAAGAACAAAGATAGAAAAAACAGTAAATGAAATTGATATTGAAGATTTGATACAAGAAGAAGAAGTTGTTGTTACTTTAACTCATGCAGGATACATAAAGAGAATATCTGCAGATACCTATTCTGCTCAAAGAAGAGGTGGAAGAGGTATTCAAGCTATGACAACAAAGGAAGATGATTTTGTAGAGCATATTGTTATAACATCAACTCATTCTGATATATTATTCTTTACAAATAAAGGAAGAGTATATAAATTAAGAGCTTATGAAATACCTGATGCAGGAAGAACTTCAAAAGGTACAAATATAATTAATCTTATAGCCATAAGTCCTGATGAGAGAATAGAGACTGTTCTTACAATAAATGATGATGTAACAGATGGTTACTTATTCATGGGTACTAAACAAGGGTTAGTTAAGAAAACTAACTTATCAGAATTTAAAAATCTTAGAAAGAACGGCTTAATTGCAATAAATTTAAGAGAAGGAGACGAACTATTAAAAGCAAAAATAACTAGAGGAGATGCAAATATAATAATTGTTTCTCAAAAGGGTAATGCGATAATATTTAGTGAAAAAGATGTTAGACCTATGGGGAGAACAGCATCAGGAGTGAAATCAATGAATCTGAAGTCTGATGACTTAGCAGTATGTATGGATATTGTGGTAGAGGATGAAGATTTATTAGTTATAAGTGAAAATGGTTATGGTAAGAGAACTCCATTAAGTGATTATAAAGTTCAAAGAAGAGGCGGTTCTGGATTAATAACATATAAATCATCTGAAAAAACAGGTAAGCTTATAGGAGCTACTGTATGTAAAGATGATGATGAACTTATGCTCATAAATACAAGTGGAATTGCCATAAGAATTAATGTATCGGATATATCTGTTACAGGAAGAGCAGCTATGGGAGTTAGACTTATGAGAACTTCTGAAGAAGAGAAGATTGTAGCTATAGCTAAAATTTCTGGATCAGAAGAAGATAATGAATTAATAGATAGGGAAGATACTGAAGATAGAGAAATATTATAGTTTTAAAAAAGTACAGTTTAATAAGTACTTAAACTTATAAACTGTACTTTTTTTATTGTAAGATTTCATTAAATAAAAATAAAATATAGCAATTAAAAAGAAAAATAACCATAATCTTATCCTAGTGTATCATAATAAGAAAAATAGAGAAAAAAAGAAAAATTATAAGAAAAATAAGAATAATTTTATATAATGATTAAAGTTTGTTAAAATAATATTATGTTTAAGTGATAAGATAATTTTCGTCGCGAAGAGATGCGATAAAAAATTAAAATTAAAAAAATATTGACATAAGCTTTGAAAAGTGATAATATGAAAAAGTCGCTTGAGTGAGATGAAATAATTGGTCTTTGAAAATTGAACAGAATATTAAGTAAAGATAAACCAGCAATTCTTTTGAACGTCTAAGATTAACTCAAAGAAATTTGAGACAGATTAAACTTTTTAGTGAGAGTTTGATCCTGGCTCAGGACGAACGCTGGCGGCGT
>NZ_JAHLPS010000015.1 GCF_018918055.1 Caproiciproducens sp. MSJ-32
TAAAAATCTTGATTTAAGTGCCTCTGATGAATGGCATGCCGATGAAACTGTTGTTTTTATTAATGGTAAAAAACATTATCTTTGGTTAATTATAGATTCAGAAACCAGAATGGTTCTTGCTTTTAATTTATCTGCTTCAAGAGATGCTTCTCAAGCTTTCGCTTTGTTTAAATCTGCAAGTAAATTTGGATGTCCATCAGCTATTGTGACAGATAGATTAGGCTCATATAATCTTGCTACTAAAACTATTTTTAATACTTCAAAACACATAAAAGTTCAATCATTTAAAGACGATATTTCAAACAACTTGATAGAAGCTTTTAATGATACATTTAAAGACTGGTATAAACGTAAAAGAGGTTTTAAATCATTTGAGAGTGCAAACACTCTAATTGCAATGTTTATTTTCCATTATAATTTTTTAAGACCTCACTACTCTTTAAACAACCTAACTCCTGCACAAGTTGCTGGTATTTTAGTTGATGAAAAAAATATTAATAACTGGCTTCTGTCTGCTTAATTTTCAAATAAACCATATATTCTTAATACACCTACATTTTTTAAGTTTTACGTAGGTGCCTTCGGCATGCCTTTTTTCATAACTCCAGTATGATTATAGTTTATTAATTTAAATTACATAAAAAACTGTGTAATCTTGTGTAATTATACGAATAGCTACGCTATTTTTTCATATTTATTTAACACAATCCAAAAATATTTAATTATTATCACTTAATCATTCATTAAACTATTAATAAATTCAACTTTTTTTTCATGACTGAACTTAGTTTTGCATGAATTATATAATTGCTTTCTATATTTCATAATAGAAGCCTTATCCAAACTAATAATTTCTAGAATTTTTTTCTTTAAAGCCTCTATTAGCTCTTTTATTCCCTTTTCCTTAATTATTCTACCAGTAAACATAATTACAAGTTCATCATCTTTTATACCATACTTATTTCTTAATTGTATCTTTTCATCAATATATAACATTTTATTAAAAACTTTATTATCTATACCATTTTCAACTTTTATAATCTTATCATAATTTTTAACACTACATACATTTAAAGTTCTCTCTTTTATATATTCACTAACTGTAATTACTTTTTCACAGCTGTCTATGATTTTATTAGGATTAATTTTGCAAGTATTAAAAGCATCATGATGTGCATGAAAATATAATTTCCCCTTATAATATTTTCTTAATTGCAAAATTTGAACTTCATTTCCTTCTACAATTATTTTATCAAAATTTTCTTTCCTTAAGTATTTTATAATCTCCCTTATTAATAAAGTTTTAAGTTCAATTTTAAATATTTTCCTTACTACTTTTATAATAAAGTTATTAATCTTATTTAAATTTCTATTAATAGGAATATATACAAATTTTGTGTTTTTGTATATTTTAGACTTCTTTTTAGCCTCCTTATCAAATATACTATAAACAACAAATTCATATTCATTACTACCTTCATTTTCATCTACTAAGTAATCCATTAAAGTCTCTATAGCTCCACCTTTAACAGATGGTATTGGTAATTCTCCTGGTGGTATAAACGCTATTTTTTTTATCTTAATTCCCCCTTACATTACATTAGTATAAAGATCCTTATTAATGAATATATTAATTTCAAGAATAATAAAAACATATGAGACTAAATAGCTTATAATCTATTACGTACTTTCACCTTGCTTAGTAATAAAGACAGTAGCTGGAATTCAATAAATAAAACCTTATTAAATTTTTATTAAAATAATATTTAAAAGTTAAAGTTATTTTAGCTCCAGCAATTCATATAATTCTAAACTATGCATCTTTATTTATAGATCTTATTTATAATCTTTAAAGCTATTGTTGATTTTATTTCCTTTCTTTTATAACTAGAAAAACAAAAAGTTCTAATAATACCAATAGCTCCTCTACCAAAATGTTTGTTTCTTATGTCTGTTATTGATGATGTATATAACTCTTGATAATAAGAATACTTTTCAATCTCATAAGCATTCTCCTCAGTTTCATCCTTATCTTCACGGTAAACATACTCTTTATTTTCCTTAGTAGCTTTCACGTATTGTTCTGAAATATTTAACATAACCTTTTTTTGTTTATATAAATTTTTATATGATATACCAGTATTCCTTAACCTATACTTAAATAGATATTCAGGTATAACTGAAATTTTCATACCTCTATCCAGCATTCTAAACAGAAGATCATAATCTTCTGCTTGATTTATCTCCAAATATCCACCTAATTCATCTATTTTTGATTTTCTAATCATCCAAGACCCATGTGGAAAAACATTTCTATATATTAAGCTTTTTTCTGCTCTTTTAGGAGTTGTTCCATAAATTTTTGCCTTATACATTTCATTGCCATTCTCATCCATTATAACTACGCCAGTTGCACATAAATCTATATTCTGATTCTTTGAAAAGAAATCTATCTGTTTTTTAAATCTTTCTGGATAACTATAATCATCAGCGTCCATTCTAGCTATAAATTCACCACTACATAATTTCAATGCTTTATTTAATGATCTTACTAACCCCATATTCTTTTCATTTACATAAACCCTAATTCTTTCATCAATTTTCTCATAACCTCGTAATAATTTGATTAAATTCTGATTATCAGGTTTATCCATTATAATTATAAATTCAAAGTTATGAAAAGTTTGATTTAATATAGAGTCTATAGCTTCTTTTAACCATATTTCTTTCTCATTATAAACGCTCATTATAACTGATATCTTTTTATTAATCACTTTATCACCTACACATTATATCTTTTATTACTACAGATAGCTTTTTATTAAAATTCTCTACATTTGAAGAACCATGTGATTCTCTTTCACTAACTAAAGCTGTATAATTTATTATTATATTTTCTAGTTCGCTAATGTCTTCAATTCCAATTACACTTTTCTTATCATTTAACTTCCTTACAAATTCAATTTGATGATTATCAACATGTTCATCATACTCTGGATTTCTTGGGACAACTATTGGTGTTTTATTATAGTTTATGCACTGAAAAATACTCCCCGGTCCCCCGTGAGTTATTACAATTCTAGAATTCCTAATATAATTATCCATCTCATCATAGCTTATCATTTTTTTCCATTCACAATTTTTAGGAATATAATCTGAATATCCAAGTTGAATAAAAACATCTTCTTTAATAACTCCACTTTCCTTCAATTTATCTACTTCTTTAACTAACCTATTAAACTGTTGTTCATGTGTGCCTACTGTAATAAATATCAAAATAAACCTCCTAATAGTTTGCTATCCTTGTAATATTTTCTTTGTTCTTCCCATTGAATTATAAACTCATCACAAATTGGATAAATAATTTTTCCACTTAAAGTAGGTAAATCAATTCTATCATAAACTTCTATATATATTAATTTCGCCCCAAATATTTTTCCAATGTAAAAAAACGGGATTGCCGGAGCAGCTCCAGTAGATATAATTAAATCTGGTCTCTCCTTAAAAATAATCTTAATAGCTAAAAATGTATTCTTTAATAAATTTTTAACATTTCTATTTGTTGGATAATAGCACCAATAAACTTTTTCTTTCCTTAATGCAGACTCTGCATCAATTTTTTTAAATGTTACCCAAAATCTTTCTTTATTTTCCCACACATCTTTTATTTGTAATAAATGTGTTAAATGACCTCCACTTGATGTAGGAAAACAAATTTTAATATTTTTATATGCAAGTTCATTAAAATTAGTAGCTATCTTATCAAAAGAAAAAATTATAGCAATATTTATAAAAAACATAAATATTGTTATTGAAGGCCAATCAATTTCTTCAGTTGCCATCCATATACAAGTTGTAAAGAATAAGAGAGAAGTTACAAACCATAAGTTCCTACTCTTAATGCATCCAATTTTCTTTTTATTATTCAATATTTTTACAAATACTACTATTAATGAAGATAGGAAAAATAATAAACCAATAAATCCACTTCTCACTAGTATATTAGTATAAGTTGAATGAGAACCGATTAACAAATATACTCCTTCAACAGCAAATTTATCCCCAACACCAAAAAATGGGTATTTAAGTGCTGTTTTTATACTATATATATATGTGCTGAATCTATCTATTGAACTTTCTGGTCTTGCCAATATAATTTTATCTATTATATCAAAGGAAAATATCAAGATTATGGATATGAAAACTAACCCTATGATTGTATATATAATATATTTAAAATTTTTCTTGCTTAATATAAGTAATATACTTGTAAATAAAAAACCTACAATTATACTTAAATATACCATTCTACTTCTAGTAAGATATATACATATACATAATGTAATAATTGTAAAATATTTAATTATATCATTATATTTCTTTACTCTAAGTTTATTAAATCCTCCTAGATAGCATAGTATATAGAATGTAGTAATTCCAGCCGTTGCTGGATAAATATAAAATCCATTGAATCTATACTTAGCAGAACCATTTACCCAATCTGCAAAAGATAAATTAATAGAAGTAACTTCCGACAAAAAAGTGTTTTCTGACATAAAAGGAATAAGATTGTATATTAGTCCATGTCTTTCCTTCCAAACATCTCCTATGTTCCATTGCATAATTGATATTATAAATATAATCACTTGAAAAATTGCTAATATGTAAATAGCATTTTTTATTGCTTTAAAAGAATTTGTTTCATCATCAGAATTTACAAGATATATTGTTATTATAATTCCTGAACCCCAATAGCTTAAATGATAAAAAGTGGAAATAAATTCACTTGCTTTAAATCCCATGGGATTAATTATAATAGCTATAATATTACTTAATATGAATCCCATCAATAACATCACAAATAATTTATTCTCTCTGTTACTTGTGAATCTATTAATAATTGATTTATTTTTTATATTTAACAGCAAAATAATAAGTGCCGAAACTTGAAAAAATACAAACTTTACACCTAATATCCAAAATAATGGTATTAATATAATACTCCAGGAAATTATATTATCACCATCCTTACTTACTACCCTCATCTAAGCCTTCCTCCTTTTAGCTTCCCTTTGCAAAAACACCAAATAACCTGGATATATTTTCCACGCTTCAAATTAACCAGTACCTCCCTATAATACTTACCTAATTTCTCATTACAATATCCATCAGCATCTTGTTTTATATATTTATTATCTTGCCAATTAGGAAACCTTTTATTAATATATAGTATTTCTTCTTTTATTTCTTTATATATTACTTTAATATTTCTATTACTTTTAATAATTTTAGGTGTATTTCTAATTAGAATATTTTTTATAAACAAATATTCTAATTCCTCCTTAAAATCAGAGAATTTCTTTTTTTCTATAGAATAGTTATACAACTCATCACATGCATAAAATATTTGATTATAGAATCTACTAACTTGTGTCGTCATAGTAGATCCCTCTCTATTGCATCTATAACAGTATATGCTTTTATCTATATATTTAATTTTACTTATCATAAGTATATACTTAAATGTAAACACCATATCTTCAGCCAATTTAAGATGCACCGGAAATTCTATGTCATTTTTCTCAATTATATCTCTTTTAAAAATCTTAGCAAATACATGATTTTCTGTGTTAAATACAGTATCAGAAATTTTTTCCTTATGCTTTATTGTTTTTTTTCCAACAAAATCAGTATTAAATATATATAATTCACTATCTTGATTCTCATCTATGGCTGTAAAAGTACTTTCTAGAAAATCATCAGAAATCCAATCATCAGAATCAATAAATGTAATATATTCTCCTCTTGCTTCTTTTATACCAATATTTCGAGCTGCTGAAACTCCCGAATTTTTTATACTTATTATTTTTAACTTATCTGCTGAATATTTTTCTTTATAATTTTCTAATATTTCTAATGATGAGTCTGTGCTACCATCATTTATGCAGATAACTTCAAAATCATAATTAATTTTCTTGTTATTAAAAATGCTCTCAATACATTCCTCTAAATATTTTTCCATATTATAAATTGGAATTATTATGCTTAATTTCATATTATTCCTCCAATATATAAATAAATAGTTTTTCAAATTGCATTTTTATCCCCAAAAAGAACAAAAAATGTTTTAAATATTAATTTTATATCCAGCCATAGACTTCTTTCATTAACATACCTTATATCTAATTTCATCCAATCTTCGAAATCTATACTATTTCTCCCCATAACCTGCCAATAACACGTAAGTCCAGGTTTAACTTCTAGTCTTTTTAACATCCATGGTTCAAATTCTTTAACTTCCTTAGGTAAACTTGGACGTGGTCCAACTAAACTCATATCCCCTTTAAGAACATTAAATAGTTGTGGTAATTCATCTATACTTGTTTTTCTAATAAACTTACCTATTTTAGTTATTCTAGGGTCATCTTTCATTTTAAACATTGGCCCAGACATCTCGTTATTTTCCTTAAGCTTGTCCTTTAATTCCTCAGCATTCACAACCATAGATCTAAATTTATACATTTTAAATTCTCTGCCATTTAAACCAACTCTTTTTTGAGCAAATATAATAGGTCCTTTAGAATCTAATTTTATTAACATTCCTACCACTATTAATAGAGGACTTAATAATATTAGCCCACATAAAGAACCTATAATGTCGATTGTTCTTTTAAAAGAATTATATACAAATTTACTTTCTTTATTTGATATATCAATACTTTTTTGCGTATTACTTATTTCTATATTTGTATTTATATTATCCACAAAGCTTCTCCCCCCTTAATAAGATATTATAAACTTCAAGTAACTAGTTTACAGTAATCAAAGCAATTATTTCTACTTATATTTACAGTATTTTACCATTAGCAAAACAATTATATCATATAAATATTTTAAAGTAAACATCTACTATTAACGCTCTATTTCATGAAGTTTTTTCATTTTTTGATTGTTTTTTTATTTTATTAAAATTTAATTTTAATTTTAAATAAACAATTGCTTTTTTTAGTAAATAATATCAAAACAAAAAATCGTTTCCTTTTTATGTTAATCACTTTGTCGAATTTAAACTTATTTTTCTTACATTTTTGTATGAATTTTTTGTGACATTATTAAAACAAAAATACTTATAATGTTCTAAAAAACAAACATTATAAGTATTTTATTACACAAATATATGATTAGGACTACTTTAATGCAGTTCTTAAAGAATTTATTGCATTAGCAGAAATTCCACCACCAGCTTGATAAACAGTATTAGCAGTTTTTACACTTAAAATATTCTTTTGAGAATTACTTAAATCATAATTACATAAAACTACTGCTCCTCCATTTAAAGCTGCAATTGGTCCAGAACTTAATGCATCTACTAGTACTAATCCCTTCGAAGCATAAACCTTATTTAAATTACTGCCATAAAACCTTTCAATTACCATCGCATTTGTATCATATCTGTTTGCTCCACCTAGTCTATTTACACTAATATCTGTTGCAGTTATACCATTAACTGAATTTAATAAATTATTACTTACAACTGTTGTTCCACCAATAATATAAGCATTATTTAAAGCTTCACCCTTTAGCCAATTGTAAATATCATCATTTAATTTATCAACTCTTGTTAATATTATTGGCATTCTATCTCTACCAGCTACAGCTGCTATTGATAAAGCATCAGCTTCTCCAAGTCCATTACTTACAACAATATTTTCAATATCATAAAGATTAGCATCTATATACTGAGCTATCTTAAGTGAAGTAGCATATCTATCACTACCCCCTAATCTTTCAATTTGATTAATTCCAAGGGATCTTAAAGCTGCTTCAACATTTGCATCTACTACTGTATTACCACCTACTATAATTGCTTTTTTAGCATTTAATCTTCTAATTTCAGCCTTAGTGGAATCTGGTATTAGATTGCTTCTTGTCAGCAATATAGGAGCCTTTAATTCTGTTGCTAAAGGTGTAGCAGCTAATCCATCTGCCATTGCTAAACCATTTGCTATTACTACTGTATCCGCTTTATTAAATTGGCTTTGACTTAACTTTACAGCAGTTTCATATCTATCACTTCCAGCTAATGATACAACTGGAACTGTTAATGAATTTTGAATTTTTTGTCTTATTCCTTGAAAATCATCTCTAATAAAACTATATCTAAAGAATATACTTCCCTTTACATTAGGATATTGTCTATTAAAACTTATTTGTTTGTCCACTTCAGCTGCAACACCAGCAGTATATACATTATGTCCAATATATAAATCAACACTTGTTCCGTTTACCTCATTTGACCACCAATCTACTAACTTTGCATAGTCAGCAATTTCATCTCCTATTTTCCAGTAAATTTGAGGTGCAACATAATCTATCCATTCATTTTTTATCCAAGTTCTTGTATCTGCATAAATATCATAGTAACTTTGTCCTCCTTTAGTATCAGAACCAGTTGAATCGCTTGATTTATTTTTCCAAATACCTCTTGGACTAATTCCGAAATCAACACTTGCATCTATGCTGTTTATTCTATTATTAACAGCTTCAACTAATTGATTAACACTTTGTCTTCTAAAATCTCCTATATTTAAGCCGTTTCCATATCTTGAATATGCATCTGCATCATTTACATCATTTCCAGGATAGAAATAATCGTCAAATTGAATACCATCAACATCATAATTTCTAACAATTTCATCTATAGTATTAACAATATGTTCTCTTACTTCAGGTAAACCTGGATTATAATATAAAGCATTATTATATTCCATTACCGTACCTGGATTATTTCTAGCAAAATGATTTCCTGCTAAAGCATTAACATCCGTTCCACTAGTTGTAACTCTATATGGGTTTAACCAGGCATGAAGCTTAATTCCTCTTTTATGGGCTTCTTCAATTGCAAAGGCCAAAGGATCATATCCTGGATCTTGTCCCTGTGTTCCAGTTAAAACATCAGACCATGGATTTATATTAGATCTATATAAAGCATCTCCCTTTGGTCTAACTTGAAGTATAACTGTATTCATTCCAAGACCTTTTACATCCTCTAATATTTTTATAAACTCTTCCTTTTGCTTAGCAACATTATTTCTAGAGCTTACACTAGGCCAATCTTGATTATAAACTGTACTTATCCATACAGCTTTCATATCCTCCTTAACTGCTGCTTTAGGTACTACTACAAATGCGTTAAGTAATATAAAACTTAACATTACTACGATTATTTTTTTTAATTTTTTCAACTTTCAATTCCCCCATTCTAACTATCAATATAATTAATTTGCTAATCTAATAATTTCTTCTTTAGAAAATTTAGATATTCCACCTCCTACTTCTATAAGATTTTTTATATTAAGATTTGATAATACATCCTTTTGACTTGAGCTTAAATTTGTATTACATAAAACTATTGTTCCATTTTTATTAGCTGCAATTGGAGCTGCAGTTAATGCATCTACAAGGGTTAACCCTTTAGATAAATAAATTTTATCTATATTGTTATTATTAAAAGTCCTAATAACCATAGCATTAGTTTCATATCTATCACTACCACCAATTCTATTTCCCCATACATTTGAATGAGTTATAGAATTTACCTTATCTAATACAGTGTCAGATATAGCTGTTTTTCCTCCAATTATATATGCATCCTTTAAATCTTCAGCTTTTAACCAATTATATGAATTTATATTTAATTCCTTAGGTCTAGATAAAATAATAGGCATTCTCTCTCTCCCTGAAACAGCAGCTATAGACATAGCATCAGCTTCTGTTAATCCATTTGCTATCACTACTTTATCAACATCATAATAATTTTTATCAATATATTTTGCTATTTCTAGTGAAGTTTCATATCTGTCTATTCCAGCAATTCTTTGGATATTATAAATTCCTAAAGACTTAAGCTCATTGTATAGTTTATTAGATATTACATTTTCTCCACCAATTAATATTACATTTTTTACCCCAAGTCTTTTTAATTCATTGATAGTTTCCTTAGGAATACTAGTATTTCTTACTAATAATATTGGAGAATTTATATGAGCAGCTAATGGCGAAACTGCCAACCCGTCTGCTAATGCTAGTCCATTTACTAAAATTGCAGTATCAGCACTTTTAAAATTTAAATTGCTTAATTTTGCTGCTGTATCATATCTGTCATTACCTATAATGCTAGTAAGTTCTATACTCTTTTCTTTTGGGAAAGTTACATCAAAAGTTATTTCATCTCCCATTGCACTTCCTACATTTGATATTACAATTCCACTATTTCGACCATCTTCAAAAAACAAACTATTTGAATCAAAATTAATATTTAAATCCTTGTTACCTATGCTTGTCCTTCCTGATTCCTGGGATAAAAAAGCATTCCTTGTATTCCCTGATGCAAAAGTACTATTAACTTCTCCTGGTCTAAATACATAAATATGATCTGGATAACCTTCTCTGTTTCCTTTAGAATAATCTACATTTTCATTTATTCTGTAAACTATAAGACCTGAACCAGGCAATGAACTGTCCCAGTTCCCAGATTTCTTTCTAAACTCAACCATAAAATATTCTTTATCTGACATTGGTGATTTGATTTTATAAGCTAAAACATCATTTTTATTTGAACTTTGTGAATTCTTAAGAGTATAAGTTCCATCAGTGTTAATTTCTCTAATATTAATATTTAAATTGCTATAAAAATTTCTTGTATATATTAGAGGAAGTTGTCCATATCCAGCAGAATTAGCCATTATGTCCCATTCACCAACAGGAGTTCCACTATAATAATATCTATACAAATCTGGATAATTAAAAACATGTAAAAACTCATGTATAACTACTTTTAAAGTATTTTTATTGAATATATTATTTTCAGAAGTTCCTATATTGATTAAATTATAAGAAGATAACTTCTTACCATTTAATGTTGTATATCCTGAAAAATTTGTTGCATGGGCCCATAGCATATTATTTTTTGTTGTTGAGCCACTACATATAAATGTAACAACATCTATATTCCCATCATTGTTTGTGTCTAATTCATCAGGACTTAAATTTATACTAGCTTTAACAGAATCAAAAGCCCATTTAACCAAGTCATTTTCTACTTTGCTTCCGGCTTGATATTGCTCATAATATTCCCTGGTTTCTGGTGCTTCAATAGATAAATATGTAGTATCATTCTTTGGATAAAAACTGCTATTAACTCTAATACTTCCATAAGTTAAATCATTAATATAGGAGTTTAGTGAAACAGAATCTAAATCAGCAATCTTATCATTATTTAAATCCTTAAATAAATTATAGGAATTCTCTATTTGAATAGATTTTTCCTCATTCATAAATTCTTCTTCACCTTTAAATCTAATAAGAATGACTATATTATTTATTGTTCTTTCAGCACCATATGACATTAAAGGAGAATTATTTCCTAAATTATCATTTAAATTATCAGCTCCAAGGCTTGTACTATTCTCGATAAAATTATTATATTTTTTATTTTGATTAATATCATCTGCTAAGGGGCTTGTGGCTGGCACTAAAACTAATAACGATATTAATAACGATATAAACTTCTTCATTCTCTCTCTCCTTAACTATGATTAATCTATTAAATAATTTTATCATTATTTACAATAAATATCAATTCACGACAGGTGCACTGTTATTTATTAATTTTATTTCAATATTGTATATTTTTTTGTATAATATACCTGTACTTTAGAGTGGAGGGTTAATTATGAAGAAAAAAAAGTCTAAAAAGAAATTAATTCTATTTATATTAATACCTATTTTAATAGTAATTTTAGGTATTGTTGCATATGGCTATCATATGTCTAGTAAAGTTGAAAGGGTAGAAATCGATAGAGAAGATGTTATTAATACAGGAAAGGAAACTAGCAAGAAATATAAGGATGTAACATTAATTGCACTTTTAGGAAGTGATTTTTCAGAATACTACGAAACTAGTGCTTCAGATGCAACTATGATTTTGGCTATTGATAAAAAAAATAATAAAATAAAACTTTGTTCTCTTATGAGAGACATATACTTAGATTTACCTCAGGGCGGAAAAATGAATTTAAATTATACTATTTTAGATGGCGGTCCTGCCTCTCTTTTAAAAACAGTTAATTATAATTTTGATTTAGCTATAGATAAATTTGTACAAGTTGACTTAGAAAGACTTCCTAAGATTATAGATGCTCTAGGGGGAGTTGAAATGGAAATAACTGAAGACGAATTACAACACATAAATGCCTATATTGATAATATAGATAAAAATAATGGAACTAATACAGAACATATAACAACTGCTGGGCGTCAGCTATTAAATGGAACTCAAGCCTCTGCCTACTGTAGAATAAGATATACTGCTGGAAGAGACTTTAGAAGAACTGAAAGACAAAGAGATGTACTAAATGCATTATTTGTTAAATTTAAGGACATTGATTTAATTGAGCTTCCTGGAATGATTAATGAAATCCTTCCATTAGTTACAACAAACTTAACTAATGGTGAAATTATATCAATTTCAAAAGATGCCCTTAGCATGGGATTATCTAATATTGAGCAAGGAAGATTTCCTTCCGATGGTAACATAATAGAGGCCGGCTTTACAGATATGTATCATATGAATATTGATATTGAAGCTACTACAAAGGAACTTCATAATTTCTTGTTCTCCTTAGAATAATTAATAAATTTTGTAAAAACAGACGGAATTTTTCCATTCTATTTTTTATTATTAAAAAAATGCACATTATTACAGAATTTAATGATAAAATAAAAATATCAAGCCAATATATGACCTTTGCTCATTATAAAAATGAAAGTAATAAAGATGCACCTAAAATCCTGGTCTTTGCAGGCAGCTATTTTAATGTTAAAGAATACACTCATTCAAATACATTTTTCCCACTAGGGGAATAATTTAATGGGACTTCGGGACTGTCCTCGTTACAAATAATGGAAGAGGGTCAGTCCCCAAGTAATAAAGGGGGGCTATTAATGAAATGCATAACTATATCTGGTAAGGCAGGTCACGGTAAGGACACTTTTGCCAAAAATTTAAAAAAGGATTTAGAAGCTCAAGGACTAAGGGTATTTATTTTTCATTATGCTGATTATATAAAAATGCTTGCAAAAGAAATCTATGGTTGGAATGGAGAAAAGGACGAAAAGGGAAGAAGTATTCTTCAAAATCTAGGTGATAAGCTAAGAAGTAAAAATAAAAGGATTATTATTGATGAGTTAATTAAAATTCTAAAGTTGGTTGAAGATGACTTTGACATTGCAATAATTCCTGATGCTAGACTTCCTCTTGAAATTGAAGTTCTAAAAGAAATATGGCATACAGTTTCTATTCATATAAATAGAATAAACTATGTAAACATTCTGACAAGTGAACAGAAAAAACACTTAACGGAAACAGCCCTAGATAATTATAAATATGATTTAAGTTATGACATTGAAGAAGGTGATTTTAGAAGCCACTATTTAGATGTTATGAAACTATTAAGGGACTGACCCCATTCCATTTTATGGATTGGGGTCAGTCCCCATTATAAAACTTTTGTTCCATTCATTATTAATTCAAACTTTGAATTTAGATAATTTGCAGCCTTTCTGCATAGCATCATCCTATTTAAGAAAATTTCGAAATACTCCATTAAAGAGCATATCTTAGTATCTATAGTTAAAGACAATTGAATTGACTTTTTATCTTTATCAACATAGACATCTGCCTTCTCCACAGCATAATTCACCCTATCGTGAATATCAAAGGTAGCAAAGTCAGTATTTCTTACTCTGCTTCTTCTAACATCTACCTTATCACCTAATATTAAAGCTGCAGAAATTATGCTAACTGGCTGACCGGTGCCTTCATCATGATTTCCTACTGCTGAAGTAACTAAAAATACTTCTTCTGGATTCATTCCCATATCTCTTAGTATTTGAAAGGCTAATACCGCTCCTGTTTGAGCATGTTCATGACGATTTATCATATTACCAATATCATGAATAAAGGCTGCTATTTTAGCCAGCTCTATCTCCCTTTCACTATAACCTAATTCCTTTAAAATATAAGCTGCAGTTTCTGCCACCTTTGTAACATGGCCAACATCATGTTTTGTATAACCTGCAATTCCTAATATTTTATCAGAGGAATCAATATAGCTTCTAATTTCAGCATTATTTCTTACATCCTGATAGGATATTTTTTTACTTTCCATAGAAGTACCTTCCCTTCTTGTAGGGGTCTGCCCCTCTATAATTTTTGACCGCACTTTGGACAATATTCAAAATCTTCTTGTGCTATGTAACCACAATTTACACATCTTTTATTATATGTATTTTTTGAATAAGTCCACTCATTATTATTTCCTACATAAACAAGGTCTTTATCCCTTATTTCAATATTTTCACCTTTTCTTAATTTATCCCCAACTTCCTGATTTAATTCATATAAAGCCCCACAGCATGAAGC
Organism: Caproiciproducens sp. MSJ-32; assembly: GCF_018918055.1. Taxonomy (GTDB): domain Bacteria; phylum Bacillota; class Clostridia; order Clostridiales; family Clostridiaceae; genus Clostridium. The sequence continues at coordinate 14,486 of NZ_JAHLPS010000015.1, forward strand.
TTCAACAAAATAGCGTCTGTCCCATTTGAAAATTGGTATAAAGAATAGGCTAAAACACTTGCAAAGCATATAGATATTGTATCTTCCATATCGACCACATCTACTGCAAATAATTAATTTATCATAAGGAATATCTTTTTTAACTGTATCTATTCCAAATATCAAAAACATTTAGCACACCTCTTATCCAAAAAGTTCCGAAGACTCTATGAAGGCCTTTATTGAATTAAAAAGCATCCTATCTTTAAACCCTACTAAATTCCTTTAAATTTTTTCTTGCCTTATTAATTATTTCATCAATATCTAAATTTTTATTCCCCTTAGGAATATTATATATCCCATAGCTTGGATTTATTTCTATTTCCTTATTAGACAGAAGAAATTTATTTTCCAAAATCTTTTCTATTAAATTTTCTATAAATATCTGCACATTTTCTATATTATCACATTCATATGCACTAACATTTGGAATAACCAATAAAAACTTATCCCTCTCATATCTTACAGCCCAGCTATATATATTCATTATTTGCTTTAGTTTTTCCGCCAATTCCCTTAATATGCTATCTAATTCCTTTAAATCATAATTATTATCTTTTTTATAGAAATTTAAATCTAAAAATATTATAGATACTTGTTTATTTTCTATTGATGCCTTAATTATATCTGCTGGAAGTCTTTCATATATATATCTTCTATCATATAAACCAGTAACCTTGTCCCTAACAGCAAACTGATTTATACTTTTTATTAAGTCAAATAAGCTTTTATTATTTTTACTTGACCTGCTTTCAATAAGAAAGCCCATCGTGACATCCTTGAATAACTCCAATGAAAGACTCTTACCATTAATTTTTATTGGAATTGCAACCATCATATAAATTTGATTTCCACTTAAATCAACCTTTACAATTATTTCATTACTCAGGCAAGCTCTTGAGGAAATACAATTTTCACATACATAATCATTATACCAAATTTTATAACAAAAGGATTTTACTTTCCTTAGCTCTCCTTCTTTTATTTCTAAAACTTCTTTTTTAATAGGATCAACAATCCTCATGCTATCATACATTTTATCGAAGGCTTTAATTTTGTCTACTACAAGCTCAAATTCATAAACATAGTCATTTCCAAATACCCTTTTAGCAAAATTCTTTTCCTTCATAGCTTGTACTATTAATTTGTCTAATTCTTGACTTTTTTGCACTAGAAAATCTGAATCATAGTTGTCTGAAACTATCATTTCATTAATAAGTTCTCTTAAGCCTTCCATCTTATTTTTGCTAGATTCTACAACCATATAAATCACCTCTATTTGTTTTATTACAACTTATTACAAGGTAGGGATATCATTTACTATTATAATCACAAATTACTATTATAACGTTTTATTACATATTTTTCTATATTTTTTTATTATTCTAGCTTAATATTTTTTTAAATATCAACATTGATAAATTTTTAACTTTTGTATATTTTATAAGTTTTTTAAAAATTATTTTCATTTTATCATAAATAAGGAAATTTTTTTAAAATATCTATATGGTATATCCTTTACATATTAATAATTAACCATTTTTTATGATTTATGGTAAAAAATAATTTTTAGTTTATATAAAAAGAAGTTAAATTTTCTTAGACATGATATTTTATAGAATAGAATTAACTTTGGGAAATTATTGATGAATAGTATATTTATACAATTCGATAATATATAAGTATTTCCTTCAATCTTGTAAAAAAAAGCACTATAAAATTTATAAATTTTTTATAGTGCCTTTTATATAAATTGAATTTTAAATTAAATTGCAAGTTCTGTGGTTTCTTTTGTTATAACATTAGCTGAAACTTTCTCAACTAAAGCTCCATTTTCTGTTTGAATAAGGCCGCTTGATAAAATCTCGTCCATTAAGGCAGAAATTTCAGCCTCATTAAGATCTTCCTTAACATCCTTTACTGATAAGCTATGCTTTTTGCCAAAGGCATCCTTAAATTCCATAACTAAAGTTCTTTCTATCAATTATATTCCCCCTTTCCCTAGCTTCTATCAGAATCATTATTATCTAGTTAAAGCGTAGCTTTGATCCTTTCTTACTATAGCTAAGCTATAATCTAAAACTGCAGCTATTGAATCTGCAATCTCTGCCAGCTTTTCATCTGTAACTTCTGAATTGATGTTTTTTATTGTTTGTTGTTTATATACATCTCTTCCAGCATCATTAACTCCTATCTTATATCTTAAAACTAATTTATTATCTGTTAGCACTGCTGCCATCTTATCACCTCCTCATTAATCTATATATGCAGGAGAAAATATTTTTTAAAAAATGGGGACTGACCCGTTACAAAAAATGGAATGGGGTCAGTCCCCTTTATATAACTTTATCTAATTCTTCCTCTTCCAAACCAGGAAGATTTATTGTAAAACTGGTTCCAAAGCCTTTTTGGCTGCTAACATTTATTTGTCCTCCATGCTGCTTTACTATATCATAGCAGACACTTAATCCTAAGCCTGTTCCTCCCTGCTTTGTTGTAAAAAAGGCTGTTCCTATTTTACTTAAAATTTCTTCATCCATTCCTATTCCATTATCTGAAATTTTAATATATACACTATTATTATCTTCTATGATTCCTGCTTCTAAAACTAACTTAGGATCTTCCATATCACTCATTGCTTCAGCTGCATTTTTACATATATTTAATAGAACCTGCTTAATTTGAGATTCATCACATAAGATATATCTATCATCTACATCATATTTAAAATCTATGTTTATTCCCCTGAACAAATAGGAAGTTTCAATTGTTACTTTAATTGCCTCTAAAAGATCTCTAAAAGAAATCTCTTCAAGCATAGCTTTCTTAGGCTTTGATAAACTTAAAAAATTACTTATTATTCCATTTACTTCATCTGTATTGCAATTAATCCTTTTTGCATATTGAATAACCTTATCATCTTTAGCTATAGCCTCTATTAACTGGCTGCAGCCCTTTATTGTTGTTAAGAAATTTCTTGTTTCATGAACTATTTTTGCCCCCATTTGTGCTAGTAAAGCTAATTTTTCTTGATGTAAAAGCTGCTCCTGAAGATCTTTAAAATCTGTCATATCAGTAATAACTATAACTTTTCCTATGGATTTTCCATATATATTTAATATATCTGAGGCTTGGAATACTATTTTTCTTTCTGTACCATAGACATTGATAATGCTTCCTTCAATTTTTTCAGTAGAAATAACTCTTTTTCCAGTATAATTAAGGAAATTAGCTAATAGTGATATTTCCATTCCTGATACTTTTTTATCGGATAAACCTGTAAGGTCTACAAAGGCTTTATTAACAGAAAGAATTCTTAATTTATTATCACAAATAAAGGCTGGACTTTGCATTGAATTTAGTACTGTTTTAGTTTGAATATGAAGATTATTAATTTCTTGTTCCTTTCCTCTATCTTTAATTGTCAATAAAAATCCATTATTAATTTTTATAATTTTCATATTAATTTTGAGATCTCTACCATTCTTTAATTTATAAGCAGTAATAATCTCTTTACTATCATCATAATTAGAAAATTCTTCTTCTAAGGAAACCTTTCCTTCATTACTTTCCATAAATACTTTATCAATTTCCTTTATATTTAATCCAATTAATTCGTCCCTATTATAACAGAACATTTTTTCAAACTCCCTATTTGCAAAATCCAACCTTAAATTACTATCATAAGTTTGAATTGCAATTGGAATAGAATCTAAGATTTCATTAAATCTATCAGAGGCGTTATTTAATTGCTCATAGGTATAATTTATACTGCTTTGGAAAATGCTTTTGTATAAAAAATAACAAAATAAAACATTAAGAACGTGACCATATACTACTAAAGGAGATTGAAAACTTTCATATCTGGTAAAGCATAATTCTATAGGTATCATTGTTATAAGAGCAAGGGCTAAATATTTATAAGAAATATATCCACCTTCATTAATTTTTTCCCTATATCGAAATAAGCTAAGTATTGCCAAGGAAATTATCGTAAATTCATGTAAAATTCTGACCCCATCTAATTTCTTAAAATTGATATTTACTAAAACTTGCGCCATACTACTAGTTCCAATAATTTCATAGGCCATTAAGGCACCACAAAAAATTGATAAAATCAAGTAGAATTCCCTTTTTATCTTAAGCTTAGTCTCACTATAATCGAAGGAAGCAACAAAAATCGTAGTGATATCAATGAGGCTTCCAACAATCCAGAATTTTAAGGTCATACTTCTATCACCAAAAGCTATTCCCAAGGGCTCGTAGTAATAGATATGTATAACATTAATTATTGAGGAAGCTAATATTCCAAAGGCAATAAACCTACTACTTATAGGACTATCCTTATATTTATTCCAAACTATAAAAAATAAGGACACACCAAATAAGATGCCAATCAGTTCAAGCACTGAATGTACTACGCCACTATTATTTTTCCATAGGAATTTGTAGATTAATGAAGAAGCCACAACAGTGAAAATCATAAATTTTAATAATTCTACATAAAAAAAATTTACCCCATTTAGCTTTACATTCTCTCTCATAATAACACCCCAATTCTCTTTCCAAAAAATTTATTATAAATAATAAATTATTTTTATAAAAATTAATGTATTATTATAAAATTAATATACCAACAAGAATATTATATCTAATTATGAAAAATTTTACAATACTTTATTAACAGATTATCCACAAACTTATCAACAAAATCTGTTAATAATCTAAAAAATATCATTTTTTGACATAAAAAAAGCATACAAAAAGAAATAATTTTTGTATGCTTTATTAAATGGTTCCTCAGGATTTTCTACTGGATTTTCTGCCTTGCCTACTACAATTCTATCTTCCTTGCTATAATTAACTTCACCCAAATACTTAATATATTCTTCAAGAGCTTCATCTAATGCTTGGAATTCATTTTCTGTTTTTACATCTTTAAAATGAGGATAATCATCTCCACCTGCAGCCATAAAATCATTAGCAGCAACTAGGTATTTAGCATCCATATCTATATCTTTACCATTTATCTTTATTGAAACAATTCTTTCTCCTGGTGCTTTTTCTGCATCAAACACAAAGTTTATTCCAGCCACATGAGGGAAATGACCAGCAGTTGCTGGATAATCCTTAACACCATGTTCAAGAATATCCTTGATTTGTGCTCCAGTTAAATATTTAGTAACTATAAAGTTTCCAAATGGAAGAACGCTAACTACATCCTGCTTTGTTATTTCTCCAGCATTAATAGTTGCACGTATACCACCACCATTTGTTATAGCAATTTCTGCTCCAGTTACATATAGCATAGCATCTGTAATTAAATTTCCAAGGTTTGTTTCACCAGTTCTAACATTTTCTCTAGCTCCATCTAAAACAACCTTTGAAACTCCCACTACCTTTGATAATACAGCATTTTGTGCTTCATTTATTTCTTCTATTTTTTGAGCTACTATTTCATCTGGATTTAGAGTAGCTGCTGTAGCTTTTGGAATTAAGCTTGCAATTTTATTAGTTATCTTATTTGTATCTTTATTAAAAGTTATTATTACTTGTCCAAGATTTGCACCATATTCTCCTGTACTCACTATTAATGTTCCATTATCAGCTTCAAAACCTGTTGGATAATTACTATGGCTATGTCCGTCAATTATTATATCTATGCCTTCAACTTCCTTTGCTATCATTGTTGAAACTATTTCGCTAGATTCATCTGTTCCTATATGAGCTAAAGCAACAATTATATCTGCACCCTTTGCCTTTAATTCTTCAACTTGTTTCTTAGCACTTTCTATAGGAGAAGCAAATTCAAGTCCCTTAACATTATTAGGATTTGTCTTAAAGGCTGTTTCTGGAGTTGTTAAACCAAAGAATCCAAGCTTAACACCATCAACTTCCTTAATATAGTTTGCATCTAATAAAGTAATATTATCTTTAATAACGTTTGCAGAAATTATTGGGAAGCTATTGACTCCTGTTGATGCCATATTAGCAAGTTCTAAAAGTCTTTCATAACCATAATTAAAATCATGGTTACCTGGTGTCATAACATCATATCCAGCTAATTTCATTAAAGCGATAATATCTTCACCTTTATTCATAGTTGCAAATGGCAATCCATGTAATGTATCACCAACATCAACTAAGATTGAATTATTTATACTCTTCTTTATTGCTGATATAGTATCTATTCCTATAACACTAGAATCAGCCTTAACCCTTCCATGAGTATCATTAGTGTGAAGGATTGTAATATCAACTGATCCCTTTTCTAAGGTAGCTTGATCATTTTCTTCTTCAATGTTTGCTTCACTAGTTACAATTTGATCTTCTGTTTCAGCCTTAACTTCTTTTGTTTGAACAGTAATTAAGCCCAAAATCATTACTAATGTAAGAAATGAGCTAAAGAGTCTGCTTTTTAAAAGCTTTTTCATATTTCTCCTCCTTTTAATTAATAAAGTTTTGTTAAGTTATATGATATTTGAATTTCATCTCCCCTTTGAGTTATCTTATATATAGAGAAAAACAAAATGCCTCCGAAGGAGAGATGAAATTATGTGCAAATTATTGAATAAAATTTCATGTCCAAGATGCCATAGTCAAAATCTCTATCGCTTTGGAAAAGACAAAGCAGGTAATCAAAAATATCAATGTAAAGACTGTAGACGTCAGTTTACTTTTGAAGATTGTAGGGGTAAGAAAAATCGTATATTGAGAGGATATCCTCGTTGTCCTGTTTGTGGTAATGG
>NZ_JAHLPS010000069.1 GCF_018918055.1 Caproiciproducens sp. MSJ-32
AAGTCTTTTTTCTTAGGCTTATTAAAGTGCGCCTTTTTTAAGAAATAATTTTATTTTGTCAGCAAAGATTCGAATCTTCTCTTTTTATTGAAAAATAGGAGCTGTCGCTAGCGTTTTTTCACCCGCTAATGCGACAGCCCCTTTAAATAAAAATAAATTATTATTCCTCATTAATTATAGTTAATCATATATTTTTGTATTTCAGGATTATTCTCTATGATTTTATACCATTTACTTTCAGGAGATTTTAAATGTGCATATATTAATTCTTCTATTTTATCACTCTTTTTATTTTTTATTATGTCAATATAAGCCTCATGGTGATTTATAACAGAATAATTATTATTCTCTTTTTGTTCAATAATTCTTATTCTTTTATAATGAGTACTAATAGTACTTATTGCTTCCCAAACATTTACTTTATTAACCCCTTGGAATAATAATTTATGAAACTCATTATCCAGCTCATGAAATTCTAATAATGAATCTTTTTTATTAAATAACATTTTTTGCATATATAAATTTTTTTCCATTTCTAATAAATTTTCTTCTTTAAAATTAATACAGGCTTCCCTTAAAACTTCTTGCTCCAAAGTATATCTCATAAAAAGGGCCTCTTTTATTAAATTCAAATCAATATGTGATACAAAAGTTCCAACTTGAGGTTTTACCTGAATAAGTTTTTCAGCCTTAAGTTTCATTATAACTTCTCTTATTGGAGTTCTGGATAGGTTTAGACTATTAGCTAATTCTGATTCATTTATTAAATCATCAGGTTTTAAATTCAATATCATAATATTATTTTTTATAACTCTATAAGCATATTCCTTTGCAGTTTCCTTATCATGTTTGCGAAATAATTCTAACATTTCTCCTCCTTACTTTATTTATCCAAAATACTAGTTTAATATTATCAGTATTCAAAAAATATTTCCATAAAATAAACAAAAAAAGACTGCAGTTTTCCCGCAGCCTTGATTTAACTATCTTCTGTTATTTTGAGCTTTTCTTGCTTTTCTACATTCAAAGCATCTTACAGGATCATTGTCAAATCCTTTTTCTTTGTAGAATTCTTTTTCTCCAACTGTGAATATAAATTCCTTACCACAATCTTTACAAATTATTTTCTTATCTTCCATTTTAAATCCTCCATTCTAAAGATTAATAAAATAACTACATCTCTACAACGGAGAATCTCATTATCTTTCTAGATCTTTAAATAAATTTTGTAGTCTTTTAACTACTTGTATATAATATCACATATAAAAATAAATTGCTACTAATTTATTAATATTTTTATTCTTTTATTTTTCCATCCTTTAATATTTCTGCTATAGCAGCTATATTTCCCAAAGAAGATAATGTTTCATTTGGAAGTATAAGCTTATTAGCGGGATTATTTGCCATTTCTTTTAATGCTTCAACTTGTTTTAGAGCAATAATAGTTTCATTTGTACCAGATTCTAAAATTGCCTTATTTACCTTTCTAATTGCTTCTGCTTCTGCAATTGCTATTTCTTCTATAGCTTTTGCCCTACCTTCAGCTTCTAACAACTGAGACTCTTTTAATCCTTCTGCTCTTCTAATATTAGCTTCTTTTTCTGCTTCTGCTGCAAGTATTTTAGCTCTTTTTTCACCTTCAGCCTTTTCAATTTGTGATTGCCTTAAACCTTCTGCTTGAAGAATCATAGCTCTTTTATCTCTTTCAGCCTTCATTTGCTTTTCCATAGCATCTTGAATTTCTGCTGGTGGTATAATATTTTTTATTTCAACTGATAAGATTTTTATTCCATAAGCATCTGTCACTTCATCTATTATGCTTAAAAGATCTTGATTTATTCTATCTCTTCCAGATAAAACTTCATCTAAAGTCATATTACCTATAATATTTCTCATATTTGTTGTAGCAGTATAAATAATACCAGCTCTATAATCTTCTATATTATACACTGCATCTCTGGCATTAAGTACTTTATAGAAAATAACATTATCAACGGAAATTCTAACATTATCTTTAGTTATAACAGTTTGAGGTTGTACATCTAAAATTTGTTGTTTTGTAGAAACTTTTTTTCTTACGAAATCAACAAAAGGTATTAAGAAATGCCATCCAGGTTCTAAAGTTTTATAGTATTGTCCAAATCGTTCAACCACATATAAATATCCGGTATTAACAATTTTAACTGAAGATAATATTATTAATAATACTAATAATATTATAAATCCTATAATAATAGTTTTAATTAACTCCATTTATATTTCCTCCTCTTTTTTTACAATTAATTTTATTCCATCTATAGATATTATTTTATATTTTTCTCCTGCTTTTATTTCATCCCCAATGTTCTTTACTCTCCAATAAATACCTTCAAGCTTTATTCGCCCTTCATCTCTTATGTTTTCTTCTGCTTCTTTTACTAATCCAATATACTTTTCTTCCATTAATGGTAATCTTTCAACTTTCTTCTTGAGATTTTTTTTAGTAATAGGATAAGCAATAGCCACTGTTATTAAGTTAACCATCAAAAATATTAGTATTTGTGTTCCTACTGAAACATTAAAAATTTCTGATATCATAGCAGCAATGGCTCCTAGGGCAAAGAATGAAAATAAGAAATTACTTGTAGTAATATCTATTATTACTACTAGTGCTGCAATTATAATCCATATAATTACTGCTGTCACATCCTTACCTCCTTTTTGTTATTTTTATAGATATTTACTTTATAATATAGATTTATAATTTTCTATGCCTTTATTATATCAGGTTAATTACCTTTTTACAATATATTTTTTATCTTTTTAAGAGTTTTTTTATACCTCTTTTCGTTAAGCTTTATTATCGTTGATTTTCTAACAAATTCCTTTTATCATTAAATTATATATTTATTACTATTTTATAATGAATTATATTTATAATTATTGTTATAATAAATTTAATAAGAAAACTAATGAATGATTGGAGAGATTTTCATGGATTTTATAAAAGTTGCTGCTGCATGTCCAATTACGAAGGTAGCAGATGTAAATTATAATTTAAAAAATATCTTTATCTGCTTAGATAAAGCCAAAAAGGAAGATGCTAAACTAATAGTTTTTCCTGAATTAGCAATCACATCTTACACTTGCGGAGACCTATTTTTACAATCTTCCTTATTAGACAAGTCCCAAAAAGCAATAAAAGAACTTGTTATAAAAAGCTCAAAATATGATATGTTAATTGCTATAGGTGCTCCACTACTTTATAATAATTCCTTATATAATTGCGCTTATATAATATTTAACGGTAAAATACTTGGAATTGTCCCTAAATCCTTTATTCCAAATTATAGTGAATTTTATGAAAAGCGTTGGTTTACAGAAGGTCTAGGATTAATTGATCAAACAGTAGATTTTGATTATCAACAAGATATTCCTTTTGGAACTAATTTAATATTTACATCAGAAGAGTGCAAGTTTGCCTTTGAAATTTGTGAAGATCTTTGGGTTACAATCCCTCCTAGCTCTTATCTATCACTATTAGGAGCTAATATAATAGTTAATCTTTCTGCCTCTAATGAATTAGTAAGCAAAAAAGATTATAGAACTTCTTTAATATCTAACCAAAGTGCTAGATGCATATCTTCTTATATCTATGCCTCTGCTGGAGTTCATGAATCAACAACTGATATGTTATTTAGCGGGCATCTTATTATTTCAGAAAATGGAATTATTTTAAAAGAAAATGAAAGATTTCAAAGAGATAATGAAATTATTTATTCAATTATAGATATTTATAAATTAAATAGTGAAAGACTAAAAAATATTAGCTTTAGAGATGCTTCAAAGGTTCTTCCTTTTAAAGGAAAATATATAAAATTTACTTTTAAAGACAATAGCATCAGAAATTTTGATAGATATATTGAAAAATTACCTTTTGTTCCTTCTAATAAAAAATTAAGAGATGAGAGATGTAAAGAAATATTTAATATACAAGCTTCTGCCTTGGCAAAGAGACTTGAACACATTGGACTAAAAAAAGCAGTTATTGGTATCTCAGGAGGGTTAGACTCTACTTTAGCTTTGCTAGTCATTGTAAAAACTTTTAAATTATTAAACTTAGATAATAAAAATATAATAGCAATTACAATGCCAGGCTTTGGTACAACTGATAGAACCTATAATAATGCCTTAAATTTATGTAAAGAGCTTGGATGTGATTTAAGAGAAATTAATATTGTAGAAGCTTCATTGCAACATTTTAAGGATATCGGACATGATAAAGATATCCATGATGTTACATATGAAAATGTTCAGGCAAGGGAAAGAACACAAATTTTAATGGATATAGCCAATAAAGAAGGGGGACTTCTTGTTGGTACAGGAGATTTATCTGAATTGGCTTTAGGCTGGTGTACTTATAATGGAGATCATATGAGCATGTATTCTGTTAATCCTTCTATCCCTAAAACCCTTGTAAGATATTTAGTTAGATATGTTGCTGAAAAAGAGGTAAACACTAAAGTTTCTGAAACGCTTTTAGATATATTAGATACTCCTGTTAGCCCAGAATTGCTTCCAAAAAGTGAAAATGGTGAAATAATCCAAAAAACTGAAGATATTGTTGGGCCTTACGAACTACATGACTTCTTCTTATATCATTTTATAAAAAATGGTTCCTCAAAAGAAAGAATTAAGTTTTTAGCGAACCATGCCTTTAAAAATGACTATAGCGAAGAAGAAATTAATAAATGGCTAGATAAATTCATTTATAGATTCTTTACTCAACAATTTAAGAGAAGTGCTCTACCTGATGGGCCAAAAGTAGGATCAATCTCCTTAAGCCCTCGTGGTGACTGGAGAATGCCATCTGATGCTTCTTTTAATTCATTTAAGTAATAAAGTGTGAATATAAAGCCTAGTTAACAGGATAGCTCAATAAGCGAATAACTGTGGAAAGTATTACTAGGTTCAAAAAACAACTATGCCGAGAGTTTTGGTTAAACTCACTGTGTTCAAGCAAATAAACAACTCTAAGGCATAGTTGTTTTTCTTCACCAAATACTTCTAAATGCTCACTATAATCTTATATATTTCTTTAAATTCTTTTTCATTTATCATGGTAAACAGCTATAGTTAATATCATATTTTTATTTACATCAAAGTAATTTGATAATTTAATAGAGGAATCTATTACTTTCCCAATATGATTTATTCCATGTCCCTTAACTAAAGAAATATATTTTATCAATATATTTTCAAATAGATAATCCAATAATTCTTTATTTATCTCTTTTTCTATAATTATATAAACTTCATCACTTACTATTTTTCTTAAAATTTCTTTATACATAAAATTTACCCCACTTTAGCATTTTTTTATATAAATTATATCTAAAAATAACAGCTAAGCTAGATTTATTAGCTTAGCTAAAAATCTCTCTTAACTGTATTTTTTAAATTATGTATTAAATATATTATTCAGCTTGTCTTACTTCTTTTAATTTTGCTTCAACTAACTCTATAAGTCTTATTCTATCTTCTTCTCTATTTACAACATCCATCTTGTCCATATCAATAACAAGAACATCTGAAGCTTTATAACAATTTTTTACCCAATCATCATAGTCTTTCCACAAGAAATAGTAATAATCCTTTAAACTCTCATCTATTTCAAATTCTCTTCCCCTTAAAGCTATTCTCTTTAAAACTGTTTCAAAAGATCCTTTTAAATAAACCATAATATCTGGTGCTTTTTTAGGTAGTTCTTCTAATTCTTCTAACATATTATCTAATAAGTCTTCATAAATACTCATTTCTAAGTCACTTATTCTACCTAAATCTTTGTTCTTTTTTGCAAAATACCAATCTTCATAAATAGACCTATCTAATACATTATTATCATTTACTAAAGCTTCTTTAATACTTTTAAATCTAGTATTTAAAAAATATAATTGTAATAAAAAGGGATATCTATTTTTAAGAACTTCTTCTTCATCAGAACTATAAAACAATGGTAGAATAGGATTTCCTTCTACACTTTCATAAAAAACATCTGATTTAAAATGCTTACCTAATATTTCTGCAACAGAACTTTTTCCTAATCCTATCATGCCACCAACAACTATCAACATACTTCACCTATCCTTTATTATTTAAACAATATTGTACATAAAAAATATATCTTTTTTATATTACCTAATAATATATTTATTTTCAAGACTTGATAAGAAATAACAACACAATATATTGTTTAAAAGTTCCGTCTCCCCCCTATCTTTAGTGGTTATCATCATATAAATATCTTTTATCTCTTTTTTGTCTTACAACTTTACCTATATTGACTTCTAAAAAATACTTATTTAAATACTTTAATAAAATAATATTAAAAATAAAAAGACTAAGATTTTAAATTCCTCTTAGTCCTTTAACAATTTAATTATTATTAAATATCATTTATATCAAAAGATATATTTATATTTTTTAACTTAGGTTCTAATTTTGTCATTTTTACTCCAGCAGCCTTAAACATTCTTTTAGATGCTTTAACAGGAGCAGTATCTGCATATTTATCAGATAAATAAATTACTTCTTTAATTCCGGCTTGTATTATTGCTTTTGCACATTCATTGCATGGAAATAAAGCTACATAAATTTTTGCTCCATGTAAATAAGAACCTCTGCTATTTAAAATAGCATTAAGTTCAGCATGGACTACATAAGGATATTTTGTTTCCAAAGCGTCTCCTTCCCTATCCCATGGGAACTCATCATCAGAGCAGCCTATTGGAAGGCCATTATAACCCTGACTTAATATTTTATTATCATTATCTACTATACAGGCTCCAACTTGGGTGCTAGGATCCTTACTTCTCTTACCTGCTAATATAGCAACCCCCATAAAGTATTCATCCCAAGATATATAGTCAGTTCTTTTCAAATACATCCCTCCAATTTTATTACGGTTTTAAAGCAAAAATAGAAGCTTTGATAATATCAGTCTCTTTATTGATATTATAACTAAAAATATTACTTATTAAAATGAATTTTTAGCTGCTTTTATTATTCACCAAAATATAGACAAAAAATTAATTGCAAACATTTCTTCTATAATTTCCTTACAGCTTTGTCTTTCTTTAATCATTCCTGCAATTTGACCAGCCATAAGTGATCCATTTTCAACATCTCCATCTTTTACAGCTTTTCTAAGAGCTCCTCTTGCCAATTCTTCTAATTCTTCCACCTTAGCATTCTTGCCCTCAAGTTTTAAGTACTCCCTTGCAAGTTGATTTTTAATAACTTGAACCGGATGACCTGTACTTCTTCCAGTTACAACTGTATCTATATCATTAGCTTTTATTACTGCTTCCTTATAGTTATCATGGATAGTACATTCATGAGCAACTAAAAATCTTGTTCCTACCTGAATACCACTTGCCCCTAAGGCGAAAGCAGCTGTTACTCCTCTTCCGTCAGCATAAAAACATGTACTTATTATTCCATCTTCCTCATCAGAAACTTCAAGTATTGCAGCACCAGCTCCATCTCCAAATAATACACAGGTGCTTCTATCACTCCAATCTATAATTTTAGATAATGTTTCTGCTCCAATTACTAAAGCTCTTTTTTTATCTGTTGCTTTTAGCAAACTAGATGCTGTAAGTATGGAATATACGAACCCTGAACAAGCTGATGATAAATCAAAAGCTGCAGCATTATTGCACCCTAAAAGCCCCTGAACACTACAAGCTGTAGATGGCATCATTCTATCGGGTGAAATTGTTGATACTATTATTAAATCAACATCTTCACTAGTTAAATTACATTTTTTTAACGCATCCAGAGCAGCTTTATAGGCCAGCTCCACTGTTCCTTCACCATTAGAAATCCTTCTTTCCTTTATGCCAGTTCTTTTTATTATCCATTCATCACTTGTGTCTACTATATTTTCTAAGTCCTTATTGCTAATAATATTTTCAGGACAGTAATGGCCAAAACCAACTATTCTTACTCCCTTCATTTAACTCCTCTTTTCAAAACTTATTAGTTATTTTAGTTTATCAAATATTTTTATTATCAAATTTTTATAATAAAATATTTTTATAATCAAAATTTTATTTTATATAAAAGCACTTTAAGCTATTCTTATGTTAATTCTAGCTAAAATATTAACACCAACTACTGTTGTAATTAATGCTTTTATTATATCTCCAGGTAAAGTAATTAGGCAGCCATAATATATAGCTAAATTCATCGGCATAACAGTTCCTAAATAGAAGTTATTAATGAAATAAAAATATGGAACTCCTATAAGATAAATTACTATTATGCCTGCTATATTTGCCAAAAAAACATTCTTAAGATCTTTTTTGTTTTTTTCAGCTATCTTCCCGATTATATATGACGAAAATATAAGTCCAACTAAATAACCAAAGGTAGGTTCCAAAATATATTGAGGACCTCCCCCTTTTGTAAATACAGGTAATCCTATAAGTCCTATTACAACATAAATAATTTGCGATAAAGCACCCTTCTTAGCTCCTAATAAAATCCCGCTTATACTACAAAAGAAAAATTGTAAAGTGAATGAAACAAAAGGAATTGGTATTCTAATAAAGGCACCAATAGCTGTCAAAGCAGCAAAAATAAGATTCCAATTATTCAAGGAGGGATGGGGGTTGGTGTATCTCTATCTAATCTTGCTGGAAGCGTTGCAAAACATGGTGCTATTGGTGTAATTTCTGCAGCGCATCCAGGATACTTGGAAGAGGATTTCAAGAATGTGATGCTCATCCTAATTTTAAAGAAGCTTATATAAAATGCAAGAAAGATGATATTAAACTTACTGTAAGTCCTGTTGGAATGCCAGGAAGGGCTATAAAAAATAAGTTTTTAGAAAAACTTGAAAAAGGAAGAATTAAAATAGATAAATGCTATAACTGCTTAATTCAATGTAACCCTTCTTCCACTCCATATTGTATAACTTCAGCTTTAATAAATGCTGTTAAAGGAGATATAGATAATGGATTAATTTTCTGTGGCAGCAATGCATATAAAATAAATAAAATATCTACAGTTAAGGAAGTTATAGATGAACTTATGGGAAAATAAATTAATAAAAGATTAATATAAGTTTAATAATTTATTAATAAAAATAAAAGTCATGCTTTAATGATGTATCATCCATACTTAATAAACTAACATACTCTGTATTAAAGAATCTATTAGATTAAAATCTAAACATAATTAAAAGGGCTTCATATATGAGCCCTTTTAAACTTCTATATAAATTATATGAATTATTTAATTAAATTAAGATATTTTACAGCGCTTAGGGCTGCAATATTACCTTCACCAGCAGCCTTAATATATTGATAGGGTTTACCTATACAGTCTCCTGCTGCAAAACAGCCAGGAATATTAGTTTCCATTTCCCTATTGACAACTATATGATTATCTTCTATTTTTAAGCCTGGAACCAATTCTGAAGGCGAAAGGGAATCTCTAATAATAAAAATCCCGTCAGTTTCTATTTGAGAATCTTTTAAGATCAATTTTTTTACCTTTAATTCTCCTGCTATTTTTATTGGTTCATCATTAATAATATTTATGCTGCTACTTAAATTATACTTTCCTTTATACATAGGGATATAGTAAACCTTTTTTGCTAATTCACATACAAAGTTAGCTTCCTCTTCTGCTTCCTCATTATAAGCTATAATTGTTACAGTCTTTCCCCTGTAAAGAGGAGCATCACAAGTTGCACAATAGCCAACACCTTTACCTAAATATTCTTTTTCCCCCTCAAGGTACTTGCCATATTCTACTCCTGTTGCTAAGATAACAGTTTTTGCTTCATAAACTTTTTCATTTACCATAACTGCAAAATAATTACCCATAGCATAAACATTATTTACTCTCTCTTCTGTAATTTGAATCTCCATCTCATTTATATGTTCTTCAAACTTAGTTCTAATTTCCTTACCGCTTATTCCATAAAAACCCAAATAGTTATTCACTTTAGGAGCTTTATCTAATTTATTACTTAAATTCTTATTTCCAAAAATCTTAAAGCTTTTGTTTCTTATTTTGGCATTTATAGCAGCCGATAATCCAGCTGGGCCACTACCAATTATTATAATATCGTACATTTTATCTTACCTTATAAATTCTTTTTAATTTTTTCTATTAATACTTCTTTTGGAGTAAATCCAACTAATTTATCTAAAAAATTTCCATCTTTAAAAATAAGTAAAGTTGGAATACTTAAAATATCATATTGGTCTGCTAAAGCTCCATTTTGATCTACATCTACTTTAGTAAAGCTTACTTCCTTGAATTCTTCAGATACACTTTCTAATACAGGAGCCATCATTTTACAGGGTCCACACCAATTTGCCCAAAAGTCAACTACAACTAATCCGTTATTTTTTAATACTTCAGTTTCAAAATCTTTAGCATTTAAATCTTTGATCATAATTTCCTCCCTATTTCTATACCCCAGTATGGTATTTTAATTATATTTTATTAATATTTAATTATGCAGTCAATATTTCTTCTTTATCTTCTATTGATAAATTTTTAAATTGAGATTGATATAATTTCTTATATATTCCATTCTTAGCTATTAAGCTTTCATGATTTCCTTGTTCTTGTATTCCTTCTGAAGTTAAAACTATTATTTCATCTGCATTCTTAATAGTTGATAATCTATGAGCAACTACAATTGTTGTTCTTCCATGACAAAGTTCTTCTAAAGCTTTCTGTATCATATACTCTGTAGCATTATCTAAAGCTGAAGTAGCTTCATCTAATATTAGTATTGGTGGATTTTTTAAGAATACTCTAGCAATTGAAATTCTTTGTTTTTGTCCACCTGACAATTTAACTCCTCTTTCCCCAATAAAGGTATCATATCCTTTTGGAAGAGACATAATAAAATCATGTATATTGGCCTTTTTAGCCGCTTCAATTACTTCATCATCAGTTGCATTATGATTACCATATAAGATATTTTCCTTTATTGTACCAGTAAATAGAAAAACATCTTGTTGAACTATTCCAATATTTCTCCTTAATGACTCTAAGCTAACATCATAGATACTTACGCCATCTATTAATATGTCGCCTTCTGCTACATCATAAAACCTTGGAATCAAATTACAGAAAGTCGATTTACCGCCCCCTGAAGGTCCAACTAAGGCAAGCATTTTACCTTTTTCTATTTTTAAATTTAGTCCATCTAAAACTAAATTATCTTCATAACTAAAGCTTACATTTTTAAATTCTATTTTTCCTTCAACATTCTTTAATTCAATACTATTTTCTTTTTCTTTTTCAGCTTCTTCACTAATTATTGATAAAAATCTTCTAAATCCTGTCATACCATTTTGATATTGCTCCATAAAGCTTACTAGTTTTTTAATTGGCTCAGTAAATAATTTAATATAAAGCAAATAAGCAAAAAAGTCACCTAAATTTATTATATCAAAGTATGTAAACACTCCTCCTGCAATAAGTACAATATAATCTAAAAGATTAATTCCAAAGCCAACTCCTGAACCATATTGAGCCATTACCTTATAAGCTCTGGCTCTAGCTTTTTTAAATTTTTCATTTCCTTCCTTAAATTTTATCAATTCATGAGACTGAGCTGTAAAAGCTTTTGTAACTCTAATTCCAGCTAAAGAATTTTCTAAATTAGAATTAACTTCTGAAGTCTCAACTCTTGTTTCCATAAATGCATCATGCATTCTATTTTTTTGTTTCATGCTAAAATAAACAATAAAAGGAATAAAAGCAAAAATTAATACTGTTAATGGTATATTTATTGTACAAAGAATAATAAAAGATCCTATAATCATTACTAAAGAAATAAATAAGTCCTCTGGGCCATGATGAGCTAGTTCTGATACATCCATTAAATCATTTATAATTCTACTCATTAGATCACCAGTTTTATTATTATCAAAATACGAATTAGGAAGCTTTTGTAAATGTAAGAACATATCATTTCTCATATCTCCTTGCATTTTAACTCCCATAACATGTCCGTAATATTGCATAAAATAATTACATCCTGCTTTTATTAAATATATTGCCATTAAAGAAAAAGCAAAAACTATTAACATTCTAATATTCTTATTAGGAATACTATCATTTACTAAAGTTCTTGTCATCATAGGATAGACAAGATCACAAGCAGATGCTATTAAAGCTACAGCCATATCAAAGAAAAATAGTTTCTTATAAGGCTTATAATAGCTTATAAACTTTTTTAACATTTTGTCCCCTCCTTTTAACGAATTACAATTAATAATAAGTATCAATATCATTTATTATTACATTATAAACTTAAAAAAATAAAATAACAACTGTTAAACAATTGTTACCTTAAATTATCTATATATATCTACAATTAGTCCTTGAATTTCATCAATAGATGCTGCAATATTTAAATTTTCTACCTCTCCATTTAATAAAGCCTTTGTTAATTCTTCTAATTTTTGATCTATTGTTTCAACAGTTATAAAATATTGAGTTTGCCAAAAACTCACATCCTTTTTAGTGTCATACATAAATTTTAGAATTGATTCAAGATACTCTTTAATTAATTTTTTATATGCGACAACATCTCCATAGGTTTTGGTTATTACTAATCTATTACCTCTCTTATGAATATCATCAATCATCTTTTTTAATTCTTCTTCGGATTTCCTCTGCTTTGCCTGATTAAAACTTTGAGAAAAATCTTTTCTTTCTGATATAACTTTTCTTTCGGTCTTTATAGGTTCTTTTCTATTTATTCTTCCTACTTCCATAATACCACCCTTCCTGTAAATAATATTATATCATTAAATTATGATTACTTTAATCAATTTTTTGCCCCTTTTTTTTCCATGTATTATTCATTATTATTTTATCTATCATATATTATATATAAGAGTTTTTTTACACTTTTTATTATTATGGAGGTATATAAATGTGGTTTAACGAAGAAGCAAAAGTGATAGAAGAAAGGTTATCTACAAATATTCTAAATGGTCTATCAAAAGAAGAAGCAGAAAAAAGATTAGCAGAAAATGGACCCAATAAACTCAAAGGAAAAAAGAAAAAATCTATGCTTATGTTATTATTCGAACAAATAAATGATCCTATGATTTATATTTTGTTAGTTGCAGCTATTATATCTGCAATTGTAGGTGAGGTTAGTGATGCATTAATTATTATTTTAGTTATAATTATAAATGCCCTTATCGGAGTTGTTCAAGAATCAAAAGCTGAAAAAGCATTAGAAGCCTTAAAAAATCTTTCTACTCCAAAGGCTGTGGTAAAAAGAGATGGAGAAATATATGAAATTGAATCCTCAAAATTAGTTGTTGGGGATATTGTAATCATAGATGCTGGACGCTATATACCTGCCGATATAAGATTAGTTGAAACAGCAAACTTAAAGATTGAAGAATCAGCCTTTACCGGTGAATCATTACCTGTTGAAAAACATGCTAATATTATTAATGAGGGAGATAATCTTCAGGTTGCAGAACAAGCTAATATGGCTTTTATGTCTACATTATCTACCTATGGAAGAGGAATAGGAATAGTTGTTGCTACTGGTATGGATACCCAAATTGGTAAAATAGCAAAGATGTTGGATGCAGAGGAAGATAATACTACTCCACTTCAAAAAAAACTAGCCAAGCTTGGTAAAACTTTAGGATTTTTAGCAGTTGGTATTTCAATTCTTATGTTTATTGTTTCAATGTTCCAAGGACGAGATTTCCTTACTATGTTTATGACATCTATAAGCCTTGCCGTTGCAGCAATACCTGAAGGACTACCTGCAATAGTTGCTATTGTATTAGCCCTAGGTGTTCAAAGAATGGCTAAACAAAATGCAATTATAAGAAAATTACCTTCTGTTGAAACCTTAGGTTCAGTGAATATAATTTGTTCCGATAAGACTGGAACATTAACAATTAATAAAATGACAGTAAAAAAATATTTTGTTAACAATAAAATTGAAAATTTAGAAGAAATAGATAAAGAAAATCCTGAAAGCAAGCTATTAATTGAAGGTATGGTTCTTTGTAGTGATGCAACTTCAAAAGATGGCATTCAAACTGGCGATCCTACTGAAATTGCCTTAATAGATGTAGGCAATAAAGTTGGAATCTTTAAAGATGATTTATTAAAAAAACATAAAAGAGTAAATGAAATACCTTTTGATTCTGATAGAAAATTAATGACAACAGTAAACAAATATAATGATAAATTTTATGTTTTTACTAAAGGAGCCATTGATAATGTATTAAAAATTTCTAATAAAATTATAATTAATGGCCAAATTAAAGAACTATCTAAAGAAGAAAAGAATAATATTTTAAAAGCTTCCGATTCATTGTCTGATGAGGCTCTTAGAATAATTGCCTTAGGATATAAAATAATTGATAATGAAAATATAACAATAAATTCTTTAGAAAATGATTTAATCTTTCTTGGCTTTATGGGAATGATTGATCCTCCTAGAGAGGAAGTAAAAGCATCTATAGAAATAAGTAAAAAAGCTGGAATTCGTACTGTGATGATAACTGGCGACCATAAAAATACTGCTATTGCAATTGCAAAAGAACTTGGTATAGCTGATGATATTTCCCAGGCAATGTCTGGTTCTGAAATTGATACTTATAGTGATGAAGAATTTACAAAAGTCGTAAATAATTTTCGTGTATTTGCCAGAGTTTCTCCTGAGCATAAAGTAAAAATTGTAAAAGCCTTTAAAGCTCATGGGAACATTGTTTCCATGACTGGTGATGGCGTAAATGATGCTCCATCCCTTCAAGCTGCTGATATAGGTGTAGCAATGGGGATTACTGGAACTGATGTTGCTAAAGGTGCAGCAGACATGATACTTACTGATGATAATTTTACCACTATAGTAAATGCAGTTGAAGAAGGAAGAAATATTTTTACAAATATAAAAAAATCAATACTATTCCTTTTAAGCTGCAATCTCGGTGAAATAGTTGCTTTATTTGTTGCAATTTTATTTAATTTAGATACTCCATTATTACCTATTCACATACTATGGGTTAATTTAATTACTGATAGTTTTCCAGCTTTATCCTTAGGTGTGGACCCTGGTGATAAAGGAGTTATGAATAAAACTCCTAGAAATCCTAATGAGAGTCTTTTTGCGGGCAGGGCTGGATTAATGGTTATAATAAATGGTATTCTTATTGGAGCAACTACCTTATTTGCATTTATATTTAGCGAAGGACTTTATCCTGAATCATTAAGGCACGCTCAAACTATGGCCTTCGTAGTACTAAGTGTATCTCAACTCTTCTATTCACTAAGTATGAGAAATGAAACTAAATCAATATTTAAAATTGGTATATTAAAAAATACCTGGCTTATTGCTTCTATAGTATTTGGAATAGTACTACAATATTCTATTATAACAATACCAATTACAGCAAAAGTATTTAAAGTATATTCATTAGCAATAAAGGACTGGTTAATAGTAATTTTAATTTCATTAATTCCACTAGTTTTTAATGAAATATTAAAAATATTTTTTAGAATCTCAGAAGAAAAAACTATCAGAAGAAAAAACTAGAAGTTTTTAATAAAAAGTGCTGTTACTAAATATCTTTAACAGCACTTTTTATTAAAATTTATAAATTTTCTCTAAAACTATTTCCCTCAAACAATTCTCCTTCCCTCATTGAATATATTTTATCTGCAACTTCTTCTGCAAAGTCCATATCATGAGTTATTATAAGCATAGCCATCCCTTTTTGAGCTAAACCTTTTATTAATTTTGCTACTTCACCTGTTAATGCTGGGTCTAAAGCTGAAGTTGGTTCATCAAAACACATAAGTTTAGGATTTAAGGCTAAAGCTCTTCCTATGGCTAATCTCTGTTTTTGCCCACCTGACAGCTCACAAGGATAGCTATTTGTTTTATCTTCTAAATCTAAAAATCTTAATATCTCTTTAGCCTTTTCTCTTGCTTCTTGATCTGATAAATTTAAAACCCTTTTAGGAGCTTCAATTAAATTTTCAATAACATTCATATGAGGAAATAAATTAAAATTTTGAAATACAAGCCCAATATCTTTTCTTATTTCTTTTAATTCTTGTTTCTTCTTATAAAGTCCATTTTTGCATAGAATTTTTGAATTTATTTCTATTGAACCCTCATCACAATTATCTAAAGCATTAACACATCTTAGTAAAGTTGTTTTACCACTACCTGAAGGGCCAACAATAACAGCGATTTCTCCCTTATTTATCTCTAACATTACATTTTTTAATACTTCTTTATTTCCAAACTTCTTTTTTAATCCTATAACTTTAAGCATCTATATTCACTCCCTAGTTGTAATAATTAAACTTTTCTTCACAGTATTCTAAGATCTTACTTATTATCCCGTTAAAAATCAAATATACTATTCCTACCACTACGAAAGGCATTATTGAAGAAATTCTATTTGATGCTATCTTAGCAATTTTTAATAATTCATCAAGTCCAACAACATATACTAAGGAGGTATCTTTTACTAAAGTTACTACTTCATTTGAAACTGGAGGAAATATTCTCTTTAATGCTTGTGGCAATATTATTCTAAAAAAAGTATCCCTCTTACTTAAGCCTAAAACTTCTGCCCCTTCATACTGCCCCTTATCTATTGATAATATCCCTGCTCTAAATATTTCCCCAAAATATGCTGCATAATTTAAAACCATTGCTAAAATTGCAGCAGGAAATCTATCAAAAGTAATATTAAATAAGGGCAAACCAAAAAATATAAATAATATTTGTAATAAAAGAGGTGTACCTCTAAAAATAATAATATATATTTTAGATATTTCCTTTAAAAGTTTTATTTTAGATAATCTAATTAACGCTACTACTACTCCTAAAGGAAGGGATAATACTAAAGTTAATATAAATATTTCGATTGTAACTTTAAATCCCTCTAATACCTGTGGTAAAATTTCAATTATTTCATTTAATATTTCCACCTAATACACCCCTTATCTTTCTAAAACACTATTTTACTACAATATCTTCACCAAACCACTTTATTGATATTTCAGCAGCTTTACCTTCTTCTATTAATTCATCAATTGCTTTATTAATTGCATTTACCAAAGCTTCATCTTTTTTTCTCATCCCAATTGCATAACTTTCTTTACCAAAGTCTTCAGCTAATACTTTATATTTTTCTTCTCCTCTTTGTTTAATATAGTATTTTGCAAGTATTTCATCTGCTACAATAGCATCTAATCTCCCTGCTTCAA
Organism: Caproiciproducens sp. MSJ-32; assembly: GCF_018918055.1. GTDB lineage: Bacteria > Bacillota > Clostridia > Clostridiales > Clostridiaceae > Clostridium. Next base: position 17,293 of record NZ_JAHLPS010000069.1, read on the forward strand.
GATCCATAAAAGCATCATTATTAGTATCGAAAGTTACAATACTGCCATCCTTAAAAGAGCTAAGAACTTCAGGTTCTTTTTCTATTGCATCAACAGCACTTGATTGATTTTGGGCTCCAACAACTTTTCCAGCCAAATCTTTCTTGCTGCTAATACCTGAATCAGCTAAAGTTATAATAACTTGTCTATTATCTAAATATACATCTGAAAATGCAACTTTTTCTTTTCTTTCTTCAGTTACACTATAACCATTCCATATAAAATCTATATTTCCATTATTAAGTTCAGTTTCCTTCATAGACCAATCTATTGGTTGAAAAACTATTTCCTTTCCTAGTTTTTCTGCAACCGCCTTTGCTAATTCTATATCAAATCCAACATATTCTCCATTTTCATCTTTAAAGCCCATTGGAACAAAAGTATCATCAAAACCTAATACAAGTTTATCCTTATCTATACTATTTTCCAGCTTAGCATTAGTATTTCCACATGATACAAAACTAAAAGCTAAAAACCCAAGTGTACTTCCTAAAACAATTTTTTTTACTTTTTTCATCAATAGCACCCCTTAACAAATAATTTAAATCCTTTATTTATTTAATACTTTATCACGTTAAATTATTAAAGTCAAGAGTTATTTTTATTTAATTTAAAATAATATAAATAAATAAAAACGACAAAAAAACAGGAATAAAAACGACAAAAAAACAGGATATGTTATATAAAATATATACATATCCTTTTATAATTCCTTAAATTTATGCTATTTTACTTCTTTTTTTCTATTAATCTAGTTCCTTCTTCATTTTGAATAATTTTTCCTTCTTTCATCAAACCTCCAAGGGCCATTTTAAAATAATTTTTACTTGTATTAAAGGTTGCTTTTATATCTTCTGATTTTGACTTATCGTTAAACTTCATAAAGCCACCATTCTTCTTTAAGTATTTCAATATTCTCTCTTGTATTTTTTCTCTTTCAGATAATCTTGTGCTTCTAGGAGTTAATCCTATTACACCATCTTCATAAATTCTTTTTACTCTTAACTTCATTTCTGTTCCAGGAAAAACTTCAGTATAATATTCATTAGGCAATATAATTCCTCTATATTTACTTTCTACTGCAACTAATAAGGTTCCATTTTCTCCTCTTCCATAAACCTGACCTATAACTTCATCTCCAACCTTATACTCTTTATTATCATCTGAAGCTACAATTATGTATTTACCTACATCTGTAGTTGCCGCAATTCTTCCTGTCTTATCAAGATATATGTAAAATAAATAACGACTATCTTTATGTAATTTAAATCTTTGCTCTTTAAGAGGCACAAAAACATCTCTATCTAAACCAATATCAACAAAGGCTCCAAAATTTGTAATATAAGCAACCTTTAAATATGCAACCTCTCCTACCATAGCCAGCGGCTTTTTAAAAGTAGCTATGGGTCTATCCTTAGAATCTCTATATACAAAAACTTCTATTTTATCTCCTATAGCTATTTTTTTCTTTTCTGTCATTGATTTAGGAAGAAGCACTTCATCTTTTCCTCCATCACTTAAGTAATAACCAAATTCTTTTTCTCTTTTAACTTCTAAAATATTTATTTTTCCTATATTAATCATTTTTCCTCCTTTTAATAAGTAACAGATCTTATTAAAACTATTTTTAGTGAATAAAGTTATTTTATCATTTACTAATATTATTGTCATTATTTATAGATATTAAATACTATATATATAATAAATAATAATTTTAGGAGCTAATTTTGGGAAGAAAAAAACATAAACATGATAAAAGTTTTGATAAAAATAATATTAAATATTATTATGGTATTCCTCATAGTCATACTAGCTTTTCTACTGGAAAAGGCTCTCCCTTAGATGCTTATGAATACGGACGAAAAGCAGGTCTTGATTTTATGGTAATAACTGATCATAATTCCTTTTTATCTGATAAAGTTGAAATTAAAGATAATATATATAATAAATTTCAAGCTACAAAATATTATGCTTCAAAATTAAGAAAAAAAGACGATGATTTCTTAGCTCTAGTTGGATTTGAAACTAAAACTAATTTATATGGGGATTTTAACATAATAAATTCTGAAACCTTTTTTAAAGGTAGTGTAAAAGACCTAAATATATTGGCATTATGGATGTTAAATAATCCCGATGCTTTTATTACTATAAATCACCCTCATAAAAATATTAAAACCCTTACTTATAATACAATCTTAAATAAAATGATAACATCTATAGAAGTTGGAAATGGAAGTCTTGATGGTAAATATACTAGACATGAAAAATACTATTTTAATCTCTTAGATATGGGCTGGAAACTTGGTGCCATAAATGGACAAGATAATCATAAAATGAATTTTGGAGACTCTGAAAATTTAACTGTCTGCATTTGTAATTCATTATCTACTCGAGAAATAATTGATGCCTTTAGAAAAAAACGTACCTATTCTACAGAATCTAGATATTTAAAATTTTATTTTACTGTTAATGATAAATTTATGGGTGAATCAATAAGCCCATTAACAGAAAAACTAAGATTTATGATTTTTTGCGAAGATATTAAATATAAAATCAGAGAAATACAAATACTCTCTAACCAGGGAAATATAATAAAAAAAATAGAAGAAATAAATTTAAATAGTATAAAATATTTATATGAACATAAAAGAGAAAAAAGCGAAAGCTGGTTTATTATAAAAATAATTCAAGATAATAATAAAATATCTTTTAGTTCACCTATTTTTATATCTTTAGAAGAAAAAAATAATTATTAATTAAAAAAGCTGTTTAAGAACTTATTTTATAAAATGTACCCCTTGTCAAGGACAGTTTAAAAAAAGACTATGAAACAGCTTCAAGAAGATGACTTCTGTATCGGACAGGAGTCATCTTTTTTAAATTCCACTGAGATCTATAGTTATTATAATAATCAATATAATCATCTATTTCAGTAATTAATTCCTGAAATGTTTTACACTCATTGATATATGCTTCATCCTTTAAATGACCAAAAAAGGATTCCTGAGGTGCGTTGTCCCAAGAGTTACCACGTCTAGACATAGATTGTCCTATATTATGCTGTTTCAGCTTGTTTTGG
>NZ_JAHLPS010000080.1 GCF_018918055.1 Caproiciproducens sp. MSJ-32
TATACTCAAAAAAAGACCTAACGGTATAAAATATCATAATAAATGTAAATTTATTCATAAAGAAAACAAAAATGGCAAGTAGAAACTTTTTTAAAATTTACTTGCCGAATTCAAGTTAAATTATTATCAGATTTATATAGTATTTGTAGGAGGAATAAATTAATATGTTATGTGCTTTAGTTATGGCAGGAGGCAAAGGGGAAAGATTTTGGCCTCTTTCAACAGATGATAAACCAAAACAATTTTTAAATTTACTTGGTGAAGATACAATGATTCAAATGACAGTGAAAAGATTAGAAGGACTCATTCCAATAGATAGAATCTTTGTAGTTACAGCTGAAAGGTATGTTAATTTAGTTAAAGAGCAATTGCCAGATTTGCCAGAAGAAAATATAATCGTAGAGCCTGTTGGAAGAAATACGGCACCGTGTATTGCTCTTTCAGCTTTTTATATAAACAAAAAAGTAAAAAATGCGACAATAGCTGTTTTACCTTCTGATCATCTTATTAAAGATGAAGATAAGTTTAGAGAAGTTTTAAAATGTGGTTATGAATTTGTAAATAAAAATCAAGATGCAATTGTAACACTAGGTATGAAGCCAGACAGGCCAGAAACTGGATATGGATATATAAAAAGAATGCATGAGGTTGAGATAATAAATAACAATACTGTTAATAAAGTAGAGTGCTTTGTTGAAAAACCTAATAAAGAAACAGCAGAAGAATATTTAAAAGAGGGTACATATCTTTGGAATGGTGGAATGTTTATTTGGAAGGCTTCAACAATATTAAAATGTACAAATCAATATCTACCAGAAACCTTTGAGGTGCTTGCTGAAATTGCAGCATCAGAAGAAGATTTTGAAAAAGTTTTAAAACAAAAGTATGAAGAAGTTGAAAATATATCTGTAGATTATGGTATAATGGAAAAGTCTAATGATATATATGTAATTCCTTGTGACTTTGGCTGGGATGATGTTGGAAGTTGGACTAGCCTTGAAAGATATAGACAAAAGGATGAGATGGGCAATGTAGCTAATCAAAGTTGTGTTGCAAGGGATTCAAAGGGTAATATTATAATGTCAAATAAAAAAATAATATTAAATGGCGTTGAAGATATAATTGTTGTCGAAACTGATGACTATATAATGATTAGTTCAAAGGAAAAGGCACAGGAGATAAAGGAGATAAAAAAATTAGTAGTGTGAGGTGTGGTCGTGAATATAGCATTAATACATGATTGGCTTACTAATATGGGTGGAGCGGAAAGAGTAGTTATAAATTTTAAACAACTCTTTCCAGAAGCACCTATTTACACAACAATATATAATCCAGATAAATTAGATGATGAATTAAAAAATATCGATGTTAGAACTTCATTTTTACAAAACAAAAGAAAAGCTAAAACTAATCATCAGAAGTATTTTCCTTTTATGCCAATGGCATTTGAAAGTTTTGATTTGAATGAATATGATGTTGTATTAAGCAGTAGCTCATCATGTGCAAAGGGTGTAATAACAAATCCCAATACTGTTCATATTTGTTACTGCCATACACCTATGAGATATGGATGGGAGTTTTATTATGAATATTTAAATAAAGAAAAACTTAGCTTTTTCAAAAAAGTATTTATGAAATATTTTATGAATTATATGCGTATCTGGGATAGAGTATCAGCTGATAGAGTAGACTATTTTATTGCAAATTCACAAAATGTTGCAAAAAGGATATGGAAACATTATAGAAGAGAAAGTGTAGTTATACATCCTCCTGTAAGAACTAAGCTTTTTAATGTTAGTGATATGGATGAAGAGTATTTTCTAATTGTTTCTAGATTAGTTCCATACAAAAGAATAGACCTTGCTGTAGAAGCTTTTAATGAAATAGGTTTACCATTAGTTATAATTGGTGATGGTTCTGAAAAACAAAAGCTACAGCAAATTGCAAAGTCAAATATTAAATTTTTAGGTAGACAGCCTGATGAAGTTATAAAAGAATATTATTCAAAATGTAGAGCATTTATTTTCCCAGGAGAAGAGGATTTTGGAATAACACCACTTGAAGCACAAGCAAGTGGAAGACCAGTAATTGCATATGGGAAAGGTGGAGCACTTGAAACAGTAGTTGATGGAGAAACAGGTATATTTTTCAAAGAACAAACAGTTAAATCATTAAAAGATGCAGTAATTAATTTTGAAAGCTATAAATTTGATAAGATAAAAATAAGAAAGCATGCAGAAAAATTTGATGAAGAAATATTTAAAAAGAAAATTCAAGAGTATGTTCAGTATTGCTATGAGGAACATAAAAATAAGATAAATAATTACTAATAATATGAAATTTATTTTTTAAAAGGTGATAATATGAAAAAAATTGATTTAGTTATTGATGCTAGAATGATTACAGAAAATCTGCATGGTATAGCAAGGTATACGTATGAAATAATTAAATACATTTCAAAACAAAAGGAATTCAATTTATATGTTTTAGTAAATGATGAAGAAATGTTTTATAAAATATTTGGAGAAAAGATAAATGTTAAACTTATTAAAATGAAGTCAAAATTTTTATCATTATATGAACAGATAGAACTACCACTTATTTTAAATAAATTGGGTGGAAATTTTATATTTCATACTCCTTCTTTTTGTTCAAGCCCTTTTATAAAAATTAAAACATTAATGACAATACACGATTTGAATCATTTGAGGTATCCACAATATTATTCTTGGATGCATAAATACTATTATGATTATATTGTAAAGCCATCAGCTAAAAAATCAGAGATAATTTTGACAGTTTCTGAGTTTTCTAAAAAAGAAATTTTAGAATGGCTAAGTATAGATGAAAATAAAGTAATAAGTATTTATAATGGTGTAGATGAAAATTTTAAAAAAATAAATGATTTAGAGCTTTTAAATAAAATAAAACAAAAATATGATTTGCCTGAAAAATTTGTGTTATACATTGGAAATCAAAAACCACATAAAAATGTTGAAACATTGATTAAATCAATGCAACATGTAAATGAAGATATATGTTTAGTCTTAAATGGAAAGTTAAATGAACGATGCAATAAAATAATCGTTGAAGCAAAACTAGAAAACAGAATTAAATTTATTGGTTATGTGGAAGAAATAGATTTACCTTATTTATATAATTTAGCTTCAGTTTTCGTTTATCCATCATACTATGAAGGTTTTGGGTTACCACCTTTAGAAGCCATGGCGTGTGGTTGTCCTACATTAGTATCAAATGTTACATCATTGCCCGAGGTGGTTGGGAATGAGGAAATGACATTTAATCCTTATGATGAAAGAAATATAGGCTATAAAATTAATAATATTTTAAGCGATAACGATTTTAGAAGAAATATTATTAATTATGGTTTAAAAAGAGCTAGTAAATTTAATTGGGAAATCATGTGCGATAAAATTGTTGCAGTTTATAAAAATATAATTTAAAGGTGAATAGTATGCATGAAAATTTTTTCAAATTGTTATATTAATTACAATAATCTTTATTACAATATATAAAAGAAATATGGATTTTATTTTTTATTCTATAGTTTTTTTCTCATATTTCAGCAGTCTTTTACTTTCCAAGTTGGGGCAACTATAAGGTTAACAGATATTCTAATAATTGTTTATTTTTTCTTTTATTTAATAAATAAAAGAAAATGCAATGTCAATATTCCATGGAATATTTATCCTTTAATTTATTATTTATATATTTTTATGTCATATCTAATTTTATTATATATAAATAAAGAAATAATTTTTTTGGGAAATTCAACTTTAGTAGATAATAATTTAAGTAGAATATATGTTAATTTATTAAATCCATTAATATCAATATTATATTTTATTTTACCTTATACACACATTTATAAATTTAATAGTTTAAGACTAAAAAAAGTATTAACTATACAAAAGAAAGCATTAAATTTTTTATCGATTTATACTATAATTCAGTTTTTAATATTAAACATAACAGGACAGTTTATAAAATTACCTGGAGAAAAATTAAATTATGGAGCAACCTTTGCTTATGGATTAAGAAGACCTTGGGGCTTTATGATAGAACCAGGAGGTTTGGCGTTATTTTTGATGTTTAATTTAATTGTTGTTTTTTTAATTGATGATGAGTTTAAACTAAATTTAATAAACGTTGTAGCTTTAATAGTTACATTTTCAACAAATGGATTAATATGCTTATTTGTCTTTATGATATTATTACTTAATAAAAGAAAAGCTTTATCTGTAAAACAAAAAATGTTATATTCAGTGGTATTCGTAGTTTTTATTTTTATGATTTTTAATAATGAATATTTATATAGAGCATTAATAGAAAAATTAACTACGGATAATTTTTCAAAGGTAGATAGGTTAAACAATAAAGAAATATTACTAAAGATTTTTAATGATTATAAATTCTTTGGGATTGGACATGGGAATTTTGGATTTTATAGAAACTTATATGGGATAGATACCAAGATACCTTATAAAGATTTTTTTGACTTATCAAATAACTTTTATTTTGGTGTTTTAGCAGATACAGGAATAATAGGAGTAATAATATTATTAATATATTTTAAAGATATTTATAATAAGTCAAAAATAATTAATAAACACAAAAGTAAAGTTTTTATAGTGATTTTGATGATAATGATAATACCATCATCAACAATATTGTTTTCATATTTTTCGTTTTATCTTGGAATTATTTATGCTTATTCAATGAATTTATATATATGTATTAATAAAAAAATTAGGTGATAACAATGAATAAACAAACACATATTATCCTCGTTAACTATAATGGCTACAAAGATACAATAGAATGCATTAAAAGTTTAAAAAATCTTAAATATAACAATTATAAAATAGTAATCGTTGATAATGCATCTTCCGATGACTCAATAAATTATTTAAAACAATATATATCTGAAAATATAATTTTGATGGAATCAAATAAGAACTTAGGTTTTTCGGGAGGTAATAATATAGGAATTAAATATGCAATAGATAATGGTGCTGATTACATCTTGCTTTTAAACAATGATACAGAGGTTGAACCAAATTTTTTAGAATACATGATTAATGCGGCAGAAAGTGATAAAAAAATTGGTTTAGTTGGTTGTAAGATAAAGTATTATGATAATAAAAATTTGTTATGGTATGCAGGTGGACAAGTTAATTGGTTTAAATTTATTGGTGAACACTTTGGGATGAGAGAAGAAGATAATGGGCAATATGATAAATTCAAAAAAATTTCTTTTATGACAGGTTGTTGTATGTTAATTAAAAGAGAAGTTATTGAAAAGGTTGGAATGTTGCCTGATGAATATTTTATGTACTTTGAGGATGTTGATTTTTGTGTAAAAGTACAGGAAGCTGGATATAAAATAGTATACGAACCAAAAGCAGTTATTTATCATAAAGTTGGTATATCAGGTGGGGGAGAAGAATCGCCGTTTTCAATAAAATGGTGTACAAGGAACAGAATTTATTTCATGAATAAATACAAATATAAAGTAACAAAAGCTAAACTTGTATTATCAAAACTATTTTTTTATACAACAAGGGTTATAAGAGTAGTTCAATATTATTTTAAGGGTGATAAAAATAGAGCAATTGCTATTATTGAAGGAATAAAAGAAGGAAGAAAATTAATTAAAGAGAGGGAGAAAAAATGTCAAATGTAAGAAAAGGCATCATTCTAGCTGGTGGTTCAGGCACACGCCTATACCCACTTACACTTGTAACAAGTAAACAACTGTTACCTATTTACGACAAACCAATGATATATTATCCCCTATCAACACTAATGCTTGCAGGAATAAAAGACATCTTAATAATTTCAACACCACATGATTTACCAAACTTTAAGAAACTTTTAGGTGATGGAAGCCAGTTTGGAATTAACTTAAGCTATGCAGAGCAGCCTTCACCAGATGGACTAGCTCAAGCCTTTATAATTGGAGAAGACTTTATTGGTGATGATGAATGTGCAATGATACTTGGAGATAATATTTTCTTTGGACACAGCTTAACAACTCTTTTAAAGGAAGCGGCAAATAATAAAGGAAGAGCAACTGTATTTGGCTACTATGTAGATGATCCAGAAAGATTTGGGGTTGTTGAGTTTGATAGTGAAGGAAGAGTAATTTCATTAGAAGAAAAGCCTAAAAATCCAAAATCAAACTATGCAGTAACTGGTCTATATTTCTATGATAAAGATGTTGCAAAATATGCAAAATCTATAAAGCCAAGTGCAAGAGGAGAACTTGAAATAACAGACCTAAATAGAATATATTTAGAGATGGGTAAACTTGATGTAAAACTTTTAGGTCGTGGTTATGCATGGCTAGATACAGGAACAATGGATTCACTTATAGAGGCTGCTGAGTTTGTAAAGACAATTCAAAAGAGACAAGGTATTGTAATTTCAGCACCAGAGGAAATTGCATATGTTAATAGATGGATTTCAAAGGACAAGCTATTAGAATCAGCTGCAAAGTATGGAAAATCTGTTTATGGTAAACATCTAAGAAAAGTAGCAGAAGGAAAAATTAGATATTAAAAAGAGGGGATATTTAAATGAAAAAACATATTATAGAAATAAGTAAAGAATTAAAAAAAAATAAGGGTTTTAGGACCAAACTTTCTTTGATATGCTATAGGATAGGTTTTTTAGAAAATTATATTATTAAACGAAAGATCTTAAAAATAATTTTAAATATTTTATATAAAGTTCTAAAACTATTTACTTTTGTATTTTCTACGGGAGATATACCACCAAAAGGGTGTTATATTGATTATGGAATAAGGGTGCCATACGGATTTCAAGGAATTTTTATTAATGAAAATGCTAAAATAGGTAAAAATGTAACAATATTTCAAAATGTTACTTTAGGTGCAATTGAAAAAACACCATATAAAGCGAATATAATTATTGGTAATGATGTTTATATAGGATGTGGTTGCATTATATTAGGTAATACACAAATTGGAAATAATGTAAGGATAGGAGCAGGTACAAAAATTATAAACAAAAACATACCAGATAACAAAACAGTAGTTAATAAATATGAATTAACTATAATATAAAAGAGGAAGTGTATATAATGAATATAATTAAGACTGAACTTGAGGGAGTATTAATATTAGAACCTAAAGTGTTTGGTGATAACCGTGGATGGTTTATGGAGAGTTTTTCAGATAAGGTTTTTAAAGAACAAGGATTGAATATAAACTTTGTCCAAGATAATCACTCATATTCTGCCATAAAAGGAACATTAAGAGGATTACATTTTCAAAATAATCCAATGGCTCAAACAAAATTAGTAAGATGCACAAGGGGGAAAATACTTGATGTTGCAGTAGATATCAGAATGGGCTCACCAACATATAAAAAGTGGATAGTTGTTGAACTTTCAGAAGAAAATAAAAGGCAGTTACTTATCCCAAAGGGATTTGCACACGGATTTGTAACTTTAACAGATGATGTAGAAGTCCAATACAAAGTAGATGAATACTATTCAAAGGAACACGATAGAAGTATAAGGTTTGATGACCCTGAAATAGGTATAGATTGGGGAATAGACAATCCAATATTATCCGATAAGGATAAAAATGCACCTCTATTAAAGGATAGTGATTGTAACTTTATATACGAAATGGAGGATAAAAGATGAACATATTAGTTACAGGTGGAGCAGGATTTATAGGTAGTAATTTTGTATATTATATGCTAAATAAATATTGTGATTATAGAATAGTTTGCTTAGATAAACTAACCTATGCAGGAAACTTATCAACCTTAAAAAAGGCAATGGAAAATCCTAATTTTAGATTTGTAAAGGGCGATATTTCTGATAGAGAATTTGTATTTAATCTATTTGAAGAAGAAAAATTTGATATAGTTGTCAATTTTGCAGCAGAATCACATGTTGATAGATCAATAGAAGATCCAGGAATATTCTTAAAGACAAATGTTATAGGAACACAAGTTTTAATGGATGCATCAAGAAAGTACGGAGTTAAAAGATATCATCAAGTATCTACAGATGAGGTGTATGGCGATTTACCACTTGATAGACCTGATCTTTTCTTTACAGAAGAAACACCACTGCATACATCATCACCATATTCAGCATCAAAGGCGGCAGCTGACCTTTTAGTATTAGCATACTTTAGAACATATAAATTACCTGTTACAATATCAAGATGTTCAAACAACTATGGACCATACCATTTCCCAGAAAAGCTAATACCACTTATGATTATTAGAGCATTAAATGATGAAAAGCTACCTGTATATGGCGATGGAAGCAATGTTAGAGATTGGCTTTATGTTGAAGATCATTGTTCAGCAATAGATTTAATAATTCACAATGGAAGAGTTGGAGAAGTATATAACATAGGTGGACATAATGAAAGAACTAATTTAGATGTAGTAAAAACAATATTAAAGGAACTTGGAAAATCAGAAGACTTAATTACTTATGTAAAAGATAGACCAGGACATGATCTAAGATATGCAATAGACCCAACAAAGATATCAAATGAGCTTGGTTGGGAACCAACAACAAGATTTGAAGAAGGAATAAAGAAAACAATAAAGTGGTATTTAGATAATAAAGAATGGTGGAAAGAAATAATAAGTGGTGAATATAAAAATTATTACGAAAAGATGTATGGAAATAGATGAGGTGTATAAGATGAAGGTTTTAGTTACAGGAGCAAAGGGACAGCTTGGATATGATGTTGTTGAAAGATTAAAGGAATTAAATATAGAACACATTGGTGTAGACAGAGATGATTTTGATCTAACAGATGAAAAACAAACAAAGGAATATATAATGAATTACAAGCCAGACGTTGTAATTCATTGTGCAGCTTATACAGCAGTAGATAAGGCAGAGGATGAAAGAGAACTATGCTATGCTGTAAATGTTTTAGGAACAAAAAACATTGTTGAAGCATGTAAGGAATTAGATGCAAAGATGGTTTATATAAGTACAGACTATGTGTTTGATGGAGAAAAGGAAGAACCATACGAAGTTACTGATACTCCTAATCCAGTAAACTACTATGGATACACAAAATATCTAGGAGAAGAAGAAGTTAAAAATAAATTAGAAAAGTACTTTATAGTAAGAATATCTTGGGTATTTGGTAAAAATGGTAACAACTTTGTTAAGACAATGCTAAGATTAGGACAAGAAAGAAAGGAAATAAAGGTGGTTTGCGACCAAGTAGGTTCACCAACATATACTTTTGATTTAGCAAAACTACTTTGTGATATGATACAAACAGATAAGTATGGTATATATCATGCAACAAATGAAGGATATTGTAGTTGGTATGAATTTGCCTGTGAGATATTCAAAATAGCTGGTATGGATGTAAAGGTGATACCAATAAAGAGTGAAGAATACCCAACAAAGGCAAAGAGGCCAAGGAATTCGAGATTGAGTAAACATTATTTAGAATTAAATGATTTTAATAAATTAAGTTTTTGGGACGAGGCTATACCACAATATATTAATTCTGATTGTGCTAAGCAAATATAAAAAATGGCAAATATATTATAATTAATTTAAAATGATAGTGATTAAAATAAATTCTAAATTAATAATTAAAAAGTAATACACGATTTTTTTACATGTACAATCTTTGAGAGTAACCTGATGTCTACAATATTTACATTTATAACTTGATTATAGTTTTCTCTTTCCAATGAAATGGGAAAGAGAATTTGGCTATGATATATTAGACATGAAATTTTATTGAATAATTTGTACACAATTTTATCTATCCTTTGGAGGTATTTTGTTTTTCACTATATATAAGATAACTTAAAGTGGAGATGAAATTCAAATGTCATATAACTTAACAAATCTAATTAACAAATATGGAGGCATATATGAAAGGAGATAAAAAAAAGTTTGATTATTTTAATTCAATTTTATATTGTATTGAATTTATAATTTTGTTTTTTATAATTTTTACTTACAATATGGATAAAATTAGTATATATAACAAAGAAATATTATTAATGTTAATAATAATAATGACAATGCATTTATTTTTAAAATCAAAGATTTATTTAAATAAATTACACGTTTTATGGATATTTTCAACTATTGGATTATTAATAAGCTCACTATTTTCAGTTGACAAGAAGATTTCGTTAATTTATACAATTTTTTATATTATAGCTATATTAATATTCATATATTTATCTAATTATAATTTAAATAACAATTGTAATATATATATACCTTTTATATATATTTCATTATTATACACAATATGTACATTTCTACCAGAATACAACATAGAAGTATATGAAAAGTTATTAAATATTTTATTTAATAGCAATTCAATTGAGTTTTCATTAAATTCAATTACTTATTTTAAGCGTTATACTGGTATAGGTAGGTTTTTTGGTTTTAATGCTTTTGTAATATCAATAGGAATTGGAGTAATATTAGTCTTATATTTTGAAAAAATATTTAAATTTAGTAAGAGTTTAATTATGGTAATAATTATTGTACAATTATATGCAATAACAAAGACTGGTAGTAGATTTGCTTTAATTTCATCTTTAATTAGCATCTTAATTATCTTATTAATGAATCGGGAAATAAAAAATATTAAAAAAATAAATTATATTCTTTTATTTTTAGCAGTTATTGTATTAAGTTATGCAATTATCACTTATTATTTTAATTATAATCTTGTAGCTATTGAACGTTTTCAAAGAAATGATGGTTTAGGTTCAATAAATAACAGATTAATTTTGTATAAATATGCTTTTAACTTATTTAAAGAACATCCAATATATGGAGTAGGCATTAATACATTTTTGTCTTTAACTTATATAGAACCATCAATGATAGAGAATACCTATGTTCATAATGTATTTTTACAATTATTGTGTGAGACAGGAATATTTGGTACATTATTCATATTGCCTCCTTATTTTGCAACACTTATATATACGATTAAGGTTATTAAAAAAAGTGAGAAGAACAGGTTAAATTATATGTCGTTATATGTACAAGTAATATTTTTATTATATTTTATAACTGGTAATCCAATATATGATTATAATATTTTATTAATTTATTTCGTATTTATTTCCTTTTTATTTATGAAAAACGAAGAAATAAAAATTTCAAAAGATATAAATTATACAAATATTAGTTATAGGAGCAAAGGGACAACTTGGATATGATGTTGTTGAAAGATTAAAGGAATTAAATATAGAACATATTGGTGTAGACAGAGATAATTTTGATCTAACAGACGAAAAACAAACAAAGGAATATATAATGAATTACAAGCCAGACGTTGTAATTCATTGTGCTGCATATACAGCAGTAGATAAAGCAGAGGATGAAAGAGACCTCTGCTATGCCGTAAATGTTTTAGGAACAAAAAACATTGTTGAAGCATGTAAAGAATTAGATGCTAAGATGGTTTATATAAGTACAGACTATGTGTTTGATGGAGAAAAGGAAGAACCATACGAAGTTACTGATACTCCTAATCCAGTAAACTACTATGGATACACAAAATATCTAGGAGAAGAGGAAGTAAAAAAGAATTTACAAAAGTATTTTATAGTAAGGATATCTTGGGTATTTGGTAAAAACGGCAATAACTTTGTAAAGACTATGTTGAGGTTAGGTCAAGAGAAGAAGGAAATTAAGGTAGTTTGCGACCAAGTAGGTTCACCAACATATACATTTGATTTAGCAAGACTTCTTTGTGACATGATTCAGACAGACAAATACGGTACATACCATGCTACAAATGAAGGATACTGCAGTTGGTACGAATTTGCCTGTGAAATATTTAAAGTAGCAGGAATAGATGTAAAGGTGATTCCTATAAAGAGTGAGGAGTATCTAACAAAGGCAAGAAGGCCAAGAAATTCAAGACTTTCTAAAAGTAATATTAAAAATAAAATTAATTATTTGATGCCAATATGGCAAAATGCTGTTAAAAATTATTTGGAAGAAATAGATAAATAAATATGTATAGTTGTTTTTTTAATATCTCAAACATTGATAGGAGGAAAATTAGTAATGAAAGTTATAGCATTTTACTTGCCACAATTTCATGAAATAGAAGAAAACAATAAGTGGTGGGGAAAAGGGTTTACTGAATGGACAAATACAAAAAAATCAATTCAACTTTTTAAAGGACATTATCAACCAAGAGAGCCATTAAATGATTTTTATTATAATTTATTAGATCCTAAAACAAGAGAATGGCAAGCAGAATTGGCAAAAAAATATGGTATATATGGCTTTTGTTATTATCACTACTGGTTTAAAGGTAAAAAGTTGCTTGAGAAACCTGCAGAGGAAATTTTGAAATTAAAATCACCTAAACTCCCTTTTTGTTTTTCATGGGCAAATGAGCCATGGACTAGAGCTTGGGATGGTCGAGAAAAAGAAGTATTAATGCCACAAGATTATGGTGATAAAAATGACTGGGTAGAGCATTTTAATTACTTACTACCGTTTTTTAAAGATGAAAGATATATTAAAATAGATAATAAGCCAATGTTTTTAATTTATAGATCCGCTTCAATACCTTGTTGTGATGAAATGATAGAATTATGGAATGATTTTGCTGTAAAGAATGGATTTAATGGGATTTACTTTATAAAAACATTAAATTCATTTGAAATTGATACGAAGAACAAAAATTTTAACGCTCAAGTAGAATTTGAACCTATGTTTACTTTAGTACATGATTATGGTGTATCAAAAAAAATAATTAGAAAAATGAAATCATTGTTAAGGAATAGTATTAATTTTAAAAATTATTTATTTCTAAATATTGAGGATTATGATTATGTATGGCAAAGAATAATAAAAAGAAAACGTAATTATCAATTAACTACTTATTTAGGAGCTTTTGTTGATTGGGATAATTCACCGAGAAAAGGTACAAAAGCGACGATTTTTAAAGGATCTAATCCAGAAAAATTTAAAAATTATTTTAAAGAACAAGTAAAAAAATCAAAACAAAATGGGACTGAATTTTTATTTATAAATGCTTGGAATGAGTGGGCAGAAGGAACATATTTAGAACCAGATAAAAAATATGGCTTTGCATATTTAGAGGCGATTAAAGAGGTTTTATTAGAACATGAACAAAATAAATAACTTATAAAATATTTGGTTTACGAAGGTGATAATGTTGAATGTATTACATTATTTTTTAGGATACCCACCATTTCATGGTGGTGGGTTGATGATTTATGCAACAAATTTAGCCGAGAGTCAATTAAAAGGTGGACAAAATGTTAAAATGCTAATGCCAGGTGAATTTTATAATAATAAAGCGAAAAGTAGAATTAAATATTTTAGTAAAAAAAATGGATTATTTATATATAGAATAAAAAATAGTTTACCAGTTTCATATTATGGAATTAAATATCCAAAAAAATTTATATATGCAAAAGATTCAAGTGATTTTTGTCAATTTTTATTAAAAAATAAGATAGAAATAGTGCATTTACATTCTTTGATAGCATTTCCAAAAGAGTATTTACAACAAATAAAAAAATTGGGAATTAAAGTTGTTATGACAACACATGATTTTTATGGAATTTGCCCCAATATATATTTATATAAATATAATAAAAAAATATGTACTAATTATAATTATGGAAATGAATGTTATAAATGCAATAAATATACTGAAGATTATTCAAAATTAAACAAATATAATTTGAAAAGAAATTTATTATTTTTCAAGTATTATATTATAATGAAAGAATTTTATAAAAAATTTAGGAATAACTTTTGTAATAATAATATAAAAAAACATAGTTTTATCAACGCTAATTATTTAGATTATAACAATAGTATTCATAAAACTGATTATATTCTTTTTAGGAAATATTTTACTGAAATGATTAGTATGATAGATTTAATTATATTTAACAGTTATGTTACAAAAGAAACTTTTTCGCAGTATATAGATATTAATAGCATAAATTATAAGGTTATACCTGTGACACATTCACAGATAAGAGACAATAGGAATACATTTAAATATGTACCACTGAAAGATAATAAAATTAATTTTATTTATTTAGGGTATTTAGACCAAAAAAAAGGTTTTTTTGATTTAATAAATGTATTAGAAGAAGTAAAAAAGAAATATTCAAATTGGCAATTACATATTTATGGTGATTATTCACATTTAGATATAGAAAAATATGATAAAAATTTCTATAAATTTTATGGTAAATATAATCATAATGATTTGACTAAAATTTATTCTAATGCAAGCATGATAATAATACCAAGTAAGTTGAAAGAAACATTTGCTTTTATTGGACTGGAAGCATATTCCTATGGGATACCTGCATTAGTTTCAGAAAATGTTGGGTTCTCAATGATTATAAAAAATAATATAAATGGAATAGTCTATAAAGAAAGTGATGATAATATCTTTCTAAAAAATTCTATAATAAAAATACTTCAACAACCAGAATTATTAAAGACATTTAACCAAGAAATATTTAAGGATAATAATTTTAATAATTATTTAATAAAAAATCATACAAATGAAATAATTGAATGCTATAAAAATTTAATCGACTGAGGTGTTCTAAGATGAAGATAGGTATTTTAACATTTAATTGGGCTATTAACTATGGTGCTGTTTTACAAATGTTTGCTCAATATAAGTATTTAAAGGATAAAAATTACGATGTGTATATTATTAACTATTCACCAGATGAATTAGAAAATTTATATACGTTGAAAATTTTCAGTAAACCTGTAAAAGCAAAAAAAATAGCAAGAAAAATTATTGAAAATGTTTATAAGAGAAAGCAGTATTATAAGTTTTATAATTTTATAGATCAAGAAATGGTATCAACAAAAAAGATAAAAAATAGGAAAGAATTAAAAGATACTATAAATAAATTTGATATTGTTATAGTTGGTAGCGATCAGGTTTGGAATTATGATATAACAAAAGGATATTTACAAGATTATTTATTAACAGATATAGATTGCAATAAGATAAGCTATGCAGCCAGTTTGGGTAAAAATGAAATTAAAAAAGAAGTAAAAGGTTTATTTGAAAAGTCTTTAAAAGAATTCGATTTTATATCATTGAGGGAAGAAAATTCAATTGATTATTTAAAATCAATATACAATAGGAAAGATTATGTAAGTTGTATAGATCCTGTATTTTTGTTGGATAAAAATGAGTGGATAAAATTAGGAAATAGAAGTGAATATAAGGTTGAAAGTGGTGAGTATATTCTTATTTACATGTTAGAATATAATGAAAAATTAATTAAATCGGCAAATGAGATTTCGATGAAGTATAATTTACCAATTTATAGCATAGAAATACCATATTTAAGATTTAATAATAAAATGTCGAATATAAAAAAATTGCATGATGTTGGGCCATTAGATTTTGTTAAATTAATTAATAATGCACATTATGTATTAACTAATTCTTTTCATGGCACGGCGTTTTCTTTGATATTAAATAAGAAATTTGTGTCATTTGCACACTCAACTGTAAATTTAAGGATGGAAAATCTATTAAGTTTATATAATTTGAATAACTGCCAAATTACAAACAATAATACAATAGATTTTATAGAGCATATTTTTACAAAATGTGAACAATCATATAAAAATAAAAATAATAGAATAAATGAAGTTATTAGTAATTCAAAAAAATATCTTATTAATGCAATTGATAATATTGATAAGAGGAGTATGTAAAATGTTAAAAAATAAAAATGTATCACTTGAAATTTCATATAAATGTATTGGATGTGGCTTATGTGAAGCTATCTGTCCTAAACGTTGTATTACTATAAAAGAAAAAGATAATATTGGATTATTACCAATAATTGATGAAAGTAAATGTATAAATTGTGGCTTATGTGTTAAAACATGTCCTACAGATAGTTTAAATAATAAAGAAAAAATTGAATATGCAATTAATGTATATAAAGGCAAATCAAAAGAAAAAGAAATTATAATAAATTCTTCATCAGGAGGAATAGTTTCTTCAATTTTAATTGATCTTTTTGATAAAAAAGAGATTGATGCGGCTATAGTAGCAAATTTTGATGAAGAATTAAACATTTATGGTGATATTATAACTTCAAGAGAAGCAGTTTTAAATCACTCTGGTTCATTTTATCATATTTCTAAAATGCTCATTAATGTGAATAATATAAAAAATTATAATTCTGTTGTTTTTGTTGGTTTACCTTGTCAAAATGTTGCATTAAGAAAATTTATTGAAAATTATAAAATAAACAATATATATGCAACAATTTCTTTAGTTTGTACAATAGGTAGAATGAAAAATGGTATGATAGAATATTTAAAAGAAGAAGGACATGTTTTTGAGAAAATAGATAAGGTTTATAAGTATAAATCAAGATATGGTGAAGAAAGACCAGGTAAAATTATTATTTCAAGTGAAAAAAAAGAAATTAAATTTGACTATGTTGATTATTTAAGTTCTAAAGATTATTTTTATGTTCCAGATGGTTGCTTAAATTGCAATAAGTTGTTTGGATTAGAATACAGTGATATATCAGTTGGAGATAACTGGGGAATAAAAACAGATGAAAAAGTTGCTATATTTACGGCAAATTCAGAAAAAGGGTTAAGAATAATACAAAATAATAGTATGATTGATTATTCAATTTCTGATATAGATGAATTAATAAAATCGCAGCCATTAGGATATCCATTAAAATACCATAATAGAGAAAAAATAAATAAGAAAATAATTAAGTTAAAAACATTATATAGAAAAATGCCTAAGAATAAAATTACAAAGAAATTATTAATGAAATATAGAGGATTAATATTACAGCAATTACAAAGGGGATAAAAATGAGTCAATATAATAAATTAGCTAAAAATACATTATGGTTTGCAATAGGTGAATTTGGTTCAAAATTAATAACATTTTTTATGGTTCCTTTATATACAAGTGTTTTAACTAGGAAAGATTTTGGACAAGTTGATATATTTAATACAACATTGAGTTTACTTATACCATTTATATCATTAATATTACCTGAGGCTGTATTAAGATTTTCATTAGATAAAGATGAGGATAAAAGTGAAGTATTGACAAACGCATTAATAATAATATTAATTATGTATATTTTATATATTATTGTATTCAATAAATTATTAAATTTAGAATTTTTGTCTAGTACTCAATTGATATTTAATTTAATTTTACTTTTTACTGTAATTAAACAATTATTTTCTTTTTTCTCAAAAAGTATAGATAAAATAATAGTTTATTCTTTAGGAGGAATACTACAAACAATATTAACAGTTAGCTTAAATATTTATTTCTTATTAATTATTAAAATGGGTATTAATGGTATATTTTATTCTATATTAATATCAGAAATATTAATTGCACTATATTATTTTTATTTTAGTAAAGGTTATGATTATATAAAAATAAGAAAAATAAATCTTAATAAAACAAAAGATATGTTAAAGTTTTCTATACCGCTAATACCAAATGTTTTAAATTGGTGGATAATGAATGTATCTGATAGATATATTTTATTATATTTTTTAGGATATGAGTCTACTGGTTTATATGCTGTGTCATGTAAAATACCAACAATTATAGCAATTGTTAATACGATTTTTTATCAATCATGGCAATTAGCTGCAATCGAAAACTATAATTCTAAAGAGAGGGATTCATTTTATACAAACATTTTTAAAATTAACATGGCTTTGATGTTTATTATTTGTAGTGGAGTCCTTATGATATTAAAAATTTTTATGAGATTTTATGTTTCAAATAATTTTTATATAGCTTATAAATATATTCCTCTTTTATTAATAGGTACGATATTTTCTTCCTTTTCAAGTTTTTTTGGAGTAGGTTATATAGCAACTAAAAATACTCATAAGGCATTTACAACCTCAATTATGAGCTCATTAGTAAATCTAATAATTAATGTATTGTTAATACCTTATATTGGCATTCAAGCTGCTGCTGCATCAACATTATTAGCTTATTTAACATTATGGGTTGTTAGAATATATCAAACAAGAATATATTATACTATAACTATAGATTATAAGAAGTTAGTACTTTCAATTTTTGTTGTTTTATATCAAAGTTATTTAATAATTTATTATGAGGATATTAATATAGTTATGCAAATATTTTTATTTATATTTGCTATTGCAATATATTATAAAGAAATGGCAATCTTAATATGCAAAATAAAAAATCATTTGGTTGATAAGTTGTATAATAGAAAATGCCATATAAAATAAAGGTAATTATAAAATTTGGTTGCAGCTTATAGACAAATGTAAATATATACCAATATTTATTCAATATGAGAAGTTAAAACTTCTATTAACATAAAGTAATAGTTCTAAAATTTGTTATGCAAATTTTAAATCTTTTTAAACCTCATCTAAAGGTGTATTTTCTTTTGCTTTATAGTATAAAATTGAATTAGTTCTTTAGTCGATTGATTATTTTTATAGCTTATTGATTCAATAGTACTTTTTAATATAAGTTTTTTAGTAATATTATCAATTAGATTTTTATTTTACCTTTATTAAGTTAATAAAATGAAAAGGACTGATAAAATGCTACAAATAATAAATACTTTCTTAACCAAAGAATTAACCGTCATTATAACAGCCGCATTACCTATAATATAACTTAGAGGTGCCATTCCAATTGGCATCTCTTTAGGTTTATCTCCACTTCATGCAACAGTTTTAAGCTTTATAGGAAGTTTAATTCCTGTCCCTTTTATATTGTTTGGGGTAAGGCCTGTTTTTAACTATTTAAAAAACACAAAGCTATTTAAAGATGTGGTTCAGAGAATAACAAATAGAACCATAAACAACACTAGTCATAAGATACAAAAATACGGAGCCTGGGGGCTTTTGATATTTGTTGCAATTCCTTTACCTGGAACAGGGGTGTGGAGTGGCAGTTTAGCGGCAGCACTTTTAGATATTAGGTTTAAGTGGGCATTTCCAGCCATAGTGCTTGGAAATTTAATTGCAGCTTTGTTAATTATGGGGCTAAGTAGTGGGGCAGTGATGATTATAGGAAATTGATTAGAACAAAGTCATATAGTTAAGGGTATGAAAATAAATTAATTTTTAAGGGGCTGTCGCACTAAATAATTAGTGTGAAGCTCCTTTTTGATGAAAAAAATAAATCCCAGACTTTAAAAGTCTAGGATTTATGGTAAAATATTTTTCATGACTATAAAAAAAATCTT
>NZ_JAHLPS010000022.1 GCF_018918055.1 Caproiciproducens sp. MSJ-32
AAAAAATAAAAATAAGGAAATTATTATTGATAATACATTAAGCGAATATAAAATTCGTACAAGAAAACATTTAGAGTTACATACAAAAATAAGTTCTCTAGCTGAAGAAACTAAATGTTATAAATACTGGATTTCTGATGATATTGAAATTAATCAATCTATGATATTTCAAAAATACATAGATTGTTTTAAACACATAATAGGTATTGGTATCGATAAAAATTACGATACTATTGAAGATATTGAAGTTAAGACTAGTGATTATTGCTTAAGTGATCAATTCTTTAATTTATTTATAGATTTAAATGACTTAATAATATCTCCATCAGAAGATCACTTTATTACTCTTATGGAAGATTTCTTAAGCCTTGGAATTTCTTTAGGATATTCAGAAGAACAAATTTCAAATGCTCTAATAAGTCAATAATTTAAAACCTTCTAGAAAGCTAGGAGGTTTTTTAATATTTTTACAGCTCAAAGGTAATAATAGCTTTGAGGTGATTTTATGTTAGCAATTATATTTGCGATAATTTCTGGAATATCCATGACGCTTCAAGGAGTATTCAATACTAATCTAGAAAAGAAAATAGGAACTTGGGAAACAGCTCTTTTATCTCAAGGAATAGCTTTTGTAATAACTCTTATTATTGTCTTTATTTGGGGCAATGGAGATATAAAAGCTATTAAAAATTCTAATAAAATTTATTTGTTAAGCGGTGTTTTAGGTGTTGTAATCATATTTACTGTTATGAAAAGCATTGCTTCTATGGGTGCAACAATTGGAATTGGAACAATATTAACTGCCCAGCTTTTATCTGCTGCAATTATTGATGCAATGGGACTGTTTGAAACAGAGAAAGTTGCTTTTAGCTTAAATGAATTTATTGGAGTTGCTTTAATGATTGCAGGTATAATAGTCTTTAAGCTTAAATTATAACTATATTCTTAAATTTTTTATAATATTAACAAAAATACTCCTATATATATATTATATATGGTAATCAATTTTAGGAGTATTTTATGTTTTTTAATAATAAAAAGTTAGAAGCTAACTTAAAAAAATATATTGATTTTAATCCAAATGTTAAATATAGAGTAATCATTAAATATAAGAAATTTAAAGATAACATAATTAAAAAGATTAACTCCTATAGCGGAGAATTTATAAATGCTATAGAACACTGTAAAATAATAACTGCTCGCATTAATTCTAAGGGAATTAAAAGATTAATTGAATATCCTGAGATTGAATTTATATCTTTTGATGAATATTTATTTCTCTGTGGTACAAGTGTAACCTCTGCCAATAAAATAAGACTATCTAATAATTTCAATTTAAAAGGTACTGGTATTACAATTGCAATAATAGATAGCGGAGTTTACCCACATCCTGACTTAACTAGTCCTAATAATAGAATTATTAAGTTTGTTGACTTAATTAATGGCTTAAATTATCCCTATGATGATAATGGTCATGGAACATGTATTGCTGGAATAATTTCTGGAAATGGAAATAATTCTAATGGAACATATAAAGGTGTAGCTCCTAACTCTAACATAATATGCTATAAAGCCTTTGATAAAACAGGAAAGGGCTATATTTCAGATATACTTTATTCTATAGATATGATAATAAATGAAGTTGAAAAAACTAATACTAAAATTATATGCATGCCTTTTGAAATGTTAAATTATAATGCCTTCTTACAAAACCTATTTGATAAATTAATTACTAAGGCAATTAGTAAAAATATAACCTGTATTGTACCAAGTGGAAGTAATAAAAATATAGATGGATCAATTAAAGGGATTGCTCTTTGTAATGATTGTATAACTGTTTCAGGATATGATTCTACTTACAAACCCTTACCTAAATCTTATACTTATTCTTCTGTAGGTCCTTATAAAAAATCAAATAAGCCCAATTTATGTGCTGCCTGCGTTGATATTGTTTCTCTAAATACAAATACAGACTATATTTCTGAAAGGGATGGAATAAAACTTTATCCTCCAAAACTTAGTTCTTCCTATAGGACCTTTACTGGGACTTCCTTAGCGGCAGCCTATGTTGCTGGAGTATGTGCCTTAATTTACGAAAGCAATCAAAACCTGACTCCAAAGGATGTTTTATCTCTATTGGAATTATCTTGTGAAAAATTAGATATGCCTGATAATTGCCAGGGAAATGGTAAAATAAATATTAATAATATTTTTAAAGATAATAAAAAATAACTAAATATTATTTATATAAAAAAGTACCTATAAATACACTTTTAAAAAGTGCTTCTTTAATATAGGTACTTTTTTATAACTTAATAAAATAAAATCCTATTACTGAATTATATATTCATATGGATCTACTGGATTATTATTTACTCTTAATTCAAAGTGTAAGTGCGGCCCCGTACTAAAACCTGTGTTTCCAATCGCTCCAATAACATCCCCCTTATTTACTTTATCTCCAGCTTTAACATAAAAATCATTTAAATGTCCATAAAAAGTTTTCATATTATTTTCATGTTCAATAATTATTAAATTTCCATATCCCCCATCATTATATTCCGCATAAATAACTTCACCATCTAATGCAGCTAAAACATCATCACCTATATTTCCTGCTATATCTATTCCCTTATGAAAGGATTCCCACCTTTCTCCATAGCCTGAAGTTATATATCCCCCCCTAGTTGGTTGATTTAAAAATGCTATTCCATATTCATATGGATTTTTTGTACCTCTGTATATTTTTGTACTTACTGCTTCCTTAGCAATATCATCTTTTACTAACTTTCTAGATATTTCACTATTATTTTCTAAGGAAACTTCATAAACCCTATTTTCTATTCCAGGTTTTCCCTCTATTGTTTTGCTCTCTCCTAGGAACATTTCCTCTGTTGGCAATATTACTGTACTAGGCTTTATTTCTACTATATTTTCTTGAATATACTTTATACTTAATCTTAATTTATTACTCTTTGAAAGCTCATATATTTTTTTAGCAATTTCCATATCTGAATCAATTATTTCCTCATAAACCTTCTCCTTATTTATGATTATATTTCCCTTTACCTTAAAATCTAGTACTAAATTTTTATCTACTTTTATATCCTCTAAATAATGCTTTAATACTAATTCTTTTATATTGTTAAAATTTGTATTTTCTGAAAAATATCCAATAACTTTATTATCAAAATTTATTTCATAAGCGGTTACCTTTCCCGTTATAGCCTTATATATTTCATCAAAAATATTTCCTTTATTATATGTAAAATTAACTCCTGAAACTCTGCTTAAATTTTTAACTTCTTCTGCTCTTACACTCTTACTGTTAATATTTAAAGAAAGAATAATTAATAATATATATTTAATAATTATTCTTTTCTTGCTATGTGACGTCGTATAAGTATCCATATCTTCTCCTTTCTTTATATTTAGCATTAAACAACGACATTTAATAGTTTTCCCATAAAAAAAAATAATATTCTTCTTATCTAAATATTGCTATATTGAGCCTCTCCTTACACTTTGTTATAATTAATTTACTGCTTAATATTAATTAGAAAGGTAGGTGTTAATATGAGTACCTTTATGTTTAAATCAAAACCTTCAAAATTTACTCCTCTTAGTAATATTTTTATAGAAAAGTATATGCCTAAGGCCCGTGGAGAATTTATTAAGGTATATATCTTAATGCTTAAATATAGCTATACCGGTGAAATTGGAGTAAATACATCTATTTTGGCATCAATATTAAATCTTTTGGAATCAGATGTAATAAATGCATTAAATTATTGGAATGAAGAAGGTGTTATTAAGTTAACTCCTATCGATAAAATGGGAAACTTTGATATAGAATTTATTGATTTAACATCAGAAAAAGACACTAATAATAGTGAAATTAATTTATTAGAAGAATTATCAAATGAAGCTAATAAGGGAATGATAAAAGATATAGAAAAATTAATGGGAAGACCTGTATCACCATCAGAAATTACAAGTTACATACAATGGAAACAGGATTATAATTTTTCTCCCGAGCTTATATTACTTTTAATTAATTACTGTGTATCTAAAGGAAAAAATAATTTTAGATACATTGAAAAGGTCGCAATAGCTTGGCATGAACTTAATATAAAAACTGTTGAGGATGCACAGAATTACATTAGAAAAACTGAAGATAAATGGGGAACTTATAGAGAAATACTTAAATTTTTAGGAATTAGAAATACAGAAATAATGAAACCTCAAGAAGATATGCTTGAAAAATGGACGACTGTTTATAATTTTTCTTTAGATATAATAAAAAAGGCTTGTGATATATGCTTCCAAAGATTAAACAGAGCTGATTTTAAATATATAGATGGAATATTATCTAGCTGGAATAAGGATAATTTAAAAACCTTAAAAGAAATTGAAGAAAAAGAAGCTGCATATAAAAGTTTATCTTCTAATAAAGTTTATAATAATAAAACAACAACTTATAATAAATCTAATTTAAAATTTAATAACTTCAAAGGTCGTGATTATGATTATGACTCTTTAGAAAAGAAATTGTTAGGATGGGATAAAGATGATTAAAAGCTATCAAAAAGAATTAGCATTAATATATGAGAATATAAGAATAGAAGAACAAAAGAAATTAGAAATTAGGCGTAAAGAAATTGAAGAAAAACATCCTGAGATTCTAGAATTTGATAATTTAATTCAAAAAAAATCTCTTAATCTCACCTTATCTATTTTAAAAGGAATAAGTGAGGGAGAATTAAAAAATATCAAAGAAGAAATAACTGATTTAAGATTTAAAAAATATGAAGCCTTAGTTGCTAAAGGTTATGACCCTGAATATTTAACTCTTAAATATCAATGTTCAAAGTGTAAAGATCAAGGCTATATAGGAAATAAGAGATGTTCTTGCTACAAAAAAAAATTAATTGATCTTTATTATAAAGATTCTGATCTCAAAGATACCCTAAAAACTAATAACTTTAACAATTTAGATCTTTCATTATTCCCTAATTATAAGATAAGTGATGATAAATATACTCCAAGGAGAAACATTGAAAATATAGTAAAATATTTTAAAGAAGAATTTATCCCTAATTTCAATAATATAGACGAAAATATTTTATTTTATGGAAATTCAGGTACAGGTAAGACATTTTTAAGCTGCTGTATTGCAAAGGAACTCTTAGATAACGGACACCTAGTAGTTTATAGAACTATTGATGAATTAATAAAAAATTTAAGAGAAATAATCTTTGAAAATAATCAGGAACTTGAAGATTTATTAATAAACTGTGATTTTCTAATAATAGATGACTTAGGAGCAGAGCAGATAACAGACTTTTCAACTACAGAATTTTTTAATCTTTTAAATAAAAAATTATTAAAGAAAAAGAAAATGCTTGTATCAACAAATTTATCTTTGTCCGATATTAGTAAAACTTACACTGAAAGAATTTCTTCAAGATTGCTGGGAAACTTTAAATTATATAAATTTTATTCAGAAGATATTAGAATACAATTAAATTTAAAAAAAAGATAATAAAAATAAATATGTACTTTATACAGTTAGAAATATATTTCTAACTGTATTTTTTATAAATAAAAAAAGCTTTGGATTATTCCAAAGCTACCTTTTGGAGCTGGCAATAGGACTCGAACCTACAACCTGCTGATTACAAGTCAGCTGCTCTACCATTGAGCCATGCCAGCATATTGTTTTTAGTGGCGACCCAGAAGGGGCTCGAACCCTCGACCTCCGGCGTGACAGGCCGGCACTCTAACCAGCTGAGCTACTGGGCCTAACTTGGTGGAAACAACAGGGATCGAACCTGTGACCCCCTGCTTGTAAGGCAGGTGCTCTCCCAGCTGAGCTATGCTTCCATATTTGGTGACTCCTAGGGGAATCGAACCCCTGTTACCACCGTGAAAGGGTGGTGTCTTAACCGCTTGACCAAGGAGCCATATTTAGTGGAGCTGGCAATAGGACTCGAACCTACAACCTGCTGATTACAAGTCAGCTGCTCTACCATTGAGCCATGCCAGCATATTGTTTTTAGTGGCGACCCAGAAGGGGCTCGAACCCTCGACCTCCGGCGTGACAGGCCGGCACTCTAACCAGCTGAGCTACTGGGCCTAACTTGGTGGAAACAACAGGGATCGAACCTGTGACCCCCTGCTTGTAAGGCAGGTGCTCTCCCAGCTGAGCTATGCTTCCATATTGGTGACTCCTAGGGGAATCGAACCCCTGTTACCACCGTGAAAGGGTGGTGTCTTAACCGCTTGACCAAGGAGCCATATAAATTTTTGTTGCCACTTTATTTGGCGACCCAGAAGGGGCTCGAACCCTCGACCTCCGGCGTGACAGGCCGGCACTCTAACCAGCTGAGCTACTGGGCCTAACTTGGTGGAAACAACAGGGATCGAACCTGTGACCCCCTGCTTGTAAGGCAGGTGCTCTCCCAGCTGAGCTATGCTTCCATATTTGGTGACTCCTAGGGGAATCGAACCCCTGTTACCACCGTGAAAGGGTGGTGTCTTAACCGCTTGACCAAGGAGCCATATCTCTTAAATTTGTCCTCTCTCAAAGAGCACATTATTTATAATACATAAAGTTTTATATTATGTCAACACTTTTTTTAAAACTTTTTTTAATTAATATCTTTAAAAACTTATCAATAATATCTTTACCATAATTATAAATTTCATTATCCAATTTGTCTATATTTATAAACTTTTTCTACTATGATAAAATATATTTATTATATTTTAAGGAGTTTTATTATGATACATCATGATTTAATAATAGTTGGCGGCGGTGCCTCCGGACTTATTGCTGCCATAACTGCAAAAGATTATGGTTTAGATGTTGCCATTATAGAAGCTACTGATAGAATAGGAAAAAAAATTCTTACAACTGGTAATGGAAGATGTAACATTTCTAATAGAGGAATTTCTTTTCCATTTATAAATTATCATAGCGAAAATAATAACTTTTTTAATAATGCCCTAGCTTCCTTTACCGTTCAGGATACAGAAAATTTTTTCTTGACCCTAGGTTTACCTATTATAGAATTACAAAACAAAAAATTATATCCAAGATCTCTACAGGCATCTTCTGTTGTAGATATTTTTAGATTAGCAATAAAAGATAAAAATATACCTTTATACACAAATTGTAAAATTAAAGATGTCCACAAGAAGAAAAAGTTCATTTTATCCACAAGTAATGATGAATATAGTTTATTCACATGTAATAAGTTAATCTTAGCCTGTGGAGGAAAATCTGCTGTTAAAACAGGTTCAGATGGATCGGGTTATAATTTAGCAAAATCTCTTGGGCATAGCATAATTGAACCTATACCAGGTATTGTTCAGCTAAAGCTTGATGCCCCTTATTTAAAAGCTATTTCTGGAGTTAAATTTGACGGATATGCAACTTTACTTGTAAATAATGAAGTTATAAGAAAGGAATTTGGTGAAATCCTATTTACGGATTATGGAATATCTGGTCCGCCAATCCTTCAAATATCAGGTTTTGCCTCAAGAGCAATTTCAAAAGGTAAAAAAGTTGAAATTTTAGTAGATATGATGCCAAAGGAAAGCAAAGAAGATGTAGCTAATTTTATTGAAAATCACTTGGCTATTTTTTCTTATAGATCAATATCTGATTCTCTAATTGGAATAATAAATAAAAAGCTTATCCCTACAATTTTAAAGTGTGCAGAAATACAAAATATCCATATTCCTTGTTATGAGTTAACTTGGAAAGAAAAAAATAATTTAATTCATTTGTTGAAAGAATGGAAATTTAATTGTATCGCTACTAACGGATTCAATCAAGCTCAAGTTACAATCGGAGGAGTTAACACAAAAGAAGTTAATCCAAACACTCTAGAATCCAAAATAGTCAAGGATTTATACTTCTGTGGTGAAATATTAGATGTGGATGGAGATTGTGGTGGTTTTAACCTTCAATGGGCTTGGAGCTCCGGTCATTTCGTTGCAGAAAACATTTATGCAAGTTTACTGAACAAAAAATAGAAAAGATAATTAAAATTTAATAGTTATAATATCTTTAAATTACTTGCAGCAAATATAAAACTCTTCTGCTTATTTTACAGAAGAGTTTTATATTTCTTATCTATACTTATTATAAGTTTCTTTCATTTTTCCTTCTAATTTAGTTAATTCTTTTCCCTCTGAATTTAATACCTTATGTTGTGTAGTTAAAGTACCATCTTCATTATTAGTTATCTTAGTTAATACCTTTACTTCTTCCCCATATCTACATTCCTTTTCAAATATAACCTTTATTTCTTCTAACATATAATTGTCAATTATATTTTTAGGTAAAGTTTCAATTGCCCATTCAATATATTTTGTATTATTTACATGTCCATTAGAATCAATATCAGAATATCTCACCTTAAATATTTCTTCATAATCATACTCTTTAAAATCACTCAATCTAGGAAGTTTAAATTCACCTTCCATATCTCCAGCTTCACCATATATAGCATATTGCTCCTTAGGTATTCTCATAGCTCTTCTTTTTTTAATATCTAGCATTAAAAAGGTTGCGCTTCCTTCAACTATTCTTTCTCCATCTTCACCTATTATTTCATAATTTCTTACTGCATAAAATTTTTTAAATCCAATTGATTGAGTTATAACATTAATTTTTTCACCATACTTAGGATATCTTTTAACTTTTACATCATAATTATAAAAAATCCATGTCATATTTTTACTTAATAGCTCATTAACACCTGAACCCAAATCTTCTGAATCTTTATTTCCTACATCTGATAAAATTCCAAGAACTATAGGCATTGTACAATTTAATTTACTATCTACATTATAATAATAAATTTCATATTCCTTACTATATTTTCTTCCCATTATATCCTCCTAAAAAATTAAAGAATAGGGGCTATAATAGCCCCTTTATTATTTATTAATTTCTGTTAATAAAGCTTCTAAATTTAATCCATGAACAGATGCTGCCTCTTCTAAAGTTTCAGCTTGAGCTGATGGACAACCAACACATCCCATACCAAAAGCCATTAATATTTCAACAGCCTCAGGCTTATTTTTTATTACTTCCCCAATAGTCATATCTTTACTTATCATAATTATCCCACCTTTTATAAATTTTGTTAATAATTAAATTATAGTCTATTTTTTATATAAGTAAAATAAATAAAATATTAATTTTATTCCTACCATAAACCTCATAGCATAGCTTTATTTTATGTGTACAAACTATATG
This sequence comes from Caproiciproducens sp. MSJ-32, assembly GCF_018918055.1. Classification (GTDB taxonomy): domain Bacteria; phylum Bacillota; class Clostridia; order Clostridiales; family Clostridiaceae; genus Clostridium. The sequence continues at coordinate 9,278 of NZ_JAHLPS010000022.1, forward strand.
TTATAAGGAGGGAATATTTATGAAGAACTATATTTTGATAAAAAATACTGAAAACAAAATAAATTCCCTATTAAATACAATTCCTAGCGAAAATAATAAAGCTCCAATAATAAATTTAGTACAAACTCCTAACTACTATTATATATATATTTTTCTTAATGGACTAATAAAAGATCATATTTCATTAAAATACATAAATAATTTTCTTATATTAAACCTATCTTTAGTATCTAAAAATAATAATATAATATCAAAACATAAAAGAACTATTTATTTAAAAAATCTAGATATACATAACTTAGAAAATACAGTAAAACCTAATTTAATTAAATATAAAATTCCAATAAGGTCTACTATAATGACAAATAACTAAAAATAAAATTCCTCATGGTACAAGCCTTGAGGAATTATTTATAATCAATTATTCTTTATAAACCATTTCTAAATTAGCAAATTTACTATGAGAACCAATCCATGCCATTTTTACAGTTCCAACAGGACCATTTCTTTGTTTTGCTATTATACATTCACCTATACCTTTTTCTTCTGTTTCTTTATTATAGTACTCATCTCTATACAAGAACATTACAAGGTCAGCATCCTGTTCAATAGAACCAGATTCTCTTAAATCAGATAACATTGGTCTATGGTCTGCTCTTTGTTCTGGAGCACGAGATAATTGGGATAATGCGATTACAGGACATTGCATTTCCTTGGCTAAGGCCTTTATTGACCTTGATATTTCAGATACTTCTTGCTGCCTACTTTCGCTTCCAGAACTACCACTCATAAGTTGAAGGTAGTCAATTAAAATTAAATCTATTCCATGCTCCATTTTAATTTTTCTACATTTTGATCTCATTTCCATTACACTTAATCCAGCAGTATCATCAATAAATATTTTTGCCTTTGATAAAGGCCCTGTAGCTCTTGCTATTCTTTCCCAATCATCATCATCTAAGTTACCTGTTCTTAATTTAAGCATATCTACATTTGCTTCAGAACATAATAACTTATATGCTAATTGCTCCTTTGACATTTCTAGTGAAAATATAACTACACTTCTATTTTCAACTAAAGCTGCATGCTCTGCTATATTTAATGCAAATGTTGTCTTACCCATTGATGGCCTTGCAGCAATTAATATCATATCTCCCTTTTGAAACCCTGAAGTTTTAGCATCTAAATCCCTAATTCCTGATCCTACCCCAGTTATAGAACCTCTATTATTAAAAAGTCTTTCTATTTCTAGAAATCCTCTTTCTAAAACTGTTGATAAACTTTCATAATCACTAGTATTCTTAGTATCTGTTATGTCAAATATTTTCTTTTGAGCATAATCAATAACTTCATTTACTTTATCTTGCTTATTGTAGCTTTCTTCTATTATTGCAGTAGAAGACTTGATTAATTTTCTTAACATAGATTTATCTTCTACTATCTTTATGTATGCATCTAAGTTAGCTGTAGTTATAACAGATGAAGCTATCTCTGATATATATGTTACTCCCCCTGCTTTTTCAAGCTTATCCCCTGATTTTAAATATTCTAACAAGGTTACTAAGTCAACAGCCATATCTTCTGAGTACATTTCTTTAATAGCCCTAAATATAACCTTATGCCCGTCTCTATAGAAGTCTTCTTCATTTAATTTTTCTAAAGCCTTAGATATTGCCTCCTTATCTATTATCATAGAACCTATAACAGATTGCTCAGCTTCTAGACTTTGGGGCAAACTTCTCATTATTGGCCCTTCCATAAGTAACCACCTTTCTTTTATCAATTAATTATAATTAATTATATCAAACTTTTTTATCTTATAAAACAAGGATTAAGCTTCCATCATAAAAGCTTAATCCCCTTATTAATATCTTAATCTAACTTATTTTCAAAGACTATGTCAATTACTTCTTCAATATTGCTTACAGTTTTTACTTCAATATCTGTTAAATTAAGAGGAATTTCTCTTTCATTATCTTTTGGAATTATAACCAGCTTAATGCCCTTTCTTCTAGCACCATATATTTTTTCAAAAATTCCACCTACTGGTTTTACTTCTCCTCTTAATGAGATTTCTCCTGTTATAGCAACATCTTGTCTAATAGGTTTGTTTAAAAGCGCACTAATTATACTTACTGTGATTGCAACCCCGGCAGAAGGTCCATCTATTCTTCCACCACCTACTACATTTACATGAATGTCGTAGTCTTTTATGTCTTTATCAGTTATTTTTCTTATTACTGATGCAGCATTAAATACTGAGTCCTTCGCCATAGAGCCTGCTGTATCATTAAATTTTATAGTTCCAGCTCCAGCCTTTCTTGATTCAAAAGCTACAGCTTCTATTTCCAGAGTTGAACCTATAAAACCACTTACTCCAAGGCCATAAACATGCCCAATTTGTGGCTTTTTATTGTAATCTATCTTTTCAATAGGAACATATCTTCCAATTGATATAACCTCTTCAACATCTTTTATAGTTATCTTCTTACAATTTTCATTAGTCTTATATAAAGCATAACCATAAGCATCTGCAAGTATATTTACAGCTTTTCTACCTTCTATAGTATATCTGCTTATAAACTCTGAAATACCATCTTCCAATTCAACTTCAAGCTTCTTAGCAGCATTTTCAATTATCCCTTTAATATCATCTGAGGATAATGGTTCAAAATATACTTCTGTACATCTTGATCTTAATGCTGGATTGATTTGACTTGGATCTTTTGTGGTTGCTCCAATTAAAACAAAATCTGCTGGGGCTCCATTTTCAAAAAGATACTTTATATATTGAGGAACATTTTCATCATCAGGATCATAATAAGATGATGAATATTCAACTCTTTTATCTTCTAGCACCTTTAAAAGCTTATTTTGTAGTATTTCATCTAATTCTCCAATTTCATCAATAAATAATACTCCACCATGAGCCTCAGTTACTAAGCCTGTTTTAGGTTCTGGCACACCAATTTCAGCTAAATCCCTTTTGCTTCCTTGATATATTGGGTCATGAACTGAACCTAATAAAGGATTGGTTATTTCCCTAGGGTCCCATCTTAAGGTAGTTCCATCAACTTCAACAAACTTTGACTCTTCTCCAAAAGGAGTAAATTTTAACCTTTTTGCTTCTTCTAAAGCTAATCTAGCTGCTGATGTCTTACCTACTCCAGGTGGACCATATAAAATTATATGCTGTGGATATGGTGAAGACATTTTTGATATTAAGGATTTTATTGCTCTTTCTTGACCAACTATTTCTGAAAAACTTTCTGGTCTTAAAAGACTCATAATGTTTTTATTTAGCTTTTTCGAATCTAAATATTTTAGTTTTTCTAATTTTTTCTTTGTTTTTTCGTTTTCAGGTCCCTTTTGCTTTTTAATTATAGATAACTTAACCTCATCCATATATTTATCTTGTCTCTCTTGAAGGGCCCTTTCAACTTGTGTTTCTATTTTATTTTGAACATATTTTTTTGCTATAATTTCAGAAATATAATAAATAGTATCCTCTAATACTCCCCTTGCCTCTTCTTCAGTAGGAACTACCTTTGCTCCCTTTCCTTCTGAAGCAATAACATTAAGAGCATAAATCCTTTCATAGACATCTAGTGAATTAATGTACTTTTGAAGTTTAAACCTTACAGTTCTTGCTCTAATAGCACCTTCATCAAGTACATTGCTTAATATTTGATTTATTACATTAACCTGTGCATCTAAGGACAAATCACTATCTAATATAGTTTCAAAATTTTTTTCGTCATAAGTCTTCAAACTTAGTCCTCCTTATGATTGTGGTACAATTACAACTTTCATTTTAGTAGAAACCTCTGGATATAATTTCACTTCTATGTCATATTCTCCAGTAAGCTTTATTGTATCCATTACTATTTTTTTCTTATCTATTTTTAAATTAAAATCTTTATTTATTCTTTCTGCTATATCCTTACTTGTAATAGCACCAAAAAGTTTTCCATTATCGCCACTTTTAACTTCTAATTTAATTATTTTATCTTTTAATTCAGCAGCAAGCTTTTGAGCTTCTTCGATTTCTGCTAGCTTTTTCTTTCTTTCATTTTCCTTTTTCATGTTTAATATATGCATATTAGTATCATTTGCTTCTTCTGCTAATTTCCTAGGAAATAAAAAATTCCTTGCATATCCATCAGATATATTTACAACATCACCTTTTTTACCTAACTTTTTAACATCTTGTAATAATATTACTTTCATGTTATTCACCCACCTTTAAATGTTTTTTTATAGAATCCTTTAAGACTTTTTTCGCATTTTCTAATGAAATTTTATTTAATTGAGCTCCAGCCATATTCATATGGCCTCCTCCCCCAATAGCTTCAAGTATTACTTGGACATTAACTTCACCACTTGATCTACCACTAATAATTATATCAGAATTTATTTGAGCTAACACAAAACATGCATTTATTCCTGCTATATTTAAAAGCTCATCTGCAGCCTTAGCAACTATAAAACCTTTTTTAATTCTACCTGGTGCAACTGCAATAGCAATACCATTCTTTACCTCTGCTGATCTTATAGTATCTGCTATTAATAAATAATCTTCCATATTATCCATAAACATCTTTTTTATCTCTACAGTATCTGCACCTAATCCTCTTAAAAATGAAGCTGCTTCAAAGGTTCTTACCCCAGATTTAAAAGAAAAGCCCTTTGTATCCATAAAAATTCCTGCTAAAAGACCTTCTGCTTCTATTGCTGTTAAATTTGGTTTTTGGACCATGTACTGAATTAATTCTGTTACCATCTCTGAAGTTGATGAAGCATATACTTCAATATAATTTAATAATGCTCCTTCTACAATCTCAGGACTTCTTCTGTGATGGTCTATTATTATTTTTCTTTGGACTCTTTCAATAATATCTAAATCTAAAATATAACCATTATTATGAACATCTACAATCATTAATAAGGTCTTTTCATTTATCAAATCATTAGCCTTTTCTCTGCTTATAAATAAATTATCATAATTTTTATCTTCTTTCAATTTATTTAAATAATAATCAATAGCATAAGTATCATTGCCTAAAATAATATTACAAGGCTTACCCAATTGTTTAACAACAGAAGACATACCTACTGCAGAACCAAAACAATCCATATCTATATTTTTATGTCCCATAATTAGAACATTACTACTTTCATATATTAATTCTTTTATGGAATGAGCTACAACTCTAGCTCTAACCCTTGTTCTTTTTTCTATCTCTCTTGTATTACCACCAAAAAATCTTATTTGCTCATTGTTTTTAATAACAGCTTGATCTCCGCCTCTTCCTAAAGCTAATTCCTTTGCTGTAATAGCAAATTTATTATTTTCTAAAGGACATGTTCCTCCTCTTCCAACTCCAATGCTTAAAGTGACTTCAAATTTATTTCCCCTATCAATATTTGAAATTTCTTCTAATATTTTAAATTTATTATTTATTTCCTCATCAATAAATTTATCTTGTACAGACATAACATACTTATTTGTATCATACTTTGTTATCATTGCCTTTAATCTTTGAGCATATGCATTAATACATTTCTCTATATCAGCAATCAGCATTGGCCTGTTAGCTTCTTCAGTACCCTCTAATACTTCTGAAAGATTATCTACTTCTATAAGCATAATGCTTTCCTTAGTATTTTCCATATTCTTAGAATTACTTATATCATTAAAATAAACTATATATATATCTTCATCTGAGTTAAGTTTTTCTAACTTACTTGCATATATTTTATATAAGGAATCTAATATCTTTATCTTTTGATGCAATTCTTTATCACAGGTAAGTAACCTAGATAAATTTAAGCCTCTTGCTATACTAGCAACATTTTCTCCAATTGGCGATTCCTTGTCTGTAAGTTTTTCAAATTCCTTATTACACCAAAAAATCTCTCCTGATTCCCTTATTAAAGCAACAGGATATATTAAATTCATTATATTATTTTTTATTTCCTGTTCTACTCTTTCAGTAATTTTAGCTATACTGTCTTCTTCCGTTTCTTTAACAACATAATTAGTTATATTGAATACAATAAAAATAATAAGTAAAAGAGAACCAAGTAAAGCATTATTCATAAAATAAAAAGTTATGCAAGCTAAAACAAAGATAATAGGTGTAATAATAGGTAAAACACCCTTAATAGTCTTTGTATACTTTGTTATTAAATCATTCCACTTCATAAAATTAATGGTGCTCCTTTAAATGTAATTGAAGTTTACTTAAACTTCTTCCATCCCTTTCATATTCATGTCCTTCAGCTATACCATTTTTTAATTTTCTTCTCATATCATTATCTACATCTTCACATGAATATCCTAATTTCTGCGCCAATACATATAATATTAGTATAGCTCCTGATATACAATTTAAAATTGCATCTTGTGCTACATTACTTCCCTTTGTAAGTAAATGATAGAATTCCCCAATTATACATAATAGATTCGCCTTTAACTTCTCTATCATTTTTATATTAGACATTATATTTAACTCTTCCCTTTTCATAAACCTCACCCCTATGCAAATACCCTGTATATCTATTTTAATTATAATTTATCATTAATGCAACAAATTATAAGAATAATTACAATTTTTGTAAATTTTTAAAAAATAAAATAAAACCCCTGACAATCAGGGGTTAATTTATATTACTCAGTTGTGAATGGTAATAATGCTATATTTCTTGATCTCTTTATAGCAGTTGTTAATTCTCTTTGGTGCTTAGCGCATGTTCCAGAAATTCTTCTTGGTAAAATCTTACCTCTTTCTGTAACGAACTTTCTTAGCTTATTAATATCTTTGTAATCTATTTGTTCAGCTTTTTCTACGCAAAAAGCACATACTTTTTTTCTAGATCTTCTAATTCTTCCACTAGATTTTTTTACATCTTTCATGCTAATTCCCTCCTTTTATATTAGACTTTTAGAAAGGCATATCTCCATCATCTACTGGAGTCATGTCCTCATCAAAACTCATTCCTCCAAAATCAGAGGAATTAGAATAATCAGAATCCATATTAGAAGCGCCAAATCCATTGTCAAAGGAAGTATTTTCTCTTCCACCTACTCCAGAGTTATTAGATCCTATGAATTCAAAAGTTTCAACTACAACATCTGTTGTATATCTTTTGGTTCCATCTTTTGCATCATAGCTTCCAGTTCTAATGTTTCCAGTTACGGCAATTTGTCTTCCTTTAGCAAGATATTGTCCTATTGTCTCAGCAGTTTTGTTAAAAGCTACACAGTTTATGAAATCAGCTTCATCCCTCTTAAAAGGTCTTGTAACTGCTAATGTGAATCTTGCTACTGCAACTCCACTTCCAGCTGCATAACTCAACTCTGGATCTTTTGTTAGCCTACCAATAAGTATTACCTTATTCATAACAATATCACCTCTTACGCTTCTTGTTTAACTATTATGTGTCTTATAACACCATCAGTGATTCTGAATATTCTGTCTAATTCTTTAGGTAATTCTGAATTAGCACTGAAGTTAATTAGTGTATAGAAACCTTCGTTAACCTTTGCGATTTCGTAAGCAAGCTTTCTCTTACCCCAAACATCAACGTTTTCTACTGTTCCTCCACCATTTTCGATTACACCCTTGAACTTTTCGATATTAGCTTTGCAAGCCTCTTCGTCTAATGATGGGTGTTGTATGAATATAGTTTCGTACTTTCTCATCATTTTCACCTCCTCCCCTCGGACTTCGGCTGTGTTTTACACAGCAGGGATTTACAATTTACTATTATATCACTCTGTAAATACTTTTTCAAGCTAAATTTCATCAGTTTTTATTATTTTTTTTGCATTTTTTTGGAACTTACTTCTTGGAAGCATTACGATTCTTCCACATTCTATACATTTAATTTTTATATCTGCACCTAATCTTGTTATTTCAAATTTATTATTTCCACAAGGATGCTGTTTCTTCATTTGTACAATATCACCTAAATCAAAATTTTCTATCATAACGAATCCACCCCAATCTTTATTTTATTATTTGAGTTTTAGGCGAAGGTATTTTTATATTATTCTCATATAAGGTTACCCTTAATTGCTTCCTTAATGCTCTTTCTAATTTCCATTGTGATAAGGGTTTAGCCTTTCCAGATATAGTTATTGTCGTTCCATAAACATTAATGGCCTTAACTCCTAAAACCTCTGGTTTTTGAACAATATCATCTTTATATTCATCTGCAAACTTTTCACAGCTTTCTTTCATTATTTCTATTGCCTTATCTACATCTTCTTCATTTGAAATTTCTATGTCCACTATAAAGCTTATATTTCCTCTTGAATGATTTGAAATTTCACTTATACTTCCATTAGGAATTATGTGTATATTTCCATTAAAATCTTTAAGAACAGTTGATCTTATTCCTATATTTTCAACTATTCCACTGAATTCTCCAACTGTAATATGATCTCCAACACCATATTGATCTTCAAATAATATAAAAAATCCATTTATTAAATCTTTGACCAAACTTTGTGCTCCTATACCTACTACAAAACCTATTCCACTTAGCACAGCAGCAGACACCTTGAATACATTACTTATTATAATAGCAGCTGCAGAAAAATAAACAGTATACTTTACTGTACTTTTTAATATGGTACCAACAGTCATAGCTTTATTTTTATCTATTGCAAAATTAGATTTACTCTTTACTTGTCTTTCTACAAATCTATTTATAAGTTTATCAGAAAACTTTCTTACTAAATTTGCGCAAATTATTACAATCAAAACGAGTATTATTTTATTAATAAGCTGTTCTAGTAATTCTCCCCCTTTATCAAGTATGGATTCCCAATTAATATTTACATTTAATCTTCCCTCTAAATCTTTACTTATCTTTAATATAGCTAGCAAAGCACTCCTCACCTTCTATTTTATTTTTGTAAATTCATTCTCATTTTTTCTATATATATTTTTATATACTATCAGATTACTAGATATAATATTATCAATATCTTCTTTATTTTCTATTCTTACGCATATTCCACAACTCTGAGTTATAGATGTTGGCGTAGGCATAATTTTAAATTCAAAATTACTTTCTTTTAATTTTTTTTCTGCACTCATTGCATCTAATGTATTTTTAAAAACTATAACATAATAAATCATATTTTCCTCCTGCTAAGAAAATTAGTTCTGTTAAGTTATATGATATTTGAATTTCATCCCTCCTTAGAGTATCTTAAATATAGCAACACCAAAAATACCTCCGAAGGAGAGATGAAATTATGTGCAAATTATTGAATAAAATTTCATGTCCAAGATGCCATAGTCAAAATCTCTATCGCTTTGGAAAAGACAAAGCAGGTAATCAAAAATATCAATGTAAAGACTGTAGACGTCAGTTTACTTTTGAAGATTGTAGGGGTAAGAAAAATCGTATATTGAGAGGATATCCTCGTTGTCCTGTTTGTGGTAATGG
>NZ_JAHLPS010000100.1 GCF_018918055.1 Caproiciproducens sp. MSJ-32
TGCGCCATTTTTAAGGAGTAGAGATGAATTTATTTGAAAAACTCTTTAAAATTCATATAAAACAGTACAAAATAAGAGCTGAGCATTAGCGATTTTTAACCGCTAATGCGACAGCCCCTTTTATAATAGCCTTTGAAAAATTTATAAAATATGTTAATATGATAATTATGTAATAATATTATTTATAGAGGGGAGAGTTTACATAATTTATTTTATGTAATAATTTGTATGTTAAAAGTAACTGAAGAATTAATGATGAAAAATTATAAAATTAAGCCTGCAACTTTAGAACTTTATAAACAAGCTCTAAAGGATGTTAGGGAAGTTTTTGAAGCTTATGATGAAATAAGAGAATATAATCAAATGAAAGTTTTAAGAGCTTTACAAGAAGAAAGAATAAGCGAAGCTCATTTTACTAATTCCTCAGGCTATGGCTATGATGATATCGGAAGAGATTCCTTAGATAAAGTATATGCTAGAGTATTTAACACTGAAAGTGCATTAGTAAGACCACATTTTGTTAATGGAACTCATGCTTTAGGTTGCGCTCTAATGGGAAACTTAAGGACAGGAGATACAATGGTATGTATTTCAGGAACACCTTACGATACGCTTCATAATGTGATTGGTATAAGCGGTAAAGAAAACATAGGATCCTTAAAGGAATATGGTGTCAATTACAAACAAGTAGATTTAAAAGATGGAAAATTTGATTTTGATAAAATAAAAGAAACCTTATTAGAAGATAAGAACATAAAGCTTGTACATATTCAAAGAAGTACCGGTTATGGATGGAGAAATTCTTTTTTAGTAAGGGAATTAGGAGAAATTATAAAATTTATAAAAGACATAAGAAATGATATTATTGTCTTTGTAGACAACTGTTATGGCGAGTTTATTGATACTATTGAACCAACAGATGTTGGCGCAGATTTAGTGGCTGGATCTTTAATTAAAAATATAGGTGGAGGCATTGCACCAACAGGAGGATATATCGCAGGTAAGGCTAAATACGTTGAACAGGCTGCTTTTAGATTAACCGTTCCTGGTATAGGAGGAGAGTGTGGTTCTACTTTCGGTGTTATGAGACAATTATACCAAGGCTTATTTTTAGCTCCTCATATTGCTATGGAAGCTGTTAAAGGTGCTGTATTCTGTTCAAAAATTATGGAACTAGCTGGTTTTGAAGTATTACCTAAATATAATGAAAAGAGAAGTGATATAATTCAAGCAATTAAGTTTAAGGATAAAGAAAAATTAATTCAATTCTGCAAGGGAATTCAAAAAGGTTCTCCTATAGATTCTTTTGTAGAATGCGAACCATGGGCAATGCCAGGTTATAATGATGAAGTTATAATGGCTGCTGGAGCTTTTATACAAGGCTCTTCAATAGAATTATCAGCTGATGCCCCAATTAGAGAACCATACATTGCATATCTTCAAGGAGGACTTACCTTCGATCATGCCAAAACAGGAATATTGATAGCATTAAATAACATTATATAAATATAAAAAGCTGCTTAATTGCAGCTTTTTTAATTAATATAATCATATATTTCTATATTAATATCTTCAGAATATTTTGCAGTATACAAAATAGCATAAAACAAGTAAGAAACAGCTTTTATAGTAGATGCTGAAATAAAGGCATATAAGTAAATATTAAATCCATTTACTACAAAATAGATTATTGGAAGCAGAGATAATATAATAACCGGTATTAATAATGAGAACACAATTCTGCTTTCATTAATCCTTTCTTTAGATCTTACCTTTGCTGAAAAAACTCTTAAATAAACTTTAATATGAGCTTCTTGAAAAGCTTTTGGAAGAAACATAGTACTTAAAAAAATAAATAAGTATCCTAAAACAAAATACATAAAAACAAGTATAAATATAAACTTTATACCAACAATAATAAAGTCATTTAAAAAGTCATCAACTGATGGAAATAGTAAATATCCAAGACCAAAAGCAAAAATACAAGCTGTTATAACTCTAAATAATAGTATAATAAAATTATATTTATTCTTAGGAATATTACTTTCATCTATTTGTAAATTTTTTTCATCATCTATTAGATTATTTTTTCTATAAATGGTAATTTTCAATGTACACCTCCAAAAAAATAAGAGTCATATATTATAATATGACTCTTATCAAATTAATATGCTTAATAGGCTCTAAATAATCCTACTAATTTACCAAGTATAGAACAATCCTTAACAATAATAGGTTCCATAGTATCATTTTCAGGTTGAAGTCTTATATGCCCATCTTCTTTATAGAATCTTTTTATAGTAGCATCGTTTTCTATCAATGCTACAACTATATCACCGTTTTGAGCTGTTGCAGTTCTTTCAATTATTGCATAATCACCATCATGGATCCCTGCATTAATCATACTATCTCCAGTAACTCTTAACATAAACAATTCATTATTATGTTTAATATAATCTAATGGAATAGGAAAGGTATCTTCTATGTTTTCCGTAGCCAAAATAGGCATTCCAGCCGTAACTCTTCCAACTAAAGGCACATTAAGCATTTCTTTTTTATTAAGAGTATTCTCTATAATTTCTAATGCCCTAGGTTTAGTAGGATCACGTTTAATTAATCCTTTTTTTTCAAGTCTTCTTAAATGGCCGTGAACAGTAGAAGTTGATTTTAAATTAACAGCTTCACATATTTCTCTAACGGAAGGAGGATAACCTTTAGCTTCAGTAAATATTTTCAAAAATTCATAAATTTCCAATTGTTTATCTTTGAGTTCGTCCATTATTAACACCTCGCTTTGAAAATATTATATCATACAATAAGTTTAATATCAAACTTACGTTCTATTAAAATGATATTTCCATTAAAATATATTACATTAAAATATATTAATTGATATGATATAATCTATTTGTTATAATATAACTTATGTAAAAATAACATAGGTATAGGTGGTGTTAATCATGAATTTAAACAAATATACTGAAGATGATTATTGTGATATATATCCTAACAGAATTTGTGATAATTGCGGGGATTGTTTAAAAGAATACGGAGTAGATTTAAGAGCTATTAAAATAGAAGATATTGCTAAAACAGTTGAAGAAAATGAGTTTTTAGAGAAAGAATTTCAAGAAGTATTGGGGACAATAAAGGAAGAAAAAGAAAACTTTGAAGTAGAAACAGGAACTTTTATCGATGACAGCTATTCTTATATAGAAGAAGGCTATATAGATCATAATTATATCGATGCTTTTGATAAAGTAGAATATATTGATGATTTAGATATTTTTGCAGAAGGAGATTTTGAAGAATTAACTGAAGAAGTTTACCCTGGATTTAGAAAATATAAAGGATAAATTATTATTGAATTATCTAAACAAAATAAAGAACACAAGCAAAGAATTTTTTGCATGTGTTCTTTATTTATAATTTTGATAATGGATTAGATTTAATTGCATCTCTTAAAATTTCATCGTCAACGTGGGTATAAATTTGTGTGGTAGAAATATTCTCATGTCCTAAAATACTTTGTAAACTTCTTATATCAACATTACCATGCTTGTACATTAAAGTAGCAGCAGTATGCCTTAACTTGTGCGGAGTATACTTAGTATAATCAAGTCCAGCCTTTTGTATGTGTTTTTTTACCAGTAATTCAACAGTCCTTTTGTTTATTGGCTTAAAACGGGAGGAGAGTAGTAAGTACTCTTTTGCATCACCTACACATTTTGTATCATCTCTAACTTTCATATAATTATTTATAGCCTTCAAGCAGGCATCGTTTAAATAAACCGTTCTTTCCTTATTTCCTTTACCTATAATACTCAAAGTATCTCCTTTAATCTTATTAATTTTAATACTGCAAAGTTCTGATAAACGTATACCACAATTTAAGAATAAAGTTAGAATACAATAATCCCTATAATAATTCTTATCAGTTGGATCTAGGCTATTAAGTAGTTTCAAACTTTCATCAAGAGTTAGATATATTGGATGTCTTTTATTAATTTTTGGTGATTCAAGTTCTAAAGCTGGATTATAATCAATAATTTTAGCTTTGTTTTGCAAGAATTTAAAATATGCCTTTAAAGTTGCAACTTTTCTAGCTCTAGCATGATATCCATTATCTCTTTGTTTTTCTGTATAAGATAAAAAGGCATATAAATCAGTAAGCTTAATTTTTCTAATAAAATCATTATCAATATCTTTAAGATTAATTTCAGCTTCATAATCTTGAACTAATCCTTTATATAGTTTTAAAAATCTAAAAAACAAACTTAGGTCTATTTCATAACCATTAATTGTATTTATCGATTTTCCTTTTATTGTTTCTAAATAATTTAAAAAATCAACAACACTTTCTGGTAAATTTTTAATTTCAACTGGTTCAACGCCATACTTAGATAGGATATAATTATTACTTGAATTAATTTTTTCAGCAGAATTGATCTCTATTTTTGAACTATTTTTCTTAGCAATTTTTTTCGCTTTTTTTATACTGCGATTAAGACCCAGATCTTTTAGCCAAATCTGAATATTTCTTACCCCTGTATTATATATAGTTGCAAGCTGTGTAGTAGTCAACTTATGAATAACCGTCAACTTAAATATATCTTCAATTATAGGCTCATAAACTTTTTCTGTATTAAGCTTTTTATATTCATCATAAACTTTTTTTAATTTATTTAATTCTTTATCTGACAATTTCACCTGCAAAAGCGACATTATATCTTCTGAATAAGAATAATTTTTATATTTATTATTTTTCGCATTCAAATTCATGTTTTTTACACCTCCGAAATGCTCATTAAGCCTTGATTTTATTATATCATAGACATTTTTATTTTTCAACATAACGAATTTCACTAAATGTATATTTAGCGAAATAAATCTTGTGTATTTTATATTAAAACTTACCTAAATTAATAAAAAATCTAATATAACTAATATATAAATAGATGTTTTTTATATTATTTGACATAAAGACTTATATATTTTAATAGTTCTTATAAAAAATTAATTTTATAAGACATTCTATGTAATATTGTAATTTATAAGAATATTTTATTAATTTTTGCTATAAAAATTTTTTGTATATTTATGTTCACATTTTTATCCACTGGTGTTACTATTTATGATTTTATTAAATTCTCTAATAGTAATGATTTATAATAATTCAATAAATTTTTTATTGAATTATAAAATATATTTTTTATAAATTTTAATTGAATCAATTTATTAAATGTCATCAAATATAATTTTAAATTTAAACATAATAAATATTATGTAAAGTACTTTCTTTATTATCATAAAAGTAATTTATTTCTTAAAAACTCTAAATTAAATGATTGATTTTATCATTTAATTTAGAGTTTAACTTTTATATATTTAAATGTATTCTATCTCATAAGTTATATTGTTAAATTTTTCTCTTACTTCTTTTACCTCATCAACTTCTATTTCTTCAATTATATTTTTTAGATATTTACTTTTATATCCATTTATAAAAATAACATTCTCTTCTTTATACAGTTTAAATTTTTCGCTATTTAAATTTAGAAGCTTTATTTTAGGTTTCTTTCTTATATTAAACCAATTTTTTTCAAAATATTTATTAATTTCACTAGCATTTAAATTCTCAAAAGAATTAGTTATATATAATATAGTTTCAGGTATATCATTTAAACTTATATTTTTTCTTAAAATTGTAAATAACAGAAGATCCAAAGCTTCGAATAACTTACCTTTTTTATTATTTGTAGATTTTATTGCCTCTATGTCCTTAAACAAATCTTCTCCATTAATTTTTTTAAATTTTGGATAATCTTCAAAGTAGATATAGTAATTTTTAAATCCGCTTGAATTTAAATTTTTATATATAAGAAACATCATTATAAATACATAAATATACTTTTTAATTTTGCTTTCTTCTGTTATTGCATTTACAACCAAAGTATCATCTTTTGTGTAACTCTTAATACTTTTTAAATATTTATTAAATAATTTTATATTTAAATCTTTTTCTTCCTTTGAAGTTCCAATATTATTATATAATTCAATAATTATTGGTAAAGGGTCTTTTAATACAAAATCATCGCTATATAAATATTCTTTAAAATATATTAGATCTTCTTTTAAAAATAAATTTTTATATCTTATTATCTTCCTTAAACTAATTTCTTTATAATTTATATTATCATATCTTTTTAAGCTTAAATTTTTTTCTAAAACCCCTATTCTTTCTCTTAAAAAAGATAAAAGTTTTCTATATTCCTTACTTGAATAACCCAAACCTAATCTTGTCTCTAAAGCTAATTTTCTTGCTTCTTCAGAAGATGTATTTTCTGATTTTAGCCACTTTCCTAAATTTGAGGGCTTTTCAGCAATTATATCTTTTGATATTTGATCTCTAAACAATTCTATAACATTCTTTTGTAAAGAAGTATTAAATAAGGCATATAGATCATCATATCTTCCATACTTTGGTATTAATAATAAATTTTTTAAAATAAAATTCGGGTTAGTTTCAGCAAGATATCTTAATAGCACCTTAAAAATTCTTCTTTCTCCAAGACCATTAATTTTATCACGAATAAATATAAAAAGCTTTAGAGCCTCTTTATATTTATAATTAATACATTTTACAAATCTTGCTATTATCCTGCTCTCTTCTTCTTTTCTAATAATATTAATATTATCGATAAAATCATATAATGGATTATCCTCTGATAAAACATCCTCTCCCAGATCTATTTCTGAGAGTTTTATCATTTCATTTCTAAATTTAATTAATAAATTATCCATGCAAATTTCCTTTCATAATATTTATATACAAGACACATTATTAAATAGCTGTTAGTGCCTAAAAATACTAGATACAATTTTTTATCAGCTGTTAGTATCTCATTTAAATATTATGTTATTGTAATCCTTTTTAGACTATTAAAATTTAAGTTTTTACTTAATATAAAATTCTTTTGATTAAAGATTATCATTTTTATATTCCTCTATACGCCTGTTTAACTCTTCTAAGTATTCAAGTCTTTCATATTTATATAAAAGTTTTTCTTCCAATTCTTCCTTTTCAGCTAATAATTCATTTAATAGACCATAATTACTTGAATTTTCATTCATCTTTTTATCTATTTCCTCTATATTTTTTTCCAAGTCTTCAATATCAAAGTAAATAGTTTCAAATTCTTTTTGTTCCTTATAGCTGAATTTAGGCTTTGATGCTCTTTTATTATCACCATTCTTCTTAGTTTTTTCCTTCTTAACTGTCTTATCATCTTCTTTCGGTTGAATTATAAACCTTTCTTTAGCAATTAAATAATCACTATAGTTACCAACATATTCCCTTATACATCCTTTACCTTCATAAGCAAGAATCTTATTACATAATCTATCTAAAAAATATCTATCATGAGAAACAATAATAACAACACCTAAATACTCATCTAAAAAATCTTCAAGAATTTTTAGTGTTTCAATATCTAAATCATTTGTAGGTTCATCAAAAATTAATAAATTAGGAGATGACATTAAAACTCTTAACTTAGTAATTAAATTAACTAATGTAGTTTTGCCTACCCCATTAGGCCCCACAATTCCTATTCTATCTTCTTTCGTAAATATATAGCTAAAATCATTAATTATAATATTATCTTCATATTTCTTAGATATATTATTTATCTCAATAATTTTCTTGCCAAGTCTTTTACCGATGAAAGGTATATCAATTTCTGTATTTATTTCAGTATATTCTTCCTTTACTAACTCCTCAAATCTTTGAAGCCTTGCTTTTTGTTTTGTAGTTCTCGCTTTTGCCCCTCTTCTCACCCACTTTAACTCTTTTAAAATAAGCTTTTGTCTTTTCTCTTCTCTAGAAGCTTCAATTTGTAATCTTTCAGCTTTCTTTTCTAGATATTTACTATAATTACCGTTGTAGGAATGTAATTCTCCTCTATCCAATTCTATAATTCTATTTGTTACCCTATCTAAAAAATATCTATCATGAGTAATCATAATTAAGGATCCTTTTCTATTATTTAAATATTCTTCAAGCCATTCGATAGAATCAGAATCTAAATGATTAGTAGGTTCATCCAGCACAAGCAAATCACACGGAGCGATTAATGAAGAAGCTAAAAAAACTCTTTTCCTTTGCCCTCCAGATAATTCCCCCATTTTTTTATTAAAGTCCTTAATCCCTAATTTAGTTAATATTGTTTTTGCATTGCTTTCTAAATCCCAAAGATTCATTGTATCTATTTGGCTTTGCAATTCTATTAATTTATCACTTAAATATGAATTTTCTTTTATTTTTTCTAAAAGATCTTCATATTCCATAAGGAGTTTCATTTCCCTTGAATCACCTTTGAATATTTGTTCTAAAATCGTATCATCTTCACTATATTCAGTATTTTGTGCTAAATATTCTATTCTTACATTCTTCCCCTTAATTATATTTCCGTCAAAAAACTCTTCCCTACCAGCAAGTATTTTTAATAAAGTAGATTTTCCAGCTCCATTTAAACCAATTAATCCAATCTTATCGCCTTCACTTATACTTAAATTTATGTTATTTAATAATACTTTTTCACTATAACTTTTACTTATATTTTCTAATGTAATTAAATTCATTCTCTTCTCCTTACTATTTATATTTATATACTCATTTTAATTAAAAAGAAGATTTTGTACAACTCTTTGCACTAAAAAAGAGCTGTTTATACAGCTCTTTCTGAAACTTTAAAAGAATATTTTTTAAATAACTTCGTCATTAAAGGAACCCCTATAATAGAAACTACAACAAATTCTCCAAAAGCAACTTGTATAATTGATAATATTAAAGGCATACTAAACATAAAGTTCAATTCCCAACCAACTATTATTCCATTAAAAATTGTTGGCCATAGAGACGCTATAAGTAAGCTTATTTTATTACTCTTCATATATTTAGATGTTAAATATATAGATGCAACGCTTAAGAAGGTAGCCAAGGTTCCTAATACAACATCAATTGCTCCCAAAGGACTATTAAAGTTAGCAATAAAACATCCTAAAGTTAATCCTATTATATATAAAGGATCTACAAAAGCAAGTAACACTAATATTTCAGATAATCTAAATTGTAAATTTCCATAAGCAATTGGTGCTATTATCAGTGTTACTACAACATAAATTGCTGCAACTAAACCAGTCTTTACTAATCTGTTTGTTAAATTATTTTTCATATATATTCAACCTTTCTATATAAAATTTAAATAAAAATTAAAGGTGTCTAAAAAGACACCTCCACACTAAAAATAAATAGCATAAAATATATTCGGAAAATAAAATAGAGAATTCATAAAATGAACCCTCTATGTTATAAACAAAATTTAACGAAATAAATTTTTAACTATTACCTAGTTTTGTTTATAGACAGGAGGTTTTCGAACTGTCTTATTAAATTACTTTTTTATTATAGTTTGTTTATATTATCTTGTCAATCTATTTGCACTAATTTAGTTTTTAAAAACTCCTCTAGTTTATCATAACTTTTTACCTTATTAAGCCATATATCTCTTGTCCAAATTCTGTAACTTTCAATATTATTAGCATTTAATTCATCTTTAATGTATAAATCATCAATAATAACATATTCACCTAATTTTGATATGTCACCATCTAATAGTATTGCAATTTTCTTTTTTAACTTAATATCATTAATTAAAATAGGTATATTATAAATACCTATTTTATAATTTTGAATAAAACTATATCCTAATCCTCTAATAAATTTACATAAATCCCTCATAAAACTTTCATTTCTTTGAATAATACATTTTGTTTTAAAATTATTTTCTAATTCATCTAAATCCTCTCTTAATCTATGAAGTTCCTTATATTTCAAATCTTTTAAACAAATATTTTCTTCTCTTAGGAATAAAATAATTTTTTCCTTTAAATTTATATCTTTTATAAAGTTTAAATATTCATCTTCTAATTCTTTATCAAAAATTATTATTTTTTCAAAATTAATTAAATATTTTCTAAAATTTTCTATCCTATATAAAGATGATAAATCCGTTATAATACAAGGAAATAAATCATTATATGATTCTTCATTATCAATTTCTATTTTTTCTTTTGTTAATTTTGATATTTGTAGTTTTTCCCTTATTACATTATTCCACACAAGATTTAAAGAGTTTTTAATTAAATCATCTTTTATTTTTAAATCATTCTTTATTTCACTAAGTAAACTTTCATATTTATTTGAATTTTCTAATAAATCCTTATTTAAAACCTCGGTATTTTCTATTTCATAATGCAGCTTTAAATAATCTAAATTACTTATCAAATTCATCATTTCATCTTTATATTCTAAATTAGAATAACTATAATCTAAAATATCTAATATAATTTTATCTAAAGTATTTATATAGTTTATTGTTTCTCTAATATTTATACTAATATTAACTATCTTTTCATAAGCTTCTAATTTTTCCTTAATATCTTCTCCAGATATATAATTTTTAATTAAAGCATTATATTCCTCTTCTTTTAATATGTCCTTTAGAAAAATTACTTCATTTATATAATAATTTAAATTATTTAGATTACTAATATATTCTTCCTTTATATCGTTTTCTATATTTTTAAACTCATTAAGCTTATTTTCATATTCATTATCTATAATTTTTCTATTAAAAAATTTAAAGAAACTTTTCTTCTCCTTTTTCTTTATTAATTCTGAATTGAATTTTATATTAACAATATTAGCTAATACATCAACATCTTCTTCCTTCATGTTCTGATTCACAAAATAATTATCAAGAAAATCTTGCTTATATTTTGAATTAATTAAAGTTATCTGTAAGTTCTCTCTGTTATTAAGTTTCTTTAAATTAACTAATGCTTCTTTTAAAATAAAAATATTAATATCTTCCTTTAACACTTTAAACATAGAATTATCTATATATCTTCTATATCTTAAATATTCATCTACAATATTTGAATTAATTATTTTTTCCTTAGCATTCTTTAGTTCTCGATAACTATAATCCATAAGAGCCTTTTTAATTCTAAATCTTTTATAATAATTATATAAATAATCATATTTACTAAGTTTTTTATAAGTAATATTATATTTTTCAAGTAAGGATAAATTATTTTCATCTTTGTCATGAAGTAATTTTATAAAATTTGTTATTATATCTATCTTCCTATTAATCCTTCTTGATATAACATCTACTTTACTTATGTAAGTTTTTCCTGTTAATTCTGGAAGATTCAATATTTGTTCTCTCAAATACTTTTTAAGATTAATATTCTCAGTTAAATTAATTTCCTTTCCTTTAATTAACTTTATTATTTTGTTATCTTTTATTACATTTAAAAAGTCACTAGATATAATTAAAACTTTCTTTTTATTAAAAATTAAATTTTGAAGAATTTTTTCAAAAATGCATAATAACATATCTTCAGAAAAACCTTCTATTAATAGCATTTTATCCTTGTATTTTTCTAACGATAAATATGAAAGATAATCTAAATAATTGATTATTTTAAAATTATTAGTTTCCTTATTTAAAGCCATAATCTCCTTTGTTGCTAACCTGCAACAACCTCCTCTATAATTACTAAAAGTATCTATACATTATATTCTTAAAAGTATTAATTTATTATTAAAGCTTTTATTATATTAAGTTTATTGTCAATAATATAGATATCTTATCTTTAAAGGAGGTTATTTTTTGAATTATATAAACAAATGCATCAAATTACATTTAATAACCTTACTAATTACTACATCAATAATTTTATTTTATTTAAAAGGCCCCCTATCAATTACTTTAGATATTATTTATCAAACAAAAATTTCAAATAAAAGTATTGCAACAATAAATGATCTCAATGATTATTACGCATCAACAAATATGGATATTAGTAAATTAAAATATAAAGAAAGTAATTCTGACAATGTTTATATGGATCTATATATATCAAAAAATAAAAACTCTCCATCTCCCGTAGTTATTTATGTTCACGGCGGAAGCTGGATATTTGGTAATAATGGTATCCCCATAGGTATGGAACCCATTATAGAATCTTTTAACAAAAAGGGCTTTACTATAATAAGTCTCTCCTATGAACTCTTAAAAAAAGATATACCAATTTCAAAGCCAATATCTGATGTAAAGGATGCTATACGATGGGTATATAAGAATAAAGATATATATAATTTTAATATTGATGAAATTGGACTTATTGGAATTTCTTCTGGTGCTCATTTATCTCTTTTGGCAGCCTATTCAGAAGATGATGAATTTATCGGCGATAAAACTCTTGCAAATTATCCTTCTAAAGTTAAATATATAATAGATATTTTTGGTCCTACTGAATTATCAACTATAGACTTCACTATGATTGATGAAGATATAAAAGAGGATATAACAGCTCTAAAAAATATCGACATCATTAAGAATATATATAGCCCAATATATTATGTTAATGAGAATTCACCTAGTACTTTAATAATTCATAGTATAGAAGATGAAATAGTTCCCTACGAAAATGCTTCATCCCTATATAAAAAATTAAAAAGTAAAAAAATAGATACAAAATTATTAACTTTACAAAAAGGAAATCATAACTTTGAAGGTTATGATTCAAAAGAAATTTTCTATTTAATTTATGAAACATTTAAGTTTTTAACTAAGAATACGAGTCTTTAAAACTAACTTATAAAACTTGAATCTATTATAAAAAAATTTTTTAAAAGCAATAGAAAACTTGTTAAAATAACTAAAATATAATAAATTATTTCTTATTTATAAATCATTCATTTTTAATTATAAGAAATCTGCACACTTAAATTAGTGTGCAGCTATTTATTTAGCTTCTTTCTCTAATTCAAATAATCTTTGCCTCTCTTCTAAAGTTAAATCAACTGAACTTTCTCTCTTTTTTATAAGTTTTTCTAACTCAGCATACTTTTCATCACCAAGTTTTTTTCTAATAACTTCTGCTTTCATATTTTTTAATTCATTTTTTTCTTTACCTGATAATATTTCCCCATTTTTAACTTTATTTCTTAACTCTGTTATTCTTGTTTTTTGTGTTTGATCTAAATATCCTTCATTTTCAGGAGTCCAAAAGCTATCAAATTTCTCCTCATCTATATTTAAATTGCAATTATTGAAAACTCTAAGCGCATTTGACTTGCTTTCAATTTTATCGGAAGCTTGTACACTTTTCGCCTGAACTTCCACTGAATTAAAAACTAAACAATTAAATATAGATGATAATAAAATTATTAGTTTTAATAAGTTCTTTTTCATCTTTTGTACCTCCCTTTTATTTATTTTTCATTATTAGTATGTGAAAATTTAAAAATTTTAAATGTTGAAATATATTGTAGAATAGTTTAAATTTATTTTGGAAATAATATTATAAGTAGTTATCAATTTTCAAAATATAATAACAAATAATTAAATAAGAGAGTTAATATAGAGAATTTTAATTACTGTTAAAATTTTTCTTTCAAAAAATTAAGTTACAAACTTATTTAAGTTTATAACTTAATTTTAAACTTATAATATCAATTATTAATAATTTCTAATAAAAATATAAAAAATAAATTACCATCCTACATATACTTCCTAACAAATCTTCCTATTCTTTTTACTGCTTCTAATAAATCTTCCATGGAGGAAGCATAACAAGCTCTAATATATCCTTCTCCACACTCGCCAAAGGCATTTCCTGGAATAGCCAAAACTCTTTCTTCCATTAATAGTTTTTCACAAAATTCATCAGAACTTAATCCTGTAGCCTTTATTGAAGGGAAAACATATAAGGCTCCCAGTGGTTCAAAACATTCTAATCCCATGCTTCTAAATCCATCAACTAAAACTCTTCTTCTTCTATTATATTCTCTATTCATTTCTCTTACACTGTCATCACCATTTCTTAGAGCTTCTATTGCTGCAAACTGTGCTGTAGTTGGAGAACACATAATAGCGTATTGATGTATCTTTTTTACAGCATCTATTAAAATTCTATTACCACAAATATAACCGAGTCTCCATCCTGTCATAGCATAAGCTTTAGAAAATCCATTTATCACCAAAGTTTTATCCTTTACTTCTTCAAAACTTGCTATTGATACATGTTGATTTTCATATGTAAGTTCTGCATAAATTTCATCAGATAATATAATAATATCCTTATCTTTTAATACATCTACTATTTCCTTTAATTCCTCCCTAGTCATAATAGCACCAGTAGGATTGTTTGGAAACGGAATAACTACAACCTTAGTTCTTTCTGTTATTGCCTCTTCTAATAATTCCTTTGTTAATTTAAACTCGTCTTCTTTTCTTAAATTTATAGTTACTGGGGTTGCTCCACAAAAGGTTGTACACCCTTTATAGGCAACAAAACTAGGTTCTGGTATTATAACTTCATCTCCAGGTCCGCATAAAGCTCTTAATGCAAGATCAATTCCCTCACTTCCTCCTACAGTAACTAATATTTCATCTTTAGGATCATATTTCAAATTAAATTTTCTATTTAAATAATTAGAAATTTCATTTCTAAGTTCAATGTATCCTGCATTTGATGAGTAATGCGTATGTCCTTTCTCTAATGAGTAAATTCCAGCTTCAATTACATTCCAAGGGGTAACAAAATCAGGTTCTCCAACACCTAAAGAAATCACATCATCCATTTCATTAATTAAATCAAAATACTTTCTAATACCAGAGGGAGGCATTTCCCTAACATTTTTTAAAATCATCTTTTCTAAATTCATATAAATAATACCTCCCTATCTTCTTTCTTATTTTCTTTAAATATAGTTCCATTATCTTTATATTTTTTTAAGACAAAATGAGTTGCAGTTCCTGTTACGAACTCTTGAACAGCAAGTTTTTCTGATACAAACAGTGCAACTTCCTTCATTGATTTACCTTCAACAATGACAGTTAAATCAAAACCACCTGAAGACATTAAGTAGCAAGCTTTTACTTGTTTAAATTTATATATTCTTTCAGCTACCTTATCAAATCCAACACCTCTTTGAGGAGTAATTTTCACTTCTATTAAAGCTGTTACAGTTTCTTTTCCTGTATTCTCCCAATTAATTAAAGCTGTATAACCTGCAATTATATTATTTTCTTTAAAATACTGTATTGCTTGCTCCACTTCTTCAACGGTCTTTCCTGTCATTTTTGCTATTTCTTCATTACTATACCTACAATTTTTTTCTAATATTTCTAAAATTTCTTCCATAATAAACCTCCATATAAAAAATAAATCTCCATCCTAAACAAGGGACGAAGATAAAATTCCGCGGTACCACCCTAATAAGTAATTAAACATTACTCACTCAGTTTGAATATACATTCAAATCTCTATAACGTGAGAAATACGTCAATACCTAATTAAGAATAAACATTCTTATTTTTCAGTATGAAATTCAAAGGCTGCTTCCTTTGATCTAACATGCCGAAATCCCACCAACTTTCAGCTCTCTTAAATGATCAATCAAAGTACTCTTCCTTATCACTATCTTTAATGATATTCTTTTTTTATATTATAATAACAAACTCAACATATTTCAATAGCATTTTTTATATTTATCATGGATATATTATTGATTTTTTAATAAAATAAATATTTTTATAAGAAAATGATATTTACTAATTAGAAAAAATAGTAGAAGGAATTATTTTAGAATTTTTATCTACAAGATATATATATTTAATATTATTTTTACTTTCTTCCTTTACTTCTTTAAATATCTTTTCAACTTTTTCAATATCATTTAAAATATATTCCCCTATTTCTCTATTAATAATAGTTGCTATATTTGCTCCATCATTTATCATTTGATTAGTAACTGTGGTTCTAATTTCGTAAACAGAAATAAATGTAAAGGTTAAAGCACAGATAAATGTAAACATTACCATAGATCCAACTATTTTAGATTTTAGTAATTTAAACATCATTCTCCCCCTTTTGTTTATATACATTTAAAATGCATTTTATATTCTGTTTTATTATATTTTACTGTCAAAAACTTGTCAATGTGACATATTCTAAGCTTTTTCACACATTAAATATTTTTTAGTATAATTTAATAAATATTTAGATTAAAAAATTTAGTTATTTTTAATTTTATTATAATATAAATTAAAAATAGATATAAGTATATATAAATACCTATATCTATTTTCATAAAATTTTAATATTTTATGAGTTTATTCTAAAACTCCAATAAGAGAGAATGGTTGTGCTCTTACTATTTTAACATTTACTAAATCTCCTGCTTTAACATTTTCTGCAGTAAAATTAACTAGTTTTCCATTTCTTGTTCTTCCAGTATATTTTGTTTCATCATTCTTACTTAAGCCTTCAACTAAAACTTCCACTGTTCTTCCTTCAAAAGCCTTATTCTTCTTAATTACATTTTCATTTACGATCTTAACTAATCTATCAAATCTATCATGTTTTACATCATCAGGAACTTGATTATCCATTTTGTCTGCTGGGGTATGATTTCTTCTTGAATATATAAAAGTAAATGCTGAATCATATTCAACTTTTTTTACTAAATCTAATGTTTCTAGAAAATCTTCTTCAGTTTCTCCTGGGAATCCCACTATTATATCAGTTGTTATGCCTACATCAGGTATTTCCTTTTTAATAAGATCAATTAAATCTAAATAATCTTTTTTAGTATAATGTCTATTCATTATTTTTAATATTCTATCCGAACCACTTTGAACTGGTAAATGTATTTGTTCACAAAGCTTATCACATTCTTTAATAGCCATAATAACATCTTTTGTTAAATCTTTTGGATGGGATGACATAAATCTTACTCTTTCTAAGCCATCTATTTCATTTACTTTTCTAAGAAGCTTTGCAAAATCTATATCCTCTTCAAGCCCCTTACCATAAGAGTTGACATTTTGTCCAAGTAAAGTTATTTCTTTATATCCCTTTGATACAAGGTCTTTAATTTCAGCTATAATGTCTTCGGATTTTCTGCTTCTCTCTCTTCCTCTAACATATGGAACTATACAATATGTACAAAAGTTATTGCATCCATGCATTATTGTAACAAAGGCCTTTACATCGCTTTTTCTATCTATTGGAATACCTTCAACTATTTTTGTTTCTTTATTGAAAACTTCCTTAACTTGAACTCCTTCAGTTTGAACTCTATTTAAATATTCTGGGAACTTATATGCATTATGAGTTCCAAATATTATATTAACATAAGGAAATTTATTTAAAACTTTGTCTGCCATCCCTATTTGCTGCATCATACAACCACATATAGCAATTATTAAATCAGGCTTCTTCTTTTTTAAATGTTTTAACTCACCTAAATTTCCAAAAACTTTATTTTCAGCATTTTCTCTAACACAACAAGTGTTAAATATAATTATATCTGCTTCTTCCTTTATTTCAGTTTTAGAATATCCTATATTTTTTAACATACCAGATAATTTTTCTGAATCTTCTTCATTCATCTGGCATCCCCATGTTTCAATAAAGTATTTTAAATCTTTAACTTCTTGTTTATCCATAAACTATCTAACTCCTCCATATTAATCAATTCTAGGCTATTATACCAAAATAATTAAGTAAAATAAACTATTTATTGAATTCTTAGAACTTCTGCATTTAGATAAAATTAAAAGATAACTCTATTAATAAGTCAAATAAAAAACGCTTATTCAATAATGAATAGCGCTTATATTATATTTATATCTATTTCCTTTCAAAACTTATAAATCTAGTTCCTTGAAAGGATAGTATACCTCTATCCCCTTCAGCAATTAATCCATACTCTCTAGCTGGTAAAGCTAATTCTAATCTTTCTCCATTGCTAAACTCAAAGGTAACATAATAGTCAGTAGAACTCGTTGTGTTATGCTCATGATGATGATAATGAGATGAAGATCTTTTAGATACCACTAAAGTTTCAACAGGAATTATAGGCTGTTTATTATTAAATCTCCATTCTTTTATATTTCTAACTATTGTAAAAATAAATATTCCAAAAAATAATATAAAGAATAAAGGAAACATAAAGGAAAATACTATATCAAACATATAAACACTCCTTAAATATCTAATAAAAATAAATTATACCTATAAACGAGCAAAAACACATGAATAAATTACCATACAAAAATTAATAAAAAATAAAAACATTTATGCACCACTTTGTTATAATTAAGTTCTCAAGCATTTATGCATTCTCCTTTGTTATGTTTTGTGTG
>NZ_JAHLPS010000006.1 GCF_018918055.1 Caproiciproducens sp. MSJ-32
TCCGATCTAGTAGAAAAATAAGATTTATAATATATAAGTTATTAAATTTTTTAGTAGATAATTCATATTATATGAATTATCTACTTTTTTTTATATTTTTATTTATAATTTTTCTTCTATAAATACTCCTTAATAAATAAAATAAGTCTTTTTTATTTATAAAAAATAATAATATTACAATAAAAATAGTAGCAATTAAAATTTTTCGGAATAGTATGTAGTATAAAATTAAATATTTTAACTAAATTTTAAGGAGGAATAAGTAATGGAAGTAAATGACATTCTAAACGGCTTAAATTCTTATGATTGTAATGATAGAGTAAGCCCAATCCAAAATGGTACTAACTGCTGCGGCTTTAACTGTTGGATCTGGATCTTATTAATTCTATTCTATAGCGGAAGAAAGAATACTTGCTGCTCAAGAAGAAGAAGAAGAAGGGATGAAGGAGTTCAAGGAATACAAAATAGCTGTGGCTTCTTATTCTTACTAGTACTTCTATTTATTTGCAATCGTTGCACTTCAGACACAAATAACTTGTTAAATGGAACAATAATCTAATTAAGGATAGAAAGGAGAGGTAAATATGTCTAAGAAATGTTGCAAAGACATTTGCTGCTATGATTCATTTGGATTCCAAGGAATAGACAGCTGCTTACAACCAATAATCTTCCTATTAATAGCTTGTTGGGCAGGACTTTTAAATAATAATTGCTCATGGTTAATAATCTTGTTATTCTTACTATTCGGAGGTTCATTGTGTAGCTCATTTGGTGGAGCTTACTAGTAGAATAGGGGATGGAGGGCTATGCCCTCCAAAAAAATGTCTAAAACCATTAACATATATTAATTCTATACATATAATGAAGGAAGAAATAATAATAGGAGGACTTTAAATGTCAAAGAAAAGAAGGAGAAGAAGAGAGAAAGAGGAAAGAAGTAATTCAAATCTTTTAAACAACTCTCCCTTTGGAATAAATCCCCTTCAATTAATTAGTATGTTAGGTTCTAATATAGATATGAGTCAGATAGGAAATATGCTATCATCAATGAAAATGGACGGGTTAGATCTAGGTAATTTTAATATTAAACAGGGATTAAATAGTAATGCTACAAATACAACAAATAGTACAAATACAAATTTTGCCGGTATGGGCTTAGATTTAGGAGCTTTGCAAAATATGATGAATAACTTAGGATTGGGAAATATTAGTGGTATAAATAATTCTAGTAGTGATAATTTAAACATAGGAGAAAATAAGAATGAAGTTAAAATAGGGGAAGAAGATGATGAAAATCTAGAAATGCTGCAAGCGATAAAAGTAATTATAAATCCGAGCAAAGTAGAATTTATTGATAAAGTAATTGAGGCTTATAAAAACGGATATATAAAATAAAAAAATAAATAAAAATAAGTATAAAAAAATATAATCTGTAAATAATATAAATGTACCGGAGAAACATTCTCCTATAGCAAATGAAAAGAAATTTTCATTTAAGCTAAACCCCCCCAATCCCCTTTAAGGCCGCAATTATGCGGCCTTTTAATTTTATTTAGATATGTTTTAGAAGAAAAATATAATCAACAAGTATAGTACTAGAATAATATAAAATTTTATCTGCATATCAGTAAAGTTCTAATTAAGTTTAAAGTTTTTGTATGGAATAAATTTTAAAATTATTATATTGATCTTTTTTTATATCTAAATATATAAGAAGTTCTTTAGGGATAACTGAATCATCTTTGCTGTTTATTTCTTCAAAGGATAAGAGCCAGCTTATACCTGTTGCTTCACCATCCTTGTTCCAATCATAGTCTATAAAATAGCCATTTTGAAAAGAATATCTATTGATATCCTTATTTAAATTCCATAATATTGATAATTCTGAACTATTTATTTCAGATGAAAAAATATCTGGAGGAGTTAATAAATCATATGGAGCTTCAATTACGTCTATAAATTTTTGTATATGAGAAAGGGATGGAATTTTAGTGTTAGAAAAAGAAATATCTTTTAATGAATCGTATAATAAAATAAAGCCTTTAGAAGAACTATCCCCCTTTTTTGATGATAGAGAGAAGAATTTACTGCTTTTATTATTAGTAGAATCTAATATTCCAACTAAGTTATCACTTGTTGTCAATATATTTATAAAACTTTCACCATTCCAATTAAATATATAATTTATTGGAAGATTATTTAAAGATGTTCTTACAATAATTTCAGGAATATTGTCTCTTGATAAATCAAAGACATCTATTTTTATTGGCCATTTATTTGTATAATCCCCTAGATATATAGAGCCTTCTTTATTAATTAAGGGATATTCCTTGTTATTAGATTTTATATTTACAAGATATTTATTATTTTCCTTTGTAATTTCTATTTTATCATTAATGCCGTCACCAGTTAAATCAAAATCAGAATGATTTTTTGAGTTTATTGGAGTGAATACATTGATAGTATTTTCATCTGTGAAGTCATTATTTTTTAGTGAAAAAAATAAAAATATCAAAACTAATAAAAAGAATAAAGCTAATATGTAATAAAATATTATTTTTTTCTTTATGATAATAAATTTAGCCATCATATCACCTCATTTAATTATATGAGAGATAAATATTAATATTCAAATTATTACAAAATAAAATATTTTAATAAAAAAATAAGCTAGGGCACATCCCTAACTTTATTTATTACAATCTTTACATAATCCGTAAAAGAAAATTTTATTTGATAAAATTTTATATTCTGAATTCTCCTCAGCTGTTTTATTGAGAGCTGAAAACGAAATGTTTTCCAAATCAGTTACCTTACCACAGTTTATACATTGAATATGTGCATGTTCTGTTGAATTAGCATCATATCTAAAATTTCCTTCACCAACATTAATTTCTTGTACTAAGTTAACTTCCACTAAAGTCTTTAAGGCCTTATAGACAGTAGCTAAGCTCATAGTAGGATATTCAGGCTGAAGAGCTTTATATATAATTTCTGCAGAAGGATGATCATGTGTGCTCATTAAATATTTATAAACCGCTAATCTTTGAGGAGTCAGTTTAAGTTTTTTCTCCTTGAAAATAGAAGTAATATTTTCCATAGTGCACCATCCTTTATATATTTTAATTTTATTATATATAAATAGCAATTAAAAGTCAATATTACTTACTTATTAATATTTCATTTTAATAAATAATGAATATTAATTAAATTTCTTTTCTTTAATTATAATAAAAATATTTTATACAAAGCTTGTAATATTTTCAATAGATTATAAAAATTTGAAAATAAAAATACAAAAATATTAAATATATTTTAGGTTTCTGTTAAATATTGTATAATTGATACATAATTATAAATAAAATAAATAAACGAGGATGAGACTATGGATATTTTTATAGCAAGGCAAGGAATATATGATAGGGAGGAAAAAGTTGTTGCATATGAATTATTATATAGAAATTCTACTATAAATAGTTTCAATTCTAATGTGGAAGATGAATTAGCAACTTATCAGCTAATAGAGAATATAAATGCTTTTGGAATAGATAAGCTAACAAATAATAAAATTGGATTTGTAAATTTTCCTGAACAACTTATTAATAAAAATATTGCTACATTGCTGCCAAAAGATAAAGTTGTTATAGAAATATTAGAGAATGTAAAGCCTACTGAAGAGGTAATGAAAAATTTAAAAAAATTAAAAAAGCAAGGTTATTCCCTTGCTTTAGATGATGTTGAAAGGGAAGAAGATTTAAAAGAATTTGTAGACTTGATAGATGTAGTAAAAGTAGATTTTATATTATCTTCTAAAGAAAAAAGGGAAAAAATAGCAAAGCTATGTAAGAAACATAATATTAAAATGTTAGCCGAAAAAATAGAAAATATTGAGGCTTTAAATGAAGCGAAGAAATTAGGATTTCATTATTTTCAAGGCTACTATTACAGTAAACCATCTATATTTTTAGGAAAGGATATAAAAATTAAAAATAGCAGTGTATTTTTAATTTTAGCAGAACTAATAAAAGAAAATAGTGATCTTGAAAAGATAGAAAATATGATAAAAAGAGATGTTGCTTTAACATATAAATTCTTAAAATTTATTAATTCATCATATTTTGATTTTATTGAAGAAATAAGTTCTATCAAAGAAGCTATTTTACTTATTGGAAAGGAAGAACTAATGAAATGGTTATCTGTATTATCTTTTATTGAACTTTCTTCAAATAGCAATGATGAACATACTTATAATACTGTAATAAGAGCAAAATATTGTGAAAAGCTTGCAGAATTAATATGCTATGAAAAGAAAGAGGAGGCCTTCCTTGTAGGTTTATTTTCTAATTTGCATTTAATGATGGAAAAGGATTTAAAAATACTTCTTGAGGATTTGCCTATTAATAATAATATTAAAGAAGCTTTATTGGGAAAAAATTGTATTCTTAAAAATATTCTTGATCTGGTTTTAGCTTACGAAAAGGTAGAAGAAGAAAAAATAATTAAATTATGTGCTTTGCTTGGAGTGGATGAAGGAAAATTATGGGATTTATATTTTCATTCTTTGGAGTGGAGTAAAAAAATCACCCATTAAATATTAATTTTTTCTAAAAAAGGTTAAATTACTTTATTTTTCTAAATATATATACTATAATGGGGTAAAAGGCTATATAAAAAATATCGCAATGGGGTGAGAGATTTGAGTATATGTCCATTTTGGTCAACAAAGAAAGAAAAAGTTAGCTGTTATAATACATGCCCATTATATTCTGAGGAAGTTGGACATGAAATTTGCCCATTTAGGGAATTTTTATCAAACGGCAATGATTGGAAAAATAATGATTCCTTATTATTTCAATTAGAAAGTGATTATTATTCGCCGGATGAATACTTAGATTTTACTAACAATGAAAAGGTTATAAATTATTAATATAAAAATAAAAATAACAGTTAAGAAGGTTTCAATTTATTTAGAAATCATTTTTAACTGTTATTTTTATGTAAAAAATATTTATTTTTAATAGCCGCCTTTATGAAGCAATTCTTGCTTTAAATCCCATAGCTTTTGAGATAAATCAACATAATAGGTATGAGGATTTTCAAATCTTAAAATTTCAGGCCACATTTTCTTACTTTCTTTCTTAGAAAATTCTTTTATTTCTAATACTGAAGGACTCTTATAAACTAAATTACCCTTATCAAAAATCTTAACCATTAACTCTTTAGCATAGAAGTTAGTAATTCTCTTTCTTTTCCAAGTTTCAATAGGATGGAAGATTTCTAGTGGCTTATCTTCATCAATTACTTCATCATGAAGAGTTATAAGGTCAGCTATAGCATTATCTGTATCCTTATCAAAAATTCTGTAAATCTTTTTAAATCCTGGATTAGTAATTTTTTCAGTATTTTCACTAATTTTTATTTTAGGTATAATTTTATTATCCTTTTCTACTGCAACTAACTTATAAACTCCGCCAAATACTGGTTCAGATTTAGCAGTTATTAATCTTTCTCCAACGCCAAAGGCATCTACACATGCTCCTTGATTTAATACGTCTCTAATTATATGTTCGTCTAAGGAATTTGAAACTAATATTTTACAATCTTTATATCCGGCTTCATCTAAGATTTTTCTGCATTTTTTAGTTAGATATGCAATATCACCAGAATCTATTCTTATACTATTAGGTCTTTTGCCTAGAGGTTTTAATACTTCATCAAAAACTTTAATTGCATTTGGTAATCCAGATTTTAATACATTATAAGTATCTATTAATAGAGAACAATTATCAGGGTAAGTTTCTGCCCAAGCTTTAAAAGCCTCATATTCGCTATCAAATAATTGAACCCAGCTATGAGCCATAGTTCCTACAGCAGGAACATTAAAGTATTTATCTGAAATTGTACATGCGGTAGAATCACAGCCTCCTATAATAGCAGCTCTTGAACCATAAATAGCCCCATCATAGCCTTGAGCTCTACGGGAACCAAATTCCATTACTTTTCTGCCAGCAGCAGCCCTGCAAATTCTATTTGCTTTAGTTGCAATAAGGGTTTGATGATTAATTGTAAGTAAAAGCATGGTTTCAATGAATTGAGCCTGTACAACAGGGCCTCTAACAGTAACTAGAGGTTGAGAAGGAAAAACAAAATTTCCTTCTGGAATTGCCCAAACATCACATTCAAATTTAAAGTTTCTTAAATATTCTAAAAATTCTTCAGAAAATAAATTTTTGCTTTTTAAAAATTCTATATCGGAATTAGTGAATTTTAAGTTGCTTAGATATTGTATTAGCTGTTCAACCCCTGCCATAATACAATATCCGCCATCATCAGGAATTTTTCTGAAAAACATATCAAAGTATGCAATTTTATCTTGAACACCTTTATTAAAATAACCGTTTCCCATTGTAAGTTCATAGAAGTCTACTAACATAGTAAGATTACGTTCGTTAGTGACATCAAATCTAATTAAGTTTTCCATTTTATTCTCCTTTTATATTAAAATGATTATATAAATAATCTAATGAATATACAAATACAATAATAATATTTTACAATGATAAAGAAATTATTACAATATAGTAATTAATTTTATAATAAGGGTAATAATTAAAGGCAGAAGGAGAGATTGTTATTATTAAGTTAGACAAATATCAAAAAGAAGCAGTTTACATAAAAAATAGAAATGTACTTGTAGTTGCTGCTCCTGGTTCAGGAAAAACTACCGTAATTATAAATAGGGTAAATCATTTAGTTGAAGATTTAAAAATTAATATAGCTAATATTATAGTAATTACTTTTACTAGGGCTGCTGCAGATAATATGAGGAGCAGGTACAAAAATTTATTTGATAGGGAAAAGGCGCCTTTTTTTGGAACCTTTCATGGACTTTTTTATAAGCTTCTTTTAAGGGAAGGATACAATATTCAAATAATTAATGGGACTAGTTCTTATAAAATAATAATGTCTGTACTTGCTAAATATTCTGATGATGTAAGTGAAGATAAGATAAAGGAAGTATTAAATAATATATCCATTTTTAAAACTTCTTTAAAGAAAATAGAAGAATTTAGTCCGACTATGCCAAAGGATATTTTTGAAGAGTGTTTAAAGGAATATGAAGAATTTAAGTCTACTAATGGCTTATGGGATTTTGATGACCTATCTATTAAAATTATAAATCTATTTAAAGAAAATAAAGATATTCTTTATAGATATAGGAAATTATTTAAGTATGTTTTAGTTGATGAATTTCAGGATTGTGATGAGTTACAAATGGAATTCCTAAAATTAATAATAGGTGAAGATAATTCAATTTTTGCAGTGGGAGATGAGGATCAGTGTATTTATAGCTTTAGGGGATCTAAACCAGAATATATGGTGACCTTTGATAAAATTTTTAGGGAAGCTAAAAAGGTTTATTTATCTATTAATTATAGAAGCAGTAAAAATATTGTAGAAGCTTCAAAGAAAATAATTTCCAACAATAAAAGTAGAAATAAAAAAATAATTGAGGCTTTTAAAAAGGATGATGGATTAATTAGATTTTTAACTCCTTTTGATGAAAGTATTCAGGGAGAAGAAATTTCAAAAGTTTTAGAAAAAACAAATGGAAGTTTGGCTGATAATGCAATTTTATATAGGACTAATATGGAGGCCATGAGCTTAATAAATACCTTTATAAGAAGAAACATTCCTTTTGTATTATTAGATAAAGGATATAATTTTTATGACCATTTTATATGTAAGGATATTATTTCCTATTTAAGACTTGCAATTAATATTAATGATAGGGAAAGTTTTTTATCAATAATTAATAAACCTTTTAGATATATTAGTAAGACAAATTTAGATTATATTAGGAAATCTTATGAAGATAAGTCTGCTTTTGATTTATTAATAGAAAAAATTGATATGGCTCCTTATCAATGCAAAAAACTTGAGGAATTAAAAAATGAGATATTATATTTAAACAAAATATCCCTAGGAACAGCTATTCAATATATAATATCTGATTTAAAATATATAGATTACTTAAAGGAATATGCAGAAAGATATAATCAAAATATTGAGGAATTTGAAGTTATTTTAGAAGAGTTTAAAAGTTTAGCAAATGCTTTTAAAACTATAGTTGAATTTTTAACTCATATTGAGAGGGTAAGGGAAGAATTAGAGATAAGCAAAGAAGTTAAAGAAGGAGTTATATTGAGTACTATTCATGGTGTTAAGGGAATGGAATTTAAAAATGTATTTATTATAAATGCAGTTGAAGAAACAATTCCTCATAAGTCATCTATAGAAAATAATTTAGAAGAGGAAAGAAGGCTTTTTTATGTTGGGGTTACTAGGGCGATAGAAAATTTATACATATATTCTCCTAAAAAGCAGCAGGGTAGATTTAGGGAAGTATCAAGATTTGTTGCAGAAGGAGAATTTAGAGAAATAGAAAGCAGGGAATATTACGGCCTAAAAGTAGGAATTACGGTTCATCATAAGAATTATGGAGAGGGATATATTAGTGAAATAAAAGGAGATGCAGTTAAGATAGTTTTTGAGGATAAAGAAAGCAGAACTTTTTCTATAAGGGTTCTTATGGAAAATAATATATTATCTATGATAAATTAATCTATTCCCTAATATATATAAAGCCTGTATAATTTATTATTGTAAAGGATATTACAAAATTTTATGAAAAAGTAGAATTCTATCAATTGCAAATATTAATTGTCGATTGTTTTAAGGGGTGGTAGAATGGAGAAGATAAGCTCAAAAGATATTAGATTTGCTTTAGATGTAGGAACTCGTTCAATAATTGGAACAGTAGGAGTAGTTAAGGAAAATAAATTTCATGTTATCCTAGAAAAATATGTAGAACATGAAGAAAGAGCAATGATAGATGGACAAATTCATGATATAGATTTAGTTGCCAAAAGTGTAAAAAAAATAGTTAGTGAAATTGAAGAGGAACTTAATATTAAACTTTCAACTGTGGCAATAGCTGCGGCCGGTAGATTTTTAAGAACTGTTAATGCAAGTGGATATACAGAACTAAATGAAGATGAGGAAATAAATAAGGAAGATATAATAAAACTAGAGCTTATAGCTTTAAAGGAAGCAGAAAAGGAAATAAATAAGAATACCGGAGGAAAACTTTATTGTGTTGGATATTCTGTTAAAAATTATTATTTAAATGGATATCTTATTTCAAATTTACAAGGACATAAAGGGGAAAATGCTTCTGTAGATGTTATTGCAACATTTTTACCAAGGTCTGTTGTTGATTCTTTATATACTGTAATGAATAAAGTAGGTTTAAGTGTCAGTAATTTAACTTTAGAGCCTATTGCAGCAATAGAAGCAGTAGTACCTAAAAATTTAAGACTATTAAATATAGCCTTAGTAGATATTGGAGCAGGTACATCAGATATTGCAATAAGTTCTAAAGATACAGTTTCTTCTTATGGAATGGTTCCTTTAGCAGGAGATGAAGTTACTGAAGCTATAGTACAAGAATATTTAGTAGACTTTAATACTGCTGAAAATATTAAAAGGCAGATAAATCTAGGAAAAGAAATTACATATATAGATGTTTTGGGATTAGAAAATACAATACAGGCTGATGATGTAAGAAAAGTTATTAAACCTATAGTTTCAAAATTAGCAGAAGGGATTTCAACAAAAATAATAGAACTAAATGCTAATAAACCACCAAGTGCTTTATTTTTAGTTGGAGGAGGAGCTCATACTCCAGGGATAATAGAAGAACTTAGTGAAAAATTAAATATGCCAGTTCAAAGAATAGCAATTAAGGATAGAAAATCTGTAATAGAATGTATTAGCGAAAATGATTTAGGGTCAGCGGGAATAACAGTTTTAGGAATAGCTTTAGTAGCTTTAAAAAATGAAAATAAGAATTTTATTGATGTAACTTTAAATGGTTCTACAGTAAGTATGTTTAATTCTCATGAGCATACAGTAATGGATGTAATTATTCATGCAGGAATTAATCCAAACCTGTTAATGGTTAAGAATGGTAAGAATTTAAGGTATAAATTAAATGGAGTAAAGCGCATAGCTTTTGGAGAAAAGGGAAAATATCCTGTAATTAAAGTAAATGACAAAATTGAAAGTATAGATAAGCATATAAAATATGGGGACAATATAGAAATAGAGTATGCTAAAGAAGGAAAAGATGCAAAAGTTCAAATTAAGGATGTTATTAGAGACTTAAATACTATAGGAGTATATTTAGATGATAAGCTTATAAACTTAGAACCAATAATTAAAGTTAATGATAAGGAAGAAAGCTTAAATTATGAAATAAAGGAAAATGACGAAATATGGTTCGTTCTTCCTAAAACAATTAAGGATATTAAAGAATATATATTAAAAGAAGAAGTTGAAATTGCTAAAAATGGTTTAAAGTTAGAAGATGATTATATAGTTTCAGAAGGAGAAAAACTGAATATAATTAAGCCTTTAGAGGAAAAAGAGATAAATACTTCTAATAAAAATAAAGAGGAAGAAATAATACTAGAAAATAAAGAAATAGATAAAAATATAATTAATGTAATATTTAATAACAAAAATTTAACACTTTCCCATAAAAAAGACTATATAATTATAGATGTATTTAATTATGTGGATTATGATCTCTCAAATGTGAAAGGAAAGGTAAATTTAACTTTAAATGGAGAAAATGTTGGATATACAGCAAAGATAAAAGATGGAGATGTTATTGAACTTTTTATCAATTAATATAAGGGAGAATTGAATGAATTTTAAAGAAGAAGCTTTAAAAATTAAGGATGAATTAATTAGTATAAGAAGAAGACTTCATCAATACCCCGAGTTAGGAATGGAAGAATATAAAACTTCAAAATATATAAAGAATTTTTTATTGCAAGAAAAGATTGAATATAAGGAATATGCTAAAACTGGGGTATGTGGAATAATAAAAGGTACTAAAGATTCCTTAAATAATAAAAAAAATATAGCTTTAAGGGCAGATATTGATGGGCTGCCTATTCAGGATGAAAAGAGCTGCGATTATTCTTCAAAAATAAAGGGAAGAATGCATGCTTGTGGCCATGATGCACATATGACTATTTTACTTGGAGCGGCAAAGATATTAAATAAAAATAAAGAGTATTTTAGTGGTAATATAAAGCTTATTTTTGAACCAGCAGAGGAAACAATAGGCGGAGCAAGATTAATGATAGAGGAAGGAGTTCTAGAAAATCCAAGGGTAGATTGCATTTGTGGATTACATGTGGAGGAAACTATAGAGTGCGGGAATATAATGTTAAAGTCTGGAATAGTGAATGCAGCATCAAATCCCTTTGAAATAACAATAAGGGGATCTGGGGGGCATGGTGCTTATCCTCATAATACAGTAGATCCAATAATAATAGCAAGCCATGTTATTATAGCTAGCCAGACAATAATTAGCAGGGAAATTAATACCTTAAATCCAGCTGTAATAACTGTTGGAAGCATACATGGAGGCACTGCTAAAAATATTATACCAGAAGAAGTTAAAATATCTGGAATAATAAGAACTATGAGCAAGGAAGATAGAAGTTTTGTAAAAGAAAGAATGATAAATATTGTTAATATGATATGTAAAAGTTATAGGGCTAAGGCGGAAATAAAAATAGAGGATTCTTATCCAAATTTATATAATGATAAGAACATGGTAGATTTATTTATTTCATCAGCAGAAAAGGTAATAGGAAGAGAAAACATACTTTTACAGGAATATCCTAAAATGGGAGTAGAAAGTTTTTCCTATTTTGCAAATGAAGTGCCGGCAGTTTTTTATTTTCTTGGCTGTAGAAATGAAGAAAAGAATATTATTAATCCTGCTCATAGCAGTTTATTTGATATAGATGAAGAATGTCTTTCAATAGGTGTGGCTATTCAGTGTCAAATGGCTTTTGATTATTTGACAAGAAATTAAATTAATATTAATCTATAACAATGAGAAAAATAACTAAAATACGAAAAAACTAGGAGTGATTAGTTTGAGAATAGAAATAGGTACAAATGAAGCTGGTCAAAGACTTGATAAATTTTTAAGAAAACTATTAAAAGATGTTCCCTTAAGTAGAATATTTAAAGCCTTAAGAAAAGGTGATATTAAGGTAAATGGCAAAAAGCAAAAGGAAAACTATACTTTAGAAATTGATGATATAGTAGAAATTAAATATATTCAATCAACTAAAGATAAAAAAGAAGAAAACTTTATTAAAGTAGATGCTAAAGGAATTAAGATAACTTATGAAGATGCTAATATTTTAATCGTAGAAAAGTGGCCCAATATATTAGTTCATCCAGATCAAAAAGGAAAAGAAGCTAGCTTAACTGATTATGTATTATCTTATTTAAATGATAAGGGAGATTATGTACCAGAAAAGGAATTAACATTTACTCCTGCTCCATGCAATAGATTAGATAGAAATACATCAGGAGTAGTGATATTTGGTAAAAATTTTGAAGCTCTTAGAAGTATGAATGAAATGATAAGGGAAGGTAAGGTTGAGAAATATTATACAGCCTTAGTTAAGGGGAAAATAAAGGATGGATTATATAAAGGTTATATAAGTAAAAATGAAGAGGAAAATATATCAAAGGTATATGATAAAAAATTAAAAGATACAAAAGAAATAGCAATGGAAGTAAAAACTTTACAAACAAATGGAGCTTATTCTTTATTAGAAATAAATTTATTAACTGGAAGAAGTCATCAAATTAGAGCTCATTTAGCTTATCTTGGCAATCCTATAATAGGAGATAATAAATATGGGGATAAAAAATTAAATTCATTCTTTGCCAATAAATATGGCTTAACCTATCAATATTTATATGCTTATAAACTTATATTTAGAAATGCGCCAGAGAAATTAGCTTATCTTACAAATAAAACAGTTACCGAAAGTCTTCCGCCTGTTTTAAAGAAAATAAAGAAAGATGTTTTTAAATTTATAATATAAAAAGGTGAGATTGGGAATGGAAAAAAAGTCAACTGGAAGTGGGTTCTTAATATTATCAGTTGCCAGTATTTTAGGAAAATTATTATCAGCAATATATGTACCACTATTAACTTATATACTTGGAGATGAAGGATATGGTATTTATACGGCTGGATATGATATTTTTGTGTTTCTAATAGCTGTTACAAGTTTAGGTATCCAGCCAGCAGTAACAAAAGTAGTTACTGAATATAGAACCCTAGGAAATTATAAAGATTCACTTAGAGCTATGAAATTAGCAAGAAAATATTTTACTTTAATCGCAATAATGATATCGGGAATATTTTTAGCTGTTATTGTTCCTGTTGCTAAAATAATAAATAGGCAAAATTCAACTTTAACTTTTATATTTTTAGCTCCGGCCCTTATATTTGCAGCAATTATAGCAGCTTATAGAGGATATATACAAGGAATGGAAGATATGGAACCTCTAGCTGTATCACAATTAATTGAGCAGCTTATTAATGTAATAATAAGCTTGGTTTTTGCTGGCTTATTATATTTTATAACAAAGGATTTAAAATGGGGGAGTGCTGGAGGAACAATAGGAACATCTTTAGGTGCAGTTGTTGCGATAATATATATAATATATATATTTGAAAAAAGAAATTATAAAGAAGAAGCAAAAAAAAATCATGACCCAAGTGTAAAGAGAATACATAGTAAAAAAATAGTAAAGAAGCTTTTTTCCTATGCTATACCTATATGTATAGTAGCAGGAGTTCAAAATTTTGCAGGAGTAATAGATACTATTACCCTTGGAGTTTTATTAAAGAAAGCTGGATTAAGTTCAGAAATTGACAGATTATCAGCAGTGCTTTCCTATTATAAAACTTTAATTTATGTTCCTCTTGCAATAGTAACTGCTCTTGGAACATCAATTTTTCCTAAAATAATTGAAGCTTTCATCCGTAAAGATAGAAAAGATCTTAGAAGGCAAACCTCCTATTCTTTTAGAATTTCTTACATTATAGTAATTCCAGCAACTTTTGGTTTAGCTATATTAAGTAAAGAAATATATGCCTTTATGTTTAATGGTTCATCAGGACATGAATTAGTTACTTACGGTTCTACATTGCTTATATTAATGTCAATAACAACAATACAAAATGTTATTCTTCAAGGAATAAACAAGCTTTATATAATAATAGCTTCTGTTTCAGCAGGATTGTTAGTAAAAATTATTTTAAATATTATTTTAGTGCCTATTCCTTTTTTAAATGTAGCTGGAGCTGCTATCGCAACTTTTATATCTTATTTAATACCAGCTATAATTAATCATAGAAAAATTGAGCAATTTTTTAGGGTTAAAGTTCCAATAATAAAACAAGCAATAGTTCCATCAATATGTTCAATTTTAATGACAATAGTAATATATTTATTCAAATTCCCTTTAGTTAAATTGGCAGAGAGTCTTGGTGGGGGAAAAATTATAATGGCGATTATAACTTTAGTGCTAATAGCTATAGGAGGAAGCATTTACCTCATTTTAATGATATATTTAGGAGGAATAAGAAAAAGAGATTTAGACCTAATCTCACCCAAAATAATAAGATTATTACCTAGAAATCTTAGGAAGCAACTGATTTAGTTATTGTATTGTTAATATTTGTTAAAGAATAAAAATCTCTGTTACGAAAACAGAGATTTTTTTATTCTTCTTCAACTCCAAAGAAACTAAGGCCTGCAAAAGTTAAAAAAGTTAAAAGAGTTACAACTATATTTTTAATAACAAATAAATCTTTTAAAAATATATTAGTTAGCATGTTATAAACTATAAAAATTAATATTGATAATAAAAGATATATTATTATATTACTTCCAGAAAGAGTTAAATCCATATGCTTTTTTACCTCCCTAAGATTAATAAATAAACTTAAGGAAGAGGTTATAAAAATTGTAATTCCATATCCCATTATATTTATTTTTGTAATTCCAATTAGAATATATAAGCAAAGTATTTCAATAACAGAAATTATTAGTGAATTTCTTAATATTATTCCTTGTTTGCTTAATCCGTTTAATATTCCAAACATTGTATTTGCCGTAAAGAATATTGGAGCACTAAGAGATATTATTTTTATATAATTACCTAAGTCATCCCTTGAGTAAAACATTTTACCTAGGGAATCAGGAATTATGTTGCAGGTAACAGTGGTAGCAAGTCCAAGTAAAAATGCTACTTTCATAACTTTTTTAATTCTTATAGTTGCATTATAATAATTTCCCTTACTTAAGCTTTCGGAGAGATCAGGAACTATAAGAGAGTTTATGGAGGCCACAACTATTAAGGGAAAAACAACTATATTTAGGGCCATACCATTAAATTTACCAATTAGACCTAATGCTGCAGTTGCATCAAAGCCTGCATGCACGAGCCTTCTTGGAATCAATAAGGTTGAAAAGGTTGAAAATAAATTTCCTAAAAAACCATTTAGGCATAAAGGCAGTGCTATTACTAAGACATTAAATAAAAGTTGAGATCTCCTTTCAGCCTTATAATTACTTATAGGTGTCTTTTTCTTTAAATATTTATAGTAAATATATAGTAATATTAAACTTTGTAATTCACCTATAGCTAAAGAAACATAAGCTAATGTGACTAAAGAAGTTATGGTTTTTGCTTTAAAAAAATATATAAGTAAGGTGATTACAATAATTCTCATGGCCTTTTCAGAAATATCAATAATAGAAGGTACTGTTATTTTTGAAACGCCATAAAAATATCCTTTTAGAATATTTGATAAAGCTATAAATACCATCGCAGGGGTAGTTACTCTGATTGCATTAATTGTTCTAATATCATGAATGCCATATTCACTAATGTAAGGGGCAAGAAAGAAGACTAAAATTCCTATAAATATTGACCAAACAATATTAAATGCTGCAACAGTATTAATGGTTTTATGTATATTATTATATTCTCCTTTAGACTTATATATGGCAGAAGTTTGAGAAATAGCGGCAATTATTCCTGCAGTCATCAAGCAAATAAATAGGTTGTATACTGGCATTACAAGACCATAAAGACCCATTCCTTCTGGACCTATAAGTTTTGATAAGTAAATTGAAAAAATAAATCCTAAAATTCCGGTTGTAATATTAGATAATGTTAATACAAAAGAATTTTTTAAAAAGCTGCTATTATTCACTATAATACCCCCCTTAATACATTTATATCTATTCTATCTGCAGAGAAAATATGACATCAGAAAAATAATTATAATAAGTATTGATTTGTGAATTTATGTAATAAAGAAGTAATAATTTATTTATTTGTAAATATAAATTAAACATAATAATACTTTTTTATTTCTTTTATATGGAGGGAATTCTGTGAAGAGATTTATTAAATTTATATTAGCGGCATTAATTATAGTTTCTATATCTTTTGGAATTTATAAATTTAAAAATCGTTACGATTTTAATGTTATTAATAAAAATATAAATTTATCTATAAAGATAAAAGGCTTAAAAGATGCTAGAAGTTTTGATTTGGACGAGGAAGGAAATATATATTTAGCTTTTAATGATACACTAAAAATAATCAATAAAAATGGAAATAATGATGTGATTATAAGAGATAGCCATTTTGATATATTAGATATATTGTATTATAAGGAAAAGTTATACATAGCAACTGATAATAGAATATTAGAATATGATTTAGTCACAAATAATTATAAGGAATTGGTAACTAATATACCTAATCTAGGAATAAATAAAAAAGTAAATTTACTATTAAAGGATGATAAGTTGTATTTTGCAATTGGCAGTAATACAAATGATGGGATAGTAAACGAAAAAGGAGGAGCTTTTGAGATTCCAACAAATAATTGGATATTAGTTGGAGATAACTATGGTGAAGGAAAAACAGGTGCATTTTCTCCTTATTCAATTAGTACAGAAAAAGGACAAACTGTGGAAGGAAAAATTTTAGGGAATTCAGCGATCTTAACTTATGATTTAAAAACAGAAGAGCTAAAACTATTTTCTCATGGAATTAGAAATGTTGCTGGATGGGACATGACTAGTGAAGATAAGATAATAGCTATAGTAGGAGGAATTTTAGATACAAC
Organism: Caproiciproducens sp. MSJ-32; assembly: GCF_018918055.1. GTDB lineage: Bacteria > Bacillota > Clostridia > Clostridiales > Clostridiaceae > Clostridium. The sequence goes on from NZ_JAHLPS010000006.1 coordinate 17,114, forward strand.
AGTTAGGGGAATAAAAAATGATAGAGATTATATTTATGAAATTAAAGGAGACAGATGGTATGGATGGCCTGATTATAGTGGGGGAGATCCAATAACTTCTCCAAGGTTTACAGAAGGAGAAGCTCATAAGTTTCTAATAAAAAATCATATAAACAAAAATCCTGATGCTCCAATTTATCAATATAAAGATGTAGCAGCATTAAATGGGCTGGCTATTGATAAAGAAGGAAAATATTTTGAAAAAGATACTTTGATAGTTGCAGACAATAAATCAAGAGATTTATATTCCATGACTCCAAAAGGTAATTTAATAGCCATAGCTAATTTAGGAAGTGAAAGTAAAATAGAAAAAATTAAGTTTGCTGATGATGGATTTTATCTGTTAGATAGTGGATTTGGAGCCTTATATACATTAAATATGAGTAATTTTAGTAGGAAATTTAATCTTCCTTATGGAATATGGGCTTTTATTATAGCTTTTATTATTATATTAATTTCAGTAATGCTAATTAAAAATAAAAAGAATAAAAAGAATGCTAAGTAAATATAATTATATAAATAACATTATGTAAAAGGGAGGTAAAGTGGGGGATGAGTAAAACATTAATATTAAATTTAAGAGAAACAAGGTTAGAAGGGAATATTCTTGATGTAGGAGAAAGCTTTGGAGTTATATATAATATTTCAAAAGATATATTTGGAGAAATAGCAGTAGATTATGCTGCTTCAGATAATAAGAGTTGTATTATTGAAAATGATTATGATACATGTACAATGTTTTTTTACTTAAGCAGTTTATGGAACAGTTTTAGTAAGCTAAAGCTTTTAGAAGAAGTAACTAAATATTTAAAAATTGGAGGAAAACTATATATATGGGATATTAACAAGGAGCCTAAGCAAATTGTTAACAATAAGATAATGGCTGTTCTTCCATCAGGTAAGATAAAAGAATTTAAATTTAAAAATATAAATCCCTTATCCAAATCTTCTTTAGAATTAAATGAGAGATTGCTTCAAAAATATTATAGAATAGAAGAAAAAAAGCTTTGGGAAGATATTCATTTTATAAAGGCTGTAAAAATTTAAATAATATTTTTGAAGCAATCTCTCATTTAATTCTAAAGAAGATTTGGATAAGGGATTTATATTTTTAAATTTAAATTCTTTTATCTTACC
>NZ_JAHLPS010000051.1 GCF_018918055.1 Caproiciproducens sp. MSJ-32
AAAATGTAGAAGGTTTAATGATAATAGGAGCAGCTTTAATAATAATAAATTTAATTGCCTGGATTTTATCTAAGATAAGATGGACTATTATAACTTCAGTAACTAATAATATTTTAGTAAATATAAGACATGAATTATATAGTCATATTCAAACCTTATCCTTTGATTTTTTTGACAGCAGGCCGGTTGGGAAAATACTTGCAAGGGTAGTTGGAGATGTTAATGCTTTAAAGAATTTATTTTCTCAAAGTATTCAATCCTTTATCCCTCAGTTATTAAATCTTGTATGTGTAGCTGTTATAATGTTTATTCTTAATTTTAAACTAGCATTGGCCTGCACTATATTATTGCCTATATTAGGGATTGCTATGTTCTATATTGAAATTCATTCAAGAAGAAGATGGGAAGTTTATAGAAATAAAAGGTCCAATTTAAATGGTTTTACTCATGAAGACTTTTCAGGAATAAAAGTTGTACAAGGCTTTGCAAGGGAAAAGGGGACAGAGAAAAATTTTAAGGCAATGGTTAAGGAATTAGGTGATGCTTTTATCAAGGCTGTAAAGTTAAATGACTTCTTTTGGCCCCTTGTTGAATTATCCTGGGGGGTTGGAACCTTAGTAGTATTCTTTATAGGTTATAAACTAATAATGAATAATGAAATACAGATTGGTACATTAATAGCCTTTTTAATGTATGTAGGAATGTTTTGGAGACCTATAATGAATCTTTCTAATTTCTATAATACTTTAATTACAAATTTTTCAGCAGCAGATAGAATATTTGATATTTTAGATATAAAACCTGTCATAAAAAATTCAGAAAATGCAAAGAAAATTGGAAGGATTCATGGAAATGTTGAATTTAAAAATGTAAGTTTTTCTTATGATGATAATACCGAAGTTCTTAAAAATGTAAGTTTTAAAGTTAATAAGGGGGAAAGAATAGCCTTAGTTGGAGCAACAGGGGCTGGTAAGAGTACTATTATTTCTTTATTAAGCAGATTTTATGATCCAACTTCAGGAGAAATTCTTATAGATGGGAAAAATATTAAGTATGTTGATTTAGAGTCATTAAGAAGCCAAATGGGAATAATGCTTCAAGATACCTTTTTATTTTCTACTACAATTATGGAAAATATAAGATATGGAAGATTGGATGCCAGTGATGAAGAAGTTATAGCTGCAGCGAAAGCAGTTAATGCCCATGACTTTATTATGAAGTTAGAAAAAGGATATCATACTGAAGTAAATGAAAGAGGTTCTAGATTATACTTGGGGCAAAGGCAGTTAGTATCCTTTGCAAGGGCATTACTTGCAAATCCAAGAATTTTAATATTAGATGAAGCTACATCTAATATAGATACTGAAACAGAAAAATTAGTTCAAAGTGGTATAGAAAAGCTCCTTTATTCAAGAACTTCCTTTGTTGTAGCCCATAGATTATCAACAATTAGAGATTGTGATAAGATTATGGTTATAGATAATGGTAGAATAGCAGAATTAGGAAATCATGATGAGCTAATAAGGAAAAAAGGAATTTATTATGATCTATATATGACCCAATATAAGTTTTTAAATGTGATGTAGAGGTACTTGGTTTATCTTGGAAACTTTATTGCTTCTATTTTGATAGCATATATGATGAATAAGTCTGGACTTTTTAGCAGTGGAGATAAATATGCTGGGGCAAGTAACAATTAAAATTGCAGTATATAAATTTGGGATCTTTTTAATTGCTAATTTAATTCTTGTAACCTTAGGAAATATAATTGGAGAGGCATTTTTGTAGGAGCAGTTTAGAGGTTAAAGGAAAATTTTAAAATAAATAATGCTTCAGATAATATTGCTGCATAATAAAAAGAAGATTGGAATCAATCTTCTTTTTATTTATCTATGCTAATAACATTAGCTTGCTCATTTTCTTCTAATGGGACAATTAAGCATTTTTTTCCATCAATTATTTCTGATTTTATTTGAGGAACTTTTTCTGCCTTTACTTGAAGGACTACATCGTAACTTTCGATAAGAGCCTTATTTTCCTCTAAAGCTTGTTTGTTTTCGGCATCTAAGGCTATTTCCTCTTTTGCCCTTTCTAACTGAGCTTCTAAAATTTCAACTTTCTTCTTAAGTTCTTTTTCTTTCTTTATTTTTTCATTCAATTGAAGAGCTTTAGAATCAAGTAATTCCTCCACAGCAGGAGGAGTATCTCCAAAGGCTTCAACAAAGGATTTCTCAATTTTTTCTGTAACTTCTTCTGGAACACCAGTTTCAACCAAAATTTCCTTGATAGTATCATTTGTTAATGCAATAGGTTCTCTTTCTGTACCCTTAATAAAGTCAGTTTCTTCAACAATATTATTGAGATTTTCTTGAATTTCTAAAAATACTTCTTCTGCCTTTTCTTCGTCATCAGCAATGGCCTTGCTTACAATTGTATGGAAGGTTTCCTTCTTCTCAGCAGCAGTTTGCTTAGGGGAACAGCCAAGGACCTCTTCCATAATTTCTGGATGAGGATCCTTTGCATTTTTAGTATAGTACATTACAGAATGAATATCAGTGCTTCTATCAGTAAAGGCTGGGAAGATAAATCCAATATCAGGCGGACCTACTACCCAATCTCTATTACGAGCTCCAATTTTATGTTGATCCTCTAGATATCCAAGGGCAGGTTTTGAAAGGGTTACTGGACATATAGCACATAATATATATTCGTATACTTCTTCAGACTCATCTAATTTTCCATTGTCACTAGTTTTAGTAAGAACATCATAGGCGTCATGGAAAAGAAGGATTAAAAAATTACCTGTATAATCATAACTATCTATAATTGTTTTATAAAAATTATCAAGTAGATTTTCATCTTTTAATTGGCTTGCCTTTAATATCATTAAAGATTTTTGTCTTCCTCCAATTTCCTCTTCATTAATAGGGAAGTTAAGTTCAAGAAGGTTATTACCAATAGTTCCTGATAAAGTCTTTTTTGCAATTTCTAAATATTTAAACAGTTCATCTTCTTCAAGGTTTAAAAAGCTTTCATTAAGGTGTAGTATAATATTTTTATCTCCATTTACATAACATCCAGTTAGTCTGGTAAAGCTGCAATCATCTTTTTTAAAACGTTTTTTTAGCTCTAAAATATCTTTTTTATTCATTTAAATCCCTCTCATTTTCTGAGTTTTTGAAAAAATATCTTACTTAATATAGTATAGTGTTCAAAAAATAAGTCTGCAAGTAAGTAAACTAAAAATATATTATTAGTTAACATAAAAAAATCTTCTTTTGAGAAAATATAATTATATAAACTTTTAAAGGGAGGATTTATATGGATAAGGATCAATTAAAATATTTTAAAAACAAGCTTCTTATAGAAAAGAAAAAAGTCAGCGGGCTTATAAATCAGTTAAATAAAAATGGAGCAACTCAATTTAATGCTGAAACTGCCAGTGAATTATCCTTTTATGATAATCATCCTGCAGACATTGCTGATGAAGGTTATCAAGTTGAACTTGGAAAGGCTCTTGAGGCAAATGAAGAAGTTTTATTAGAGAAAATAGACAATGCATTAAAATCTATAAAAGAAGGTACTTATGGTAAGTGTAAAATTTGTGGAAAGGATATAGATATAGAGAGGTTAAAAGCCTTACCTTATGCAGAAAACTGTATTGAATGTCAGGATACAATTAGCAAAGTGAAAAGCTATAATTCTCAAAAAAGAGTTACAGAGGAAAGTGTAATTGGGGAACCTTTTAGACATAGTTTTACTCATCATACTGATGACTCAGTAGGCTTTGATTTAGAAGATACATATCAAGCCTTACAAAGGCATAATAAAATAGATGATTATGAAGGCTATGATTATGAAGAAGATGATGAAGTATACGTTGAGGAAATAGAAAAAATAAGCAATCAACAATATAAAAATCAATTGACATAAATTTCTTATCTAGATAAGAAAAAAAGAGGATGCTATAATATTTCATATAATTTAAACAAAGGAGTAGTTAAATGAAATATTATCTAGCACCATTAGAAGGACTTACAGTTTTTATATATAGAAATGCTTATAGAAAATATTTTGGAGATAATTTTGATAAATATTTTGCGCCCTTTATTGTTCCTAATAGCAGTAGAAGTCTTAAAACTAGGGAGTTAAGAGATATATTGCCTGAAAATAATATAGGGATAAATCTTATTCCACAAATACTTACAAATGATGCAGAAGGTTTTATTGCAACTGCTAGAAAACTTCAGAAGTTAGGATATAATGAAATAAACTTAAATTTAGGATGCCCTTCAGGTACAGTAGTATCTAAGGGGAGAGGCTCTGGATTTTTAGCTAAAAAAGAAGAGCTTGATAAGTTTTTAGAAGAAATATTTAAGATAGATGATATGAAAATTTCTATAAAAACTAGATTGGGAAAAGATAGGCCAGAGGAATTTTATGAATTAATAAAAATTTATAATAAATATCCCTTGGAAGAATTAATAATTCATCCTAGAACAAGGCAGGACTTTTATGGCAATAAACCTAATCTAGATATTTTTAGGGAAGCTTTATCCTTAAGCAAGAATCCAGTTTGCTACAATGGAGATATTTTTACAATAGAGAATTATAAGGAATTTATACAAGCCTTTCCTAATGTGAATGCAGTCATGCTAGGAAGAGGAATAATAGCAAATCCAGCTCTAGTAAATGAAATTAAATATGATAAATCTATAGATAAGAAAGTTTTTAAGGAATTTCATGATGAAATTTTTCAAAAATATAGAGAGATATTTAATGAAGATAAAAATGCAATTTTTAGAATGAAAGAGTTTTGGGGATATATGATAAATATTTTTTCAGATAACAAAAAATATGCTAAAAAAATTAAGAAGGCTCAAAAGTTAGTTGATTATAATGAAGCTGTTGAAAGTTTATTTAGGGAACAGGAAATTATTAAAGGATTCTACACCTTCAATAGGTGAAGCAAACATTTCTTTTGAGCTATCAGTAAGCTTAGTAGTTGATGCCTTTTCTGAACCTTCTTCTAGACCTTTACTTAAAGTTTCTGAACCTTCTTCTAATTTAGAAACTCCACTGCTTAATTCTTTAGAGCCGGCATAAAGCTTATATGCCCCTTCTGATATGGAATTAGAAGCAGAATTTATTTTGTTAATCCCTGAACTTAGTGAAAGATTATTATTAGATAAAGCAATTAATCCTTCTGATAAATCATTTGAACCTTCTGCAAGTTTATTAATTCCATCAGTTAAGGCTGGAACTGAATTATTTAAAGCAGTTGTTCCATTTGATAAGCTTTCAGCTCCATTAACAAGGCTTTCAGAATTTGAAGCTAAGTTATTTGTACCTTTGTATAAACTTGAAACTCCAGAAGTATAGCTTTGAATTCCATAAGTTAGCTTATCACTGCCATCCTTTAAGGCAGATATTCCATTATTTAAACTATCAGCTCCTGGTATTATTTGATTATTTAAGCTATATTGTACCTTTTCTAGACCTGAATATAAATTAGTTATTGTTGAAGCAATAAGCTCTTTATTATTTGCAAGACTTTCAAATCCTGTCTTAGCAGAAGTCATTTGATTAGAAATTGAAGTTAGTTCATTTCCTAATCCAGCTAAAGGAGCTGATAAGTTATTAATAATCTTATTTTGTGTTTCACTATCTAAATCCTTGAACCATTCTGAACGGCTGATTTCAGCTATTGTTTTTTGAAGTTCATTAATGTAGGATGAAGAATTTTTTAGTGAAGTTCCAATATTGGTTAAATTTGATTCTAAAGCATTACCTGAGCTGTTAAAGCTATTCAAGGAGGAAGTTAATTTATTAATATTTTCACTATTTTCTTTGTTAACAGCTTCTCCTATAGAAGCAGATAAGGATCTTAGACCATTTACAAGATTATTACTTCCTTCTTTTAAACTTGTTAAGCCATTATTTAAACTATTAGCTCCTGCTAGCAAATCATTAGAATTAGAGTTAAGTTTAGAAACTCCATCCTTTATTGAATCAACACCTGAAGTGTATTTTTGTAAGCCTGCATATAGGCTGTTTGCTCCAATATTAAGATTATTTACTCCTTCTGAAAGAGAGGAAGCTTTACTATTTAAAGTATTTATTCCTGACTTTAATGTTATAGAGCCATCTTTAATTTCATTTACTGCAGATAAATATTTGCTAATTCCCTTTTCATAGCTATTTATTCCATCGCTGAAGGTTAAACTACTGTCATATAAAAGCTTTAAATTTGAGCTTATAGTATTAGAACCGTCCTTTAGTGATTTTAAGCCATTATTTATTTGAGATGCACCATCAGCAGCATCTTTAAGCTGAAGGCCTATTTCTGAGAATTTATCAAATACAGTTTCTGCATAAACTTCAGTTACACTATTTTCTATAGAGTTTGTAATCTTTTGAATTGCAGATTCGCTCATTTTTGAAGCAATATAATTTTTGCCTGGATTTACCTTATATTGAAGTTCCATTTTTTGAGGATTATCCTCTAAAAGAGTTGTAGCATTATAAGAAAAATTCTCAGGAATTGTAATAACCATATAATAGGAACCATTATCTAAGCCTTCCTGAGCAGTTTCTTTATCTACAAAGTTAAAATTAAGGGCATTATTTTCTTTTAGGTTTTTAACTAGCTCCTCTCCAATAGATAATTCTTTACCATTATAATCGCAGGACTTGTCTAAATTTACTACAGCCACAGGCAATTTATCTAAGTTTCCATAAGGATCCCACATTGATCCTAAGAAAACAGTAGTATAAATTGAGGGAATTAGTATTATTCCTATTATTGCAAGTGCCTTAATAATTTTTAATATTTGTGATTTTTTTTCTTTTGCATCTTCCATGTTATCACCCCTTCTTTATTTAATAGTGTATTTAATAGTGCAGATGCTATAAGTTTTTGAACATAGTGTTGTTTTTTTTAGCAATAATAATTATAATTACATTAAAATTTAAAAACAATAATCAATGTTTTTCAAAGAGTTCATTAATAAACAGTATCTTATAATAATGTTCAGAAAGGGATATTTTTATGACAAATACAGATAGAAGAGTTAGAAAGACAAAGGCTATATTAAGAAAAAATTTAATAGAGCTTATGAAAGTTAAAAATATAAGTTCTATTACTGTAAAGGAACTTTGTGAAAAGTCAGATATAAATAGAGGAACATTTTATCTTCATTATAGAGATGTCTTTCATATGCTAGAGGAGATTGAAAAGGAGCTTTATGAAGAATTTCAAGATATGATCTTATCTTATGAAATTTCTCCTAATAAAATCGAGACAAAACCAATATTGCAGGATATTTTCACTTTTATAGCTCAAAACAAGGATTTTTGTATGGTTGTTCTTTGTGATAGGGGAGACATGGCTTTTGTAAAAAAAATAGTCTCAGTAATATATGAAAAAAGTTATAATGATTGGTCTAAGATTTTTAAGCTTGATGATAAGGAACTTTTTGAGAAGTATTATTCATTTATATTATATGGAGCTATAGGATTAATAGATTACTGGTTAAAGAATGGAATGAGGGAAAGCCCTGAATATATGGCAATTTTAACAGAAAATATAATTGTAAATGGATTAAAATCATTACTTTAAAGGATGAGGAGTATGCCCAAGGTAATAAATATAGTTGGAGAAAGATCAAAGGTTGGAAAGACCTTTGTTATAGAAGGTTTAATCAAAGAACTAAAAAAGAGGGGATTAACTGTTGCAACAATAAAACATGATGTTCATGGTTTTGATATTGATAAAAAGGGAAAAGATACATATAAGCATAGGGAAGCTGGGGCTGAAACTGTTATTATATCATCAAAGTCTAGGCTGGCAGTAATAAAAGAATTAAAGGAAGAAACTGATTTAAATGATATCATTAAATTAGCAGAAGATAAGGATATTGTATTAGTAGAGGGTTATAAGAATAGCAATTTAAGAAAAATAGAGGTATATAGAAATAAAGTCAGCAGCAAAGTAATAAGCCATAAAGATAAGTTAATTGCTGTAGCAAGTGATGTAAAGTTAAATTTGGATGGGGTTTTAATAGTTGATAAAGAAAATTTTAAGGCGCTTGCTGACTTAATAGAAAAAGAAAAGGAATTTGAATTTGGGGGATGAAAGTGAAGTCATTTATATCTTTAGAAGAAGCTATAGGAATTTTAAATAATAGGGTGAATAATCTTGAAAAGGAAAAAGTTCTATTACTTGATGGATTAAATAGAATAATAGCTCAGGATATTTACTCTAAAATAGATAATCCTCCCTTTGATAAATCAGCAATGGATGGTTATGCAATAATTGCAGGAGATTCAGAAAGGTTAAAAGTAGTAGGAAAAATATATGCAGGAGAAGTTTATAAGGGGGATGTTACTAAAGGAACAGCCGTTAAAGTAATGACTGGTGCAGCTATTCCTAAAGGGGCAGATGCTGTTATAAAGCAGGAGAATGTTATTATAGAAGGGGATTATATAATTTTAAAAAATAAGATTGTGAAAGGGGAAAATATCTGCGAAAAAGGTGAGGACATATCTAAGGGGGCATTATTAATAAAAGAGGGGAAGAAACTTGATTATGCTGATATAGGAATTTTAGCAAGTTCAGGGATAGGTGAAATATGGGTATATAAAAAGCCTGAATTAGCATTTATTAGTACTGGAGATGAAGTTATAGATATAAATAATAAACTTGAAGAAGGGAAAATTTATAACAGCAATAAATATTCAATTTTATCTAGAGTAAAGGAACTTGGATATAATGTAAAAGATATAAATCATATTAATGATGATTATAATAAAATTGCTAAATATATAGAGAAACTATCTAAGGAAGTAGATTTAATAATTACAACAGGAGGAGTTTCTGTTGGGGAGAAGGATATCATTAAGGAGGCTATTGATCTTGCAAAGGGAGAAAAATTGTTCTGGAAAGTTAATATAAAGCCAGGTTCTGCTGTCTTATGCAGCAAGGTAAATAAGGCGATAGTAATAAGTCTATCAGGTAATCCAACTGCAGCATTAACTACTTTTGAGTTATTGGTAAAGGTAACTTTGGAGAAACTATCTGGTGCTAAAGAGATAAAGATAAAAAAGGAAAAGGCAATTTTGCTTCAGGATATTAATAAGAAAGGCTCAAAAAGGAGATTTTTAAGGGGTAGATTTGAAATTATTGATGGAAAGCAATACGTTAATATAACCCAAATAAAATCAGGAAATGGTATCCTTAGTTCAGCTTTAAATTCTAATTGCATAATTGAAATAGAAGCTGATAATGGAGTGAAATTTAAAGGGGACTTAGTAAATATTATAAAACTTTAGGTGGAAATCATGATAAAGAAAAGTTTGGCTATTATAGCTGGTGGAAAGAGCAGCAGAATGAATTATAATGATAAGGCTTTACTGCTTTATAAAGAAAAAACTTTTATAGAACATATAATAAATAGTGGAAAAAGTTTTGATGAAATAATTGTAATTTCTAATAATAAATATTTAAGCTATGTTTTGCCAGTGAAAGTTTATAGGGATATATATTTAGGAAATGGTCCCTTATCAGGCATACATTCTGCCCTTATAAATGCAAAATATGACAAAGTATTATGTATAGCCTGTGATATGCCTTTAATTTCAGAAAGAAGCTTAAACACAATAGGCAGTATAATTGGAGAATATGAAGTATTGGTACCAAAAATTAAGGGGAAATTACAGCCTTTATGTTCAATATATTCTAAAAGCTTAATTCCTAAAATAGAAAAGGCACTTATAGAAGAGCAAAATAAATTGCAGGCTTTCATTAGGACTACAAATTATAAAATAATTGAAGATAAAGATTATGAAGAATTAAATGAAAAATATTTTTTAAATATAAATACAACTAAAGAATATAATGATTTGCTTTTATTACAAGATTAACTTATATTTTTGAAAAATATTAAGGACAAAAAAATAGGCTTAAGTATACTTATATAGTATACTTAAGCCTATTTTTTTCCATAATTTTAGACTATGTAAATTGTAATTAAAGTAAGAATAAGATATAATAAATCTAAAATATTATTATGGTAATAAAAAATAATTTGGAGGCAAGACCATGTATAGAAAGGACTTTTCTGATTTAGAAGATCAAATTATGGATACTGTAAAAAATGCACTTAATGCTATAAATTTTGCTTCAATAACAAGAGATATTGCCAGTAAAACTGATGAAACAATAAATGAGTTTAAAACTAAATTAAAGGAATATAATAATAAGATAGAAAATAGGTACACAAATTTAAATAAATCAAATAAAAAAGATATAACATTATATATTGAAAAGAAACCTGCTGGCACTGTTGCAGGAATTCTTTATATAATATTTGGTTCAATTGGAAGCTTTGTATTTGGAATCTTGCTAGCTGTTTTTTCAATAGTAACTACTGTTGTTCCTGATATGTTAGGAGGAGGTCTAGTTGGATTGGGAGTTATAGCAGCTTTCTTTGCTTCAAGTTTGGGAGTAACCATAAATGGAATAAATATAAGAAAAAGAATAAGGCGTTTTAAAAAATATGTAAATTTCCTAGATGATAACACTTATTGTTTAATTAACGATTTAGCTAGAATTGTTGGAAAAAAAGAAAAGTTTGTTATTAAGGATTTAAGAAAGATGATTGATCTTAATATGTTTAAAGAAGGTCATATAGATGATGAAGAAACGCATTTTATGCTTACAAATGAAGTTTATGAAAATTATTTAAATTTAAAAAGACAACAAAATATTAAAAAGCACGAAAAGGATAAGTTAGAAAATAAATCAAGATCAAATGAAGAAGAAAATGATAAGGTAAACACTATTATTAATACAGGAAGAAATTATATTGAAGAGATTAAAAATGTAAAGAATCAATTGTATAAAGAAGAATTTTCATTAAAACTTGGTAAGTTACAAAATATAGTTAACCAAATACTTAATTATATTGAAAAGAATCCTAAAAAGTTAAATGAAGTAAATAAGTTCATTAATCATTATCTTCCGATGACAATTAAATTGATTAATTCCTATAAAGAACTAAATAATCAGCCAGTTCAGGGAGATAATATTAAAAAGGCTAAAATTGAAATAGAAAAGAGTATTGATTTAATAAATACTGCTTTTGAAAATTTATTAGATGATTTATATGAAGATATGGCTTTAGATATTTCTACTGATATTTCTGTTTTAAAAACCTTATTTAAACAAGAAGGGTTAACCGAAAATGATTTTGAAAAGTAATATAGATACAAAGAGGGTGTTAGAGTGAATAATGATTTTAATGAAAATATAGAAATAAAGCCAGAGTTAGTTTTTGAACCTTTTCAAGATGAAAGTCCTGTTGTTAAGGTAGAAGAAGTACAAAAGGAAAAGATTGAAGATATTCCTTTAACAGATGAAGAAAAGAAAATGGTAGATCAATTTGTAGAAAAGATTAATTTAAGAGATTCAAATTCAATTTTACAATATGGAGTAGGTGCTCAAAAGAAAATTGCAGACTTCTCTGAAACAGCTTTAGACAATGTTAGAACTAAGGATTTAGGAGAAATAGGTGATATCCTTTCTAATGTAGTATATGAGCTTAAGAATTTTGAAGATGCAGAAGAACAAAAAGGTATCTTAGGCTTATTTAAAAAAGGGAAAAATAAAATTACTCAAATGAAAGTGAAGTATGCAAAGGTAGAAGAAAATATTAATAAGATGTGTGAGACTTTAGAAAAGCACCAAATACAGCTATTAAAAGATATTGCTATGTTAGATAAAATGTATGAAATAAATAAGGTTTACTTTAAAGAGCTTTCTATGTATATCTTAGCTGGTAAAAAGAAACTTCAAAAATTAGAACAAGAGGAATTGCCCAAATTACAAGCTAAGGCAAAGGCCAGTGGTCTTCCACAGGATGCCCAGGAAGTTAATGATTTTATAGCCCTTTGCAATCGCTTTGAGAAAAAAATACATGATTTAGAGTTAACAAAGATGATTTCACTGCAAATGGCTCCACAAATTCGTTTAATTCAAAATAATGACGCCCTAATGTCTGAAAAAATTCAATCTACTCTTGTAAATACTATTCCTCTTTGGAAAAGTCAAATTGTATTGGCTCTAGGAGTTGCACATTCATCTAATGCAGCTAAGGTACAAAGGGAAGTAACAGATATGACTAATGAACTTTTAAGAAAAAATGCAGAAACTTTAAAAATTTCAACTATAGAAACTGCTAAAGAATCTGAAAGAGGAATTGTTGATATTGAAACTCTTCGTTACACAAATGAATCCTTAATTTCAACTATTGATGAAATATTACGAATACAGGAAGAAGGACGTGAAAAGCGTAAAAATGCTGAATTAGAATTAAGAAATATTGAAGAGCAATTAAAAAATAAACTATTAGAAATAAAAAGATAATAGAGTTTTTCTTATACAGAACAAAATCTAATTAAGATATTGTTCTGTTTTTTTATCTTTCCAATTATATAAACCTTACTTTTTTAAAAGCGTAATTGATTATTAAAAACAAGTTCTAAAAACATAAATAAAATTATATATAGTATAGATAGATGTTATTTTAATAGAAAATCTTTATTAAATGGGAGGATTTATATGGCGAAATATTGTTTAGCAAGAACATCGGATAAATGGTTTGATTTTATTAAAAAGAATGGATATATGGATTTGGCAAACCTTTGGAAACCTTATCCACAAAGTTTTAAAACTATTTCTAAGGATGGAAAAATGTTCTTATACAGTACAGAAAAAGAAGCATTTATAGCTGTAGCAAGCTTTAATGGAAATACCAGCATAAAAACAGTTGATGAGGCTTGGAAATATTATAGACAAAGAAACGGTCAGCATAATATAAATCTTTTTATACAGTTAATTAACGGTGAATCAAAGGTAAAAAATCATTTTAATTATAAAGATAAAATTTGCTGTATTGAAATTGAAAACATAAAGGAATTTAAAGAACCTTATAAATATCATTATGAAAATACTCAAATGTTCAAGAGTTTAGAAGGCGATGAATATAAGGATTTATTAAAGGTATTAAAAGAAAAAGAAGCAGAGTTAACTGCAAGTGAATAGAAAGAAGAAATTGTAAATCTAATATAGTCATAGTTTTTTTCTATAGGTTAATAATAATATTGATATAAGTTTTTATTATATCTAATTGCATTTAAGGAGGATTACAAATGACAAATAAATTTAAAGAAAAGTTTGTTGGAATGCCTATAGAAAAACATGAAACTGCAGCCTGGGCAAATATTGAAAAAACTAAGCCTGTTTCTAAAGTAACAGAGCCAAGTGAAGTTCAAGCTGCTAATGCTAAGGAATATGTTGATTCAAATCAAAAATAAATTTAATCTTAAAATAAAAATCCCCAAATTTGGGGATTTTTATTTTAGTGATAATTTTATGCTTCAGATAAGCGTTTATAAACTTCATATCTTTCTTGGGCATTCTTTTCTGCTTCATTAAATAGTTGGTCTGCAACTTCAGGGAATACTTTCATTAATGAAGAGAAACGTATTTCGCCACTTAAGAAATCTCTATAAGATTCTTTAGGTGGCTTAGATTCAAGGATAAATGGATTCTTTCCTTCCTCTTTTAATAAAGGATTGTATCTATATAAATGCCAATATCCAGAATCTACAGCTTTTTTCATTTCTCTCATGCTATTTCCCATTCCAATTTTAATTCCATGGCTTATACATGGAGCATAAGCTATGATAAGTGATGGGCCAGGATAGCTTTCAGCTTCAGCAAGAACCTTTATTGTTTGATTCATATTAGCTCCCATAGCTATTTGAGCTACATAAACATAACCATAACTCATAGCCATAAGACCTAAATCTTTCTTTCTAGTTCTCTTTCCAGCAGCAGCAAACTTAGCAACTTGAGCAGTTTGAGATGATTTTGATGCCTGACCTCCTGTATTTGAATAGATTTCAGTATCCATTACAAATATATTTACATCTTCACCGCTTGCAAGAACATGGTCTAAGCCTCCAAATCCAATATCGTAAGCCCAGCCATCTCCACCAATTATCCATTGAGATTTTTTAACTAGATAATCCTTTCTTTCTAATATTTCCTTGGCAATATTATTATTAGCATACTTTGGATTATTAAGTGCTGATAAAAGCTTATTGGAAGCAAGTTTAGAACCTACCCCATTATTAAAGTTATCAAGCCATTCAGTGAAGGCTGCTTTAGCTTCTTCATCAAAGTCTGCTGATTCTAAAGCTTCTTTTACTAAATCTGCAAGCTTTTCTCTTTGCTGCTTAACTGCAAGATACATTCCATAGCCAAACTCAGCATTATCTTCAAATAATGAATTTGCCCATGCAGGTCCTTTTCCTTCTTCATTAGTTGTATAAGCAATGGCAGGGGCGCTTGCTCCCCAAATAGAAGAACAGCCTGTTGCATTAGCTATAATCATTCTTTCACCGAATAATTGAGTTAAAAGTCTAATATATGGTGTTTCTCCACAGCCTGGGCAAGCTCCATTGAATTCAAGAAGAGGTCTTACAAATTGACTTCCCTTTAATGTATTTCTATCCATTAAATCTTCTTTTGGAGTTAAGGTCATTGCATATTCCCAATTTTCTTCTTGTTCTATTATTTGTTCTTCTGCTGGTTTCATTATTAAAGCCTTACCAGGTGCAGGACAAACATCAGCACAGTTTCCACAGCCAGTACAGTCAAGAGGAGCTACCTGGATTCTAAAGCCATAATCTCCAAGACCTTTTCCTGTAGCCTTCTTAGTATAGAAGGTTTCAGGAGCATTTTTTTGCTCTTCTTCGCTGACTAAGAATTGTCTTATGGTAGCATGAGGACATACATAGGAGCATTGACCGCATTGGATACATTTGTCTATCTGCCATTCAGGAAGATAAACAGCAATACCACGTTTTTCATAAGCAGTAGTACCTAATGGGAAAGTTCCATCTTCCATTCCAATGAAGGCGCTTGTTGGAAGATTATCACCTTCATGTCTTTCCATAGGACGTTGTATCTTTTTAACAAATTCTGGTTCATCCTTAATTGGAGCTTCTTCATCTGCTACATTTGCCCAGCTTTCAGGTACATTGACCTTTACTAAGGAATCTATACCTCTGTCTACTGCAGCCTTATTAGCATCTACTATTTTTTCACCATTTTTGCCATACATATCAACAATTGATTTCTTTAAATGCTTAACTGCATCTTCTACAGGTATTATATTTGCTAATTTAAAGAAGGCTGCTTGCATTACCATATTAATTCTGTTGCCTAAGCCAATTTCACCAGCAATTCTATTTGCATCTATGATATAGAATTGTATATTATTTTTTGCTATATATCTCTTAAATATTGCAGGAAGCTTAGTTTCAAGTTCTTCTTCACTCCATGGACAGTTAAGTACAAATGTACCGCCTTTCTTTAGTCCCTTTAACACATTAAGGTTATATAAGAAGGACTTGTTGTGACAAGCTATATAGTCTGCATTATAAACTAAATAAGGAGATTTTATAGGACTTTTTCCAAATCTTAAGTGGGATATAGTTGAACCACCTGATTTTTTACTATCATATTCAAAATAAGCTTGAGCATATAGCTCTGTATTATCTCCAATAATTTTAATAGCACTCTTATTTGCTCCAACAGTACCATCAGATCCAAGTCCGATAAATTTACAGCTTATTGTTCCTTCTGGAGTAGTGTCAATTTCATCTCCTTTAGCTAAAGAAGTATAAGTAACGTCATCAACTATTCCTATTGTGAAATTATCCTTTGGATTATCAGATTTTAAGTTATCAAATACAGCTAGAATTTGAGCAGGAGTAGTATCCTTAGAAGCTAAGCCGTATCTTCCTCCAACAATAATAGGTTTATTTTCTTTGTTATAGAATAACTTAGATACATCTAAGTATAATGGTTCACCAATAGAACCTGGTTCCTTTGTTCTGTCTAGTACTGCAATTTTCTTAACAGTTTTAGGAAGTACTTTAAAGAAGTATTTTTCACTAAATGGTCTGTATAAGTGAACTTTAATCATTCCTACCTTTTCGCCCTTAGCTCTTAAGTAGTCAATTACTTCACTTGTAGTATCACATACTGAACCTATAGCCACAATTATATGTTCAGCTTCTGGGTCGCCATAATAATCAAATGGATGATAAGCTCTTCCTGTAATGCTTTCTATTTCCCTCATATATTGTTCAACTATATCTGGTATAGCTAAATAAAATGGATTTTGAACTTCCCTTCCTTGGAAGTATATATCAGGGTTTTGAGCAGTACCTCTTGCTACTGGATGTTCTGGATTTAGTGCATTATTTTTGAAGGCCTTTAATGCTTCTTTATCTACAAGTTTGTTAATTTGATTAAAATCTGGCACTTCAATTTTTTGATATTCATGAGAAGTTCTAAAACCATCAAAGAAATGAGTAAATGGAACTCTTCCTTTAATTGCACTTAAATGGGCTACGCAAGCTAAATCCATAACCTCTTGAACATTAGATGAAGCAAGCATAGCAAAGCCTGTTTGCCTAGTTGCCATAACATCTTGATGATCTCCAAATATTGATAGGGCATGAGTAGCAATTGCACGGGCACTTACATGGAAAACTACCGGCAATAATTCTCCTGCTATTTTATACATATTTGGAATCATAAGAAGCAAACCTTGAGATGCTGTGTATGTTGTGGTTAAGGCTCCAGCTTGAGCAGAACCATGTACAGCACCAGCAGCACCGGCTTCTGATTGCATTTCTACAACTTTTACTGTTTGATTAAACATATTTTTCTTTCCATGAGCTGCCCATTCATCTACAGCTTCTCCCATAGGAGTAGAAGGAGTAATTGGGAAGATAGCTGCTACTTCAGTAAAATTATAGGAAGCATATGCGGCAGCTTGATTTCCGTCCATTGTTTTTATAACTTTTTGCATTAAAATAGTCCTCCTCATTATTTAAAATAGATATTTCTCGTCTGATTTATTATTTGAATTATGAGGAAAACTATTCATGTTAAAAAGTGCATTTATTATAGTGATTTTAATATATTATTTAGTAATATAATAATTTTTATTTAAAAATTATTAATTTATACTAGGCTATGGTATGGCTAAATGGCTTTCAAAAAGAATAAATAATGCTGTTGATAATGTTAAAAGAAACAGGAATACAATATCAAAATGATGCAGAGTTTGTACATAAAATGTCTAATGAAATCTCTCTTTCAACAAATACAATTTCTTCTAGCATAAATGAAGTTAATAATGCAATGACTAATGTAACAGACTTAGCAGAGAGATTGTCTGTTTTATCTAATAGATTTAAAATTTAAAGAATGGATTTATTATAGAATAAAATATACATAATTTTTAAAAATTTAATACATAAAATTATGGGGCTGTCGCACTAAGTGATTAGTGCGTAGCTCCTTTTTTATGTAAAAAAATAAATCCCGAACTTCGAGAAGTAAGGGATTTATGGTAAAATATTAGTATGATAAAACATAACATTTTACAAAAAAATTATACTTTAAATCAAAAGGTTTATCAACTAAAACTTCCTTTTGATATTGATTGCATAATTCCAAGTAATGATTCTGTGCGATTACTAAGCCAGTTTGTAGAGGAGATGGATT